>NZ_LIQX01000300.1 GCF_001418475.1 Streptomyces ossamyceticus | reverse complement strand
GTCGTAGATCTCCTCGCCGATGATGGTCAGTTCGGCGACGCGGTGGCCCTTGACGATGGAGAGCGCGGAGTTCTGGGCGTCCTGCATGTGCTCGGGGTCCTCGGAGCCCGCGAGCCGGAACCACGCCTGCTGCCAGGCGAATCGGGCGAGGTCGCGGGTCTCGAAGAACTTCCGCTTGTACAGGCCCCGGCCGAAGTGGAACAGCGACGCGCCCTGCATGACTGTGTTGTCGAGGTCGAAGAAGGCCGCGGCCTTCTCGTCGCCGAGGACCGGGAACTCCGGTTCGGCGGCAGGGGTGTCGGGCGCGGGAGCGAGGTCCTCCAGTTCCCGGGAGGACTTGCGCGCGGCCTCGGCTGAGGCCTCGCCTGCCAACACACTCCGTGCCGTGGCGGAGCGCCTACGAGGAGTGAGCCATCCTAGAGCGGCCATGTCGTGAGCATAGCCAGTCTGTTCGGCGGTTCCGGAGTCGAGAGGTTGGCAAGGTGTGAACTCTCCACGACCTTGTCGTTAAAGAGGTGGTCCGTACGGCGTGTCCGGGGGCGGGACGGGTGACGAGCGGGCGCGTCCTGCGCTGCGACAATGGCGGCATGAGTGCCATGTTTCGGCGACGGTCGCGTGATCCGGGGGAGCGTCTCGTCACACTGATCGGCAAGCCGGGGTGTCATCTGTGCGATGACGCACAGTCGGTGATCGAGAAGGTGTGCGGGGAGCTCGGGGTGCCCTGGGAGAAGAAGGACATCACCCAGGACGAGGAGCTGCACCGCGCGTACTGGGAGCAGATTCCGGTCGTACTGGTGGACGGCGCGCAACACACGTTCTGGCGGGTGGACGAGGCGCGTCTGCGCAAAGCCCTTACACAGATGTGACTGACCGGCCAGTCCAAGTGGTCCAGAAAGTCGCTTAGGATCGACGGGCTGATTGGTCTCGGGGGCGGGATTCGTGAGGAGAGTGTGCGGTTTTGCCCCCGTGGAACAAGGCGCCGAGCTGGGCGTCGCGTGAGGAACGAAGGCACGTCCGTGCCGGTTCCACGCGTGCGCGTCGAGCGTGCGTGACCCCGGTCACGTTGGCCGGGCAAATCGGACACCATCTTTGTGCACGCGTTCACAAAGACATAGCCTGCTGTCGACGGGGCGGTCTGGGGACGCATGACCGCCCGCAGCCCCGCTCTACCCGCAGGAGCACCGTGGCAACTGGCCGAACTCACCGACCGGCGACCCGCAGCCGAGGGATTCCCGAGGCCACCGTCGCCAGGCTTCCGCTGTACCTCCGTGCCCTGACCGCGCTGTCCGAGCGCTCGGTACCCACCGTTTCATCCGAGGAACTGGCGGCCGCGGCGGGGGTCAACTCCGCGAAGCTCCGCAAGGATTTCTCCTACCTCGGTTCGTACGGGACGCGGGGCGTCGGCTACGACGTCGAGTACCTCGTCTACCAGATCTCCCGTGAGCTGGGCCTCACCCAGGACTGGCCGGTCGTGATCGTCGGTATCGGTAACCTCGGCGCCGCCCTCGCCAACTACGGAGGGTTCGCCTCCCGTGGGTTCCGGGTCGCCGCGCTGATAGACGCCGACCCGGCGATGGCGGGGAAGCCGGTCGCGGGCATCCCGGTGCAGCACACGGACGACCTGGAAAAGATCATCGACGACAACGGGGTCTCCATCGGCGTGATCGCCACCCCCGCCGGAGCCGCCCAGCAGGTGTGCGACCGGCTCGTCGCCGCCGGGGTCACGTCCATCCTGAACTTCGCGCCCACCGTCCTGTCCGTGCCGGACGGTGTCGACGTACGCAAGGTGGATCTCTCGATCGAGCTGCAGATCCTCGCCTTCCACGAGCAGCGCAAGGCCGGGGAGGAGGCCGCGGGCGAGTCCGCGGCCGTGCCGCTGGCTCCCAAGGAGTCCGGGAAAGGGCCCGACGGGGATGTCCCCGCCGTGATGCCGGCATGAGTCTCCTGGTCGTCGGGCTGAGTCACCGCAGCGCTCCGGTGAGTGTGCTGGAGCGGGCCGCGCTGTCCCTGGACGCGCAGATCAAGTTGCTCCAGGACACGGTGGCCGCCGAGCCGGCCACCGAGGCCGCCGTCCTCGCCACCTGCAACCGCATCGAGCTCTACGCGGACGTCGACAAGTTCCACGCCGGTGTCGCCGAGCTGTCCACGCTGCTCGCCCAGCACAGCGGAGTGGGCCTCGACGAGCTGACGCCCTATCTGTACGTGCACTACGAGGACCGGGCCGTCCACCATCTGTTCTCGGTGGCCTGCGGGCTGGACTCCATGGTCGTCGGCGAGGGGCAGATCCTCGGGCAGATCAAGGACGCGCTGGCCCGCGCGCAGGAGTTGCACACCGCCGGGCGGCTGCTGAACGACCTGTTCCAGCAGGCCCTCAGGGTCGGCAAGCGGGCGCACTCCGAGACCGGGATCGACCGGGCCGGGCAGTCGCTGGTGACCTTCGGCCTGGAGCAGTTCACCGCCGGTGGCGCCGTCGAGGCGTGGGCCCGGGGCAAGCGGGCCGTCGTGATCGGCGCCGGGTCGATGTCGTCGCTGGCCGCCGCCACGCTGGCGCGGGCCGGGGTCGCCGAGATCGTGGTCGCCAACCGGACGTACGACCGGGCCGAGCGGCTCGCGCAGATCCTCGGCGAGCAGGGCGAAAAGGGCGAAACGGACGTGGTGGCCCGCGCGGTACCGATGGAATCGGTGCCTTCCGAGCTGACACGTGCCGATGTCGTCGTCTCCTGCACCGGTGCGACGGGCCTGGTCCTGACCGCCGACGCCGTCGCCGCCGCCGTCGAGGGGCGGGTGCCCGAGGGCACGGCCGCCGCCGGGCACGACCACCGCGCGGACACGCGGGGCGACATACGGCCCGTGCTGCCGCCGACGTCCATCGGTACCGACGAGGACTGTCCGCTCGACCTCCCCGCCGTCCAGGGCGGAGGCTTCTCCGTGCACGGCGAGGCCGCGGTTGCCGGGATGGACGCGGCGACGCTGGAGCAGCACGCGGCCTGGGTCGACAACGCGACCGTCGACCGGCGCACCGCCACCCGCCGCACGCCCGCCGCCGACGCCGAGCTGATCGCCGCGCTCGCCGCGACCTTCGCCGTCACCGGCCGGATCACCGAACTGCGCCGGCCCGAGCCGGTCGTCGAGGCGCCCCGGCCCGAGCCCGTGCTCGCGCTGCTGGACCTGGCCATGCCGCGGGACATCGACGCCGCCGCGCACCGGCTGCCCGGTGTCCGCCTGGTCGACATCGAGTCCCTCGCCGAGGCCTCCGCCGACGCGCCGATGGCCGCCGACGTGGACATGGTGCGGAGGATCGTTTCGGACGAGGTGGCCGCCTTCGGCGCCGCCCAACGGGCCGCGCACATCACCCCCACCGTGGTGGCGCTGCGCGCCATGGCCGCGGATGTCGTCGCGAGCGAGATCGCCCGCCTGGAGGGCCGGCTGCCCGGCCTCGACGACAAGCACCGCGGCGAGATCACCCAGACCGTGCGGCGCGTCGTGGACAAGCTGCTGCACGCGCCGACCGTACGGGTCAAGCAGCTCGCGGCCGAACCCGGCGGCGCCGGGTACGCGGACGCGCTGCGGACCTTGTTCGACCTGGACCAGGAGACGGTCGCCGCCGTGTCCCGGGCCGATGACAGCCAAGAGAACGCCGAGAACCGAGGGCGATCATGAGTGAGCAGGCACGTGAGGCGCCCCAGCGTCGAGCCGATGGGCCGCTGCGGCTCGGGACCAGGCGGAGCAAGCTCGCCATGGCCCAGTCCGGGCTGGTGGCGGACGCGGTCCGGCAGGTGACCGGGCGGCCCGTCGAACTCGTGGAGATCACGACGTACGGCGACGTCTCGCGCGAGCATCTGGCGCAGATCGGCGGCACGGGCGTCTTCGTCACCGCGCTGCGGGAGGCGCTGCTGCGCGGCGAGGTCGACTTCGCCGTGCACTCCCTGAAGGACCTGCCGACCGCGCAGCCCGCCGAGCTGGCGCTGGCCGCCGTGCCGGTGCGCGAGGACGTGCGGGACGTGCTGGTCGCCCGCGACGGCCTGACCTTCGCCCAGCTGCCGGACGGCGCCCGCGTCGGCACCGGCTCGCCGCGGCGGATGGCCCAGCTGAACGCGTACGCGCGCAGCCACGGCCTGACGATCGAGACGGTGCCGATCCGCGGGAACGTAGACACCCGGATCGGATATGTGCGGAAGGGTGAGCTGGACGCCGTCGTGCTGGCCGCCGCCGGACTGAACCGGATCGGCCGGATCGACGAGGCGACCGACTTCCTCTCGGTCGACACCGTTCTGCCCGCCCCCGGCCAGGGGGCACTGGCGATCGAATGCGTCGCGGACAACGCGTCGCTGGTCGCCGCGCTCGGCGAACTCGACGACCCGTACACACGGGCCGCCGTGACCGCCGAGCGGTCCCTGCTCGCCGCCCTGGAGGCCGGTTGCAGCGCCCCGGTGGGTGCGTTCGCCGACCTTCTGGCCGACGGGCAGACTGTCAAGGAGATGCGCCTGCGCGGCGTCGTCGGCACGACCGACGGCTCGACGCTGGTGCAGCTGTCCACCACCGGTCCCGTGCCCGAGACGCACGACCAGGCAATGGCGCTCGGCCGTGAACTCGCGGCCGAGATGCTCGCCAAGGGCGCGGCCGGTCTGATGGGGGAGCGAGCACATTGAGCCCCACCACCCTTTCCGCCGGTCCGGACCACGGTCACGTCACCTTCCTCGGTGCCGGACCCGGGGATCCGGGACTGCTGACCCTGCGCGCCGTGGAGGCGCTGGCGAACGCGGACGTCCTCGTCGCCGAGCACGACGTGCTCGACGTGGTGCGCGCGCATGCCCGTCCGGGCGTCGCCGTACTGGACACCGACACGGGCCCGCCGTCGCCCGTGGCCGCGGCGCCCTCGGCCTCTTCCGCGGCTACTTCAGCGGATACGTTTTCGGGCACAGGCACGCCTCAGCTGACGGTTGTTGACGGCGCGTCGACAACCGTTGGTGCACCCGCTGTGCGGGATGCGGCACATCTTGTCATGGAGGCCGCGAGGGGCGGCAAGCGGGTCGTCCGTGCGGTGTCCGGGGACCCTGGCCTGGACACCTACGCCACCGGGGAGATGCTGGCGTGCGCCGCCGCGGGTGTGCCGTTCGAGGTGGTGCCCGGTGTGGCCGCCGCCGTGGGAGTGCCCGCCTACGCGGGTGTGCCGCTGCGGGACGCGCAGGGCGCGGACGTGCGCTTCGTGGACGCGCGCACGGCGTCCGAGCGGTGCTGGACCGAGGTCGGCGCGTCCGACGGGACCGTCGTGGTCTCGGCGACGCTGGAGACCGTGGCCGCCGCCGCCGGTGAGCTGGTCGCCGCCGGCCGCAAGCCCGATACGCCGCTGACCGTCACCGTCGCCGGGACGACGACCCGGCAGCGGACCTGGACCGCCACGCTCGGCACGATCGCGCAGGTGCTGAAGCAGGCCAAGGTGCTGCCCTCGCCGGAGGGCGGCCGGCCGGTGATAGCCGTGGTCGGTGAGCGTTCCGCCGCGGCCCAGCGCGACCAGTTGTCGTGGTTCGAGAGCAAGCCGCTGTTCGGCTGGCGGGTCCTCGTGCCGCGCACGAAGGAGCAGGCCGCCTCGCTCTCCGACCAGCTGCGGTCCTACGGGGCCGTGCCGCACGAGGTCCCGACGATCGCCGTCGAACCGCCGCGCACCCCGCAGCAGATGGAGCGCGCGGTCAAGGGTCTGGTGACCGGACGGTACGAGTGGATCGCCTTCACCTCGGTGAACGCGGTCAAGGCCGTACGGGAGAAGTTCGAGGAGTACGGCCTCGACGCGCGGGCCTTCGCGGGGATCAAGGTCGCCGCGGTGGGCGAGCAGACCGCCAGGGCGCTGGTCGCGTTCGGGGTGAAGCCGGACCTGGTGCCGAGCGGTGAGCAGTCCGCGGCCGGGCTGCTGGAGGACTGGCCGCCGTACGACCCGGTCTTCGACCCGATCGACCGGGTGTTCCTGCCGCGGGCCGACATCGCCACGGAGACGCTGGTCGCCGGGCTGATCGAGCTCGGGTGGGAGGTCGACGACGTGACCGCCTACCGGACCGTGCGGGCCTCGCCGCCGCCGGCCGAGACCCGTGAGGCGATCAAGGGCGGTGGCTTCGACGCCGTGCTGTTCACGTCGTCGTCCACCGTGCGGAACCTGGTCGGCATCGCCGGCAAGCCGCACAACGTCACCGTGATCGCCTGTATCGGGCCCGCGACGGCGAAGACCGCCGAGGAGCACGGGCTGCGGGTGGACGTGATGGCGCCTGAGCCGTCCGTGCACAAGCTGGCGGAGGCGCTCGCCGACTTCGGGCTGCGGCGCCGCGCGGCCGCGCTGGAGGCGGGGGACCCGGTGACGCGGCCGAGCGAGCGGCGGCCGGGGGCTCGGCGGAGGCGGAACACGACCTGAGCGGGTTGGTCGTAGTTGTGCGGGGCGTACGGGAGGGGCGGCGGTTCTTGGAACCGCCGCCCCCTCTCTTGTGGTCGCCGTGTCAGCAGCCGGAGGCGTAGGGGAGGAAGGTCGCCCAGGCGGTGGGGGTGAGGGCGAGGCGGGGACC
>NZ_LIQX01000030.1:33442-34377 GCF_001418475.1 Streptomyces ossamyceticus | reverse complement strand
GAGGGTGTCGCCGCGGATCCCCAGAACCGCGCGGAACGAGTCGACCAGCAGGTCCTGGATTCCTCCGGGGGCGAAGGACGCCACGGTCATCAGAAGGGGGAGCGCCGTGATGAAGGCCTGGGCGGCCAGTCGTACGGAGCCCTCCACCACGTTGAGGGCCGACAGGTGGGGCAGAAGCAGGGCTGAACGGGTCGCCGCCGGGCTGCGCGCGGGTCCCGCCGCCCGGCTCCTGCCCCACCTGTCGGCCCTCAACGTGGTGGAGGGCTCCGTACGACTGGCCGCCCAGGCCTTCATCACGGCGCTCCCCCTGCTGATGACCGTGGCGTCCTTCGCCCCCGGAGGAATCCAGGACCTGCTGGTCGACTCGCTCCGCGCGGTGCTGGGGATCCGCGGCGACACCCTCGACGAGATGCGTCAGGCGTTCGCCGCGACCGGTACCACCCGCGACACCGTGGGCGCCCTCGGAGTGCTGATCACCCTCGTCTCCGCCACCGCCTTCAGCCGGGCGCTCCAGGCGGTGTGCGAACGGTGCTGGCACCTGCCCAGGGCACCCCTTCGGGCGGTGACCGCGTGGCGCTGGCTGCTCTGGCTCGTGGTCTGGCTGGGCGCCCTGCTGCTCCAGGCACCGCTGCGCGGCGGCTTCGGCCTGGGCACCGTGACGGGGCTGGTGCTGTCCTTGCTGGCGGCGCCGCTGCTGTGGTGGTGGTCCCAGCATCTGCTGCTCGGCGGCCGGATCGGCTGGCGGGAGCTGCTCCCCGGGGCCGTGCTGGCGGGAACGGGCACGGTGGTGCTGAGCTGGGCGGCCCGCCTGTTCATGCCGGCGGCCATGCAGCGCAGCCTGGAGGAGTTCGGCCCGCTCGGACCGGTCTTCACGTTCCTGTCCTGGCTGATCGGGGTGTTCCTGGTCGCCGTGTCCGGCCTGGCCCTCGGCCCGG
>NZ_LIQX01000030.1:208-33431 GCF_001418475.1 Streptomyces ossamyceticus | reverse complement strand
CGGGCCGCCGACCCCCGGGGCACGGGTGAGAGGACGGGCCACCGGTCCGTGCCGCCGACGACGCGGTTTCACCCTTCTCGGGTGAGGACGCGCGGTCCTCGCCGTGAGCACGCTGAGAGGGCAAGGCCGGGCGTCACGGCCGGGCATGGGCAGGACGGAGGAGAGACATGAGTGGGCCGACCTATCTGGCGTACGACTATCCACTGCTGAGCGCCTTCTGGACGATGCTGGTGTTCTTCCTGTGGATCATGTGGTTCGTCCTGCTGTTCCGCGTCATCGTCGACATCTTCCGCGACGACGAGCTGAGCGGCTGGGCCAAGGCAGGCTGGCTGGTGTTCGCCATCGTCCTGCCCTTCCTCGGTGTGTTCGTCTACGTGATCGCCCGTGGCAAGAACATGGGCCGCCGCGAGGTGGCGCAGGCCCGCGCCCAGCAGCAGGCCTTCGACAGCTACATCCGTGAGACCGCCGCCGGCTCCGGCGGCCGGACCACCAGCGTCGACGAACTGACCAGGCTCTCCGAGATCCGTGCCCGCGGTGACATCACCGACGAGGAGTTCCGCCGGGCCAAGGAACTGGTGCTGAGCGGCTCCGGCGCCCCGGAACGCTGACTCACGTCCCCCACCCCTCCGGTCGCCGACCGCGCCCGGAGCCGACACGAAACGAGGCAGCAGCATGGCAACCACACACCACACCCGCCCCACGCGCGAACACTCGGCCAAGCAGGGATGGGCAGTCGGACTGACGGCGTTCGCCGCCGTCATGCTCCTGATCGCCGGTGTCCTCGACGTGATGCGCGGCATCGCGGCGATCGCCGAGGACGACATCTTCCTCACGACCCGCAACTACGTCTACGAGTTCGACCTCACCAGCTGGGGCTGGATCCACCTGATCCTGGGTGCCGTCGCCCTGATCGTGAGCGCCGGGCTGTTCCAGACGTCGACGTGGGCACGTGTCGCTGGCGTGGGCATCGCCTCGCTCATCATCATCGCGAACTTCCTCTCGCTGCCGTACTACCCGGCGTGGTCGATCGTGATGATCGCGATGTCGGGGTTCGTCATCTGGGCCCTGTGCGTGGTGCGCAAGGACGACTCCCTCGCTTCGAGCGACATGTGAGGGGAGGGGGAGGGGAAGGGCACCGCATGAACGGCCGTGGCTCCGCGTCGGGGAGACCGGCCGGTCACGCCGGACAGCGGTCCGGCGGGGGCCCGGACGGAAAATACCCCGGTCAGGGCCCCACCGGAGGCGGCGCCTAGGAGAGCGCCGCCGGCGGGGGCCCCGCCGGCGGGGGTACTGGGTCAGACGCGCCGGTCGGCGCGCACGACCGAACACCATGAAAGGGAGACCCATGTGCCGGTGGCTTGCCTACTCGGGAACGCCTGTGCTGCTCGACACCATCCTGTACAGGCCCGCGCACTCGCTGATCGACCAGAGCCTGCACGCGCGAATGGGTGTGGAGACGACCAACGGCGACGGATTCGGCGTCGGCTGGTACGACACGTCCCCCCACACCCATGCCCCCGCCATCTTCCGGGACATCGGACCGGCGTGGAGCAACCGGAACCTGCGGGAGATCGCCGACCACGTCGAGTCCCCGCTGTTCTTCGCCCACATCCGGGCGACCACCGGCACGGCCGTGCAGCAGACCAACTGCCATCCGTTCCGGCACGGCCGCTGGATGTGGATGCACAACGGTGCGATCGCCGAGTTCCACCGGATGCGCCGGGACCTCGCCCTCGTCGTCGACCCGGAGCTGTTCCTCGACATGGAGGGGTCGACGGACTCCGAGATGATGTTCTACCTGGCGCTCACCTTCGGTCTGGAGGAGGACCCGCCGGGCGCCGTCGCGCGGATGGCGGGCCTGGTGGAGCGGGTCGGCCGTGAGCACGGCGTGGAGTTCCCGCTCCAGATGACGGTGGCCGTCACGGAGGGGCAGCGGCTGTGGGCCTTCCGCTACTCCAGCCAGGGCGCCTCGCGCTCGCTCTACTACAGCACCGATGTGGAGACGCTCCGGTCGCTCCACCCCGACCTGACCTTCCTGCGCGAGGTCTCCGACGACACCCGGCTCGTCGTCTCCGAGCCCCTGGGTGATCTGCCCGGCGCCTGGAACGAGGTTCCGGAGAGCAGCTACGGCGTGGTGCAGCCGGGCGGCGACGAACTGCTCCACTTCACCCCGAGTCCCGAACCCGTTCTCAGCACCTGAGCCCGTTCGCCGCGCCTGAGCTCGTTCTCAGTCCCTGAGCCCGCGCTCAACTCCGGTTGCGGGCGGCCCGGACGAGGGCGTCGAAGAGGTTCTGCTGGGCGGGATCGTCGGCGGCGGTGTCCTCGGGATGCCACTGGACGGCCGTGAACCAGCCGCGCGCACCGATGAGTTCGAGCGCCTCGGCGGTGCCGTCCACCGCGGTGGCCGTCACCTCCAGGCCCGTGCCGAGGCGGTCGACACGCTGGTGGTGGTAGCAGGACGCGTCGACCTTCTCGGCGCCCGTCGCGCGGGCCACCTCCGACGCCGGTCGCAGTGTGACGGGGTGCACGAGATGCCGGTGCTCGCGCTCCGGGCCGCCCATGTCCTGCTCCAGGGTGCCTCCGAGGGCGACGTTGACGACCTGGAGGCCCCGGCAGACCGCCAGCAGCGGCAGCCCCAGGGCGAGCGTCTCGCGGGCGACCGCCAGGTCGAAGGCGTCCTGTGTCTCGTCCACGTCGTACACGGTGGCGTGGGTGTCGGTCGCCCCGTAGCGGTGAGGGGCGAGGTCACCGCCACCGGGCAGCAGGACGCCGTCGAAGCGGGCGAGCCGGTCGGCGACATCGGCTGCGGCCGGGTCGGCGGGGTGCACGCTCACCGGCTCTCCGCCGGCCCGCCACACCGCCTCGATCAGGGCGCGGGCGTTGACCTCGGCGGCGTACCGGAGCGCGGACGTGGTGGCGGCGAACCGGGCCGGAATCGCGATCAGGGGTCGGTGAGGCGTCAGGGGTCGCGTGGGCGTCGGCGGTCGCGTGGAGGAAGGGGTCACAGCTGGATCCAGGTGGTCTTCAGTTCGGTGTACTTGTCGATGGCGTGCGCGGACTTGTCGCGGCCGTTGCCGGACTGCTTCATGCCGCCGAAGGGCACGGTGAGGTCGCCCTCCTCGTAGCAGTTGACCCAGACGGTGCCCGCCTTGAGGGCGCGGGAGACCCGGTGCGCGGTGGACAGGTCGGAGGTCCACAGGCCGGCGGCGAGGCCGTACTCGGTGGCGTTGGCCAGGCGTACGGCCTCGTCCAGGTCGTCGAAGGTCAGCACGGACAGCACCGGGCCGAAGATCTCCTCGCGGGCCAGGCGCATGCCCGGGTCCACCCCGTCGAAGACGGTGGGCCGCAGATAGCTGCCGCCGGTGCCGGTCAGGGTGCGCTCGCCGCCGGTCAGCAGGCGCGCGCCCTCCTCGCGGCCGGTGTCGATGTGGTCGAGGACGCGCTCCAGATGGGCCTCGCCGACCAGGGCGCCCATCTCGGTCGCCGGGTCGAGCGGGTCGCCGACGCGCAGGTCACGGGCGCGGGCCACGATCGCCTCGGTGACGCGCTCGGCGACGGAGGAGTGCACCAGCAGCCGGGAGGGCGCGGTGCACATCTCGCCCTGGTTGAAGAAGATGCCCCAGGCGGCGGTGGCGGCGGCCTTCTCCAGGTCGGGGGCGTCGGGAAGGATGATGTTCGGTGACTTCCCGCCCAACTCCAGCCAGACGCGCTTGAGGTTGGAGTCGGCGGCGTAGCGCAGGAAGTGGCGGCCGACCGCGGTGGAACCGGTGAACGCCAGCACGTCCACGTCCGGGTGCAGCCCGATGGCCCGCCCGGCCACCGGACCGTCGCCGGTGACGACGTTGAGGACCCCCGGCGGCAGTCCGGCCTCGGTGGCGATCCGGCCGAGGAGCAGCGCGGACAGGGGGGAGTTCTCCGACGGCTTCAGGACGACCGTGCAGCCGGCGGCGAGGGCCGGGGCGACCTTCCAACTGGCCAGCGTCAGAGGGAAGTTCCACGGGACGACGGCGCCGACGACCCCGGCCGGCTCGCGGGTGATCAGGGCGAGGGCGTCGGGGGCGGTGTGGGGGGACTCGTCGGTGAGTTTGTCGGCCAGCTGCCCGTACCAGCGGAACGTGTTGATCGCGGCCCGCAGTTCGATCCCGTAGGCGTCCGTGATCGGCTTGCCCATCTCCAGGCTGATGGTGAGGGCCAGCTTCTCCCGGTGTTCTTCGAGGAGTTCGGCGACGCGCAGCAGGATCCGGCCGCGGTCGGCGGGCGCGAGGCGGGGCCAGGGGCCGGAGTCGAAGGCGCGGCGCGCGGCGGCCACGGCCAGGTCGACCTCGGCGGGGCGGGCGTCGGCGACCTCGCGCAGGACGTGTCCGTTGCGGGGCGAGACGACCGTGAACGCGGTGCCTCCGCCCGGCTCGTCCGCCCCGTCGATGTGGTGGTGGGCGGGCAGGTCCAGGTCCTTGGCGCTGCGCAGGAGGTCGTCGTGGGCGAGGGCCGGCATCGGCTCTCCTCTTCCTGAGTCGGGTGGGCGGCAGGTCGGATCGGTGGCGGGAGTGGGCCGACGGCGGCACCAGGGGAGTGGTGCCGCCGTCGGCCGCGGGGCGGGACGTCGGGGTCAGTCGGCGGCCGCGTGGCTCCGTCGGGGTCAGCCCGCGGCGGCGTGGCTCCGTCGGGTCAGTCGGGCCGCGACGAGCCCCAGGGCCAGCACGACGGGCACGGTCAGCTGGAGCCAGAGGGCGGTGGTGGGGTCGCCGCCGATGAGCGTGGTGAAGTTCTCGATGATCAGCCAGATCGCGCCGGCGATGCCGAGGGCGCCCAGGACGGGGGCGATCAGCGTGTTCCAGAGCCGGGTGTCGGCGCGCGAGCGGCGGAAGAAGACGACCACGGACACCGAGGTCAGGAAGTACAGGAGCATGAGCGCGAGGACGGCGACCCCGCTGAACCAGGAGAAGAGGGTCAGTACCGGGTCCTTGCCGAGGAGCGCGAACGGGACGACGAGGGCCACCGCGATCACGGTCTGGACGGTGCCGGCGGCCCAGGGGGAGTGGCGGCCGTTGAGCTTGGTCAGACCGTGCGGCAGCAGACCCTCTCGGCCCAGCGAGAACAGATAGCGGTTGGCGGAGTTGTGGAAGGCGAGGATGCCCGCGAACAGCGAGGTGGCCAGCAGGATCGGCAGGACGTCGCCGGTCCACGCGCCGAACAGGTCGGCGATCGGGGCGAACACCCAGGAGGCGGCGTCGCCGCTCTCCAGTGCCTTGCCCGCGTCCGCCGTCGCCCTGGACGCGCCGTGCGCGGAGACCAGCATCCATGATGTGAAGGCGAAGAAGACGGTGATCACGGCGACCGACAGATAGGTGGCCCGGGGGACGGTTCTCTTCGGTTCCCGCGCCTCCTCGCCGTAGATGGCGGTGGCCTCGAAGCCGAACATCGACGCCACCGCGAACATCAGCGCCACACCCGGGGCGCCCTGGAGGGCCGCGTCCGGCGAGAAGCTGTCGGTGAAGCCGAGCCCTTCGGGGCCGCCGCCCTTGAAGAAGGTCACCAGGGCGAAGGCGATGAGGATGCTGAACTCCGCGAGGACGAACACGGCGAGCACCTTGGCGCCCATCTCGATGCCGGCGGCGCCGAGCACCTGCACGACCGCCATCGTGACCAGCGCCCAGACCCACCAGGCGACGCCGAGGCCGGTGTAGTGCTCGACGAGGCCGCTCATGGTCGCGCCGTACAGCCCGTACATGGCGGCCTGGATCGCGCAGTAGGCGAAGAGTGCCACCCCGGCGCTGCCGGAGCCCGTCGACCGGCCGAGGCCCTTGCCGATGTACGTGTAGAAGGCGCCGGCGTCTACGACGTGGCGGCCCATGGCGACGAAGCCGATGGAGAACAGCAGCACCACCACGCCGGCCGCGACGTACGCGGCGGGGGCGCCGGCCCCGTTGCCGATGACGACGGCGATGGGCACGGCACCGGCGATGCCGGTCAGTGGGGCCTGGGCGGAGAGGACGAAGAAGAGGATGCCCAGGACGCCGAGGGAGTCGGGCTTGAGCCTGCTGGCCGTGGAGTTACCTTGCGAGGTGTGCGGGGCGACCGCCGTCTGACTGTCCACTCGGATCACCTGTCGGGACGGGGAGGGATGGAGGTTCGTTTCGGGTCAAACGAGTTGCCCTATCGTGGGCTTGAACTATCCGTTTGGCAAGGGGGTGAGAGCAAGATTTTCCACTGGGTGGACACCTCCGTGAGCACACCCACCGATCGCGGGCGGACAAGACGACGAGGCCCCGGACGAAACAGTGTCCGGGGCCTCGGAAAGCGCAGGTGGGAGGGGCTACTCGGCGGTGTCCCCGCCGTCGGCGTCGCCGGGGTCGCCGTCGGCGTCGAGGAGCCGCAGCAGACCGCGCAGCCGCTCCACGGCGGCGTCCGTGACCTCCGGCTCGCCCAGCACGAGCTGGTGCAGCACCAGACCGTCGAGCGCGGCGAACACCAGCCGGACCAGCGCCTGGTCGGCGTCGGCCGGCAGCATGCGGCTCAGCTCGCGTCGGGTGGCGTCGAAGTACTCGTCGTAGAGCGCCCTCAACTGAGGCAGCAGCTCCGGGCGGCGGCGGGACTCCAGCAGCAGCTCGTACTGGAACGCCTGCCGCCCGGGGTCCGCCGTGACCATCTCCGACAGACCCGTCGAGAAGTCGGCGACCTTGCCGGTGCCGGGTTCGAGCGAGCTGACGCTCAGCGACGTGCGGATGGTGTGGGCGAGCGCCTCCTCGATCAGCGCGTCCCGCGAGCCGAAGTGGTGGACGACGAGGCCGTGGGTGACCCCGGCCTCCTCCGCGACGGCCCGGTAGGTGAGCTTGCGCAGTCCGCCCCGCGCCACCACCCGGACCGCGGCGTTCAGCAGGGCCTCCCGCCCCTCGCCGTAGTGCAGGCGCTTGCGTGGCTTCCGGCTCTTGGGCGCGTCGGCGGAATCGGTCATGCCGGTGACCCTACCTGTACGGTTCCGGGCCCCCGCGGGGTGTCCCAGGGGCTGCCGTCAAACTGCCGTCGTCGCCCGGACGCCGCAGGGCAGGCGGGAGTTTGACGACAGATCCCAGGGGCCCGCCGTACCGCACCGGGCGCCCGGCGCGGCGGCCCGGTGCGGCAGGACTCGGGGCGGTGTCAGCGCTTCGGCGGGCGGATGCCGCGGAACTCCCAGTCGCCGCCCAGCGCCGTGGACAGCACCTCCTCGGACTCGGTGGGCTGTGCGCCGACGTCGCCGCGGATCGGGGTGGGGCCGGTGACGATGTGGTTGGTGAGCCGTCCGAGCCCCTCCACCTCGACCTCGACGACATCGCCCGGCCGCACGGGCCGGGAGTTGGCCGGTGTGCCCGACAGCAGTACGTCGCCCGGGTACAGGGTGATGGTGCGGGCGATGTCGGCGACGAGGTAGTGCATGTCCCACTGCATCTCGTCGGTGGAGCCGTCCTGCGCGACCTCGCCGTTGACGTAGGTCCGCAGGCTCTTGCCCCGGAAGTCCCAGTCGGTGACCAGGCCCGGACCGAGCGGGCAGAGGGTGTCGGCGCCCTTCACCCGGAGCATGGAGCCGGCGTCCGTGTCACGGAAGTCGTGCAGGCCGTAGTCGTTGGCGACGGTGTAGCCCGCGATGTACTCGCCGGCCTCGGCGGGGGAGATGTTCCGCGCCGTCCGCCCGATGACGATGGCGACCTCGCCCTCGTAGTTGAGCCACTTGCAGCCCTCGGGGCGGACGATCGCGCCCCGGTGGGAGTTGAGGGCCGAGGTCGGCTTGTGGAAGTACGTG
Organism: Streptomyces ossamyceticus; assembly: GCF_001418475.1. Lineage (GTDB taxonomy): Bacteria > Actinomycetota > Actinomycetes > Streptomycetales > Streptomycetaceae > Streptomyces > Streptomyces ossamyceticus. The sequence goes on along the minus strand of NZ_LIQX01000030.1, from coordinate 25,657 downwards.
GGGGTGTCCGGCAGCTCGATCCCGAACTCGTCCACGCGGCTGCGGTGGTTGAGGTGGACGGCGATCACCTTCGACGGCACGACCGGCGGCAGGTGGTGCGCGTCCTCGATCTTGACGCGGCGGCCGTCCCCGGCGAGCAGTTCGTCCCCGTCGACGGTGACCTGGACGGCGGCGCCGTCGAGCAGGATGCGGCGGTACTCAGGCATGGGAGGACTCCTGTACGGGGGTGTGGGATGCGGTCCAGCCGTCGGCGGGCCGGTCGAACCAGAGGTGCACCTGGCCGGTGCCGACGGAGTTCTCGTACGCGCCGTACTGCCGGGCCCTGGCCGCGCACGCCCGCTCGCCGAGGGCGCCGGCCATCATCAGGTAGTGGAAGAACTTCGCCTCCGGCTTGAACTTCCAGAACTCGTCCATGGTGTCGAGGACCCGGTCGTGGCGTCCCTCCTTGAACCAGGCGATCCGCTCCTCGTCGGCCGCGCGTGCCTCGGGGGTGAAGATGTGCACCGGGTCGCTGGCCTCGTGGTCGCGCAGTTCGCGCAGCGGCCAGAAGGTGTGGGAGAGGGCGCCCGAGGCGATCAGCAGCACCCGGCGGCCCGGTGTGGCGGCGATGCCGTCGGCGAGCGCCCGCCCCAGCCTCAGATGGTCCTCCATGTCGCCGGTCTGGCAGACCCCGATGGTCACCCACCGCTTGTCCGGCAGCCCCTCGCCGAGGAACTTCCACAGGTTGATGGTGGCGTAGTAGATCGGCAGGTACTCGTCCTCGATCGCGGTGATCCAGGTGCCGTGCTTGTCCGCGAACTTCTCGATGTTGCGGGCGAGTTCGGGGTCGCCGGGGAAGTCGTACGGCATCCGGCACATGCCGCGCGGCAGCTCCTCGGAGGTGAACAGCCCGGCCCGCCGCGCCTGCGCGGTGACCACGAACTCGACGGTGGTCGCCCAGTGCGAGTCGAGGACCACGACCGTGTCGTAGTCGTCCCGCTCGAAGACGTCCTTGCGGAGCTGCTGGAGGCCGGTGACAAGGGTGATCTCCTTGCCCTCGTTGAGCTCCAGCCGGTCCTCCTCCGGCAGCACGATGGTGGGGACATGGGCGAGGAGGCCCGCCCCGACGATCTCACCCATGGTTGTTCCATCCGTTCGGTGCGGTGACCGTGTTCTTGAGGTCGCAGTAGAAGTCGAAGCTCCAGGTGCCGCCCTCGCGGCCCACCCCGGACTGGCGGGAGCCGCCGAAGGGCGCCTGGAGATCGCGGACGAAGAAGCAGTTGACCCAGACGGTGCCCGCGACGAGGCGGGCGGTGACCCGCTCGGCGCGGGCCGGGTCGCCGGTGGCGAGGGTCGCGGCCAGCCCGAACCGGGTGTCGTTGGCGAGCCGGACGGCCTCGTCCTCGCCGGTGAAGGTCTGAAGGGTGAGGACCGGCCCGAAGACCTCCTCCTGCACGATCTCCGAGTCCTGGGCCACATCGGTGAGCAGGGTCGGAGCGTAGTACTGCCCGTCCAGCCGGTGCCCGCCGACGACCGCCCGCGCCCCGGTCGCGAGGGCCCGCCGCACGAACCCGTCGATCTTCTCCAGCTGCCGGGGGTGGATGCTGGGCCCGATGTCGGTGGCCTCGTCCCGGGGATCACCCTGCTTCAGCGTGCTCGCCTTCTCGACGAACCGCCGGGTGAACTCCTCGGCGACCGCCTCCTCGACGAGGAAGCGCGTCGCGGCCAGGCACACCTGTCCGGCGTTGTCGTACTGCTCCACCGCGAGGTCGACGGCGAGGTCCAGGTCGGCGTCCGCGAACACCAGCAGCGGGGACTTGCCGCCGAGTTCGAGGCTGAGCGGGGTCAGGTTCGCGGCGGCCGACTCGGCGATCCGCTTGGCCGTGGGCACCGAGCCGGTGAAGCTGATGCGGCGCACGTCCGGGTGCGAGGTGAGGGCGTCGCCGATCTCGGCGCCGTAGCCCTGCACCACGTTCAGCACACCGGCCGGCAGTCCCGCCTCGGCGGCGATGTCGGCGAGCAGGGAGGCCGTCAGCGGTGACCACTCGGCGGGCTTCAGCACCACGGTGTCGCCGGCGGCGAGCGCCGGGGCGACCTTCCACGTGGCGAGCATCAGCGGGGCGTTCCACGGGGTGATCAGGACGCAGGGGCCGGCCGGGTCCCACGACACGTGGTTCGTGTGCCCGCGCGTCTCGAAGTCGTCGTGCTCCAGCTGGAGCAGCCAGTCCGCGAAGAACCGGAAATTGTGCGCCACCCGGGGCATCACGCCGCGCCGGTGCGACCGCAGCAGGGCTCCGTTGTCGGTGGTCTCGACGACGGCGAGCTCCTCCAGGCGCTTCTCCACGCCGTCGGCGATGGCGTGCAGGATCCGCGCCCGCTCGGCCCGCGAGGTCGCGGCCCACGCGGGAAACGCGGCCTTCGCTGCGGCGACGGCGGCGGCGGCCTCGGCGGGCCCACCGCGGGCGATCTCGCCGAGCACGGCGCCGTCGATGGGGGAGTGGTCGGTGAACGTGTCCGGGGAGGCGACACGTTCGCCGCCGATCCAGTGCCGGGTGTCGACGGGGACTCCGCCGACGACGATCTTGTCAGACATGGGGAGGGGTGTCCTTTTCAGCGAGGGGGAGGTGCGCCGACCCAGGGGGGCGCGGGACATGTCGGCACGCGGCTGTGCCGCGTGGGCGCGGCGCGCCACGGAGGACCCGTGGCGGCCCGCGGGGCTCACTCGGCCGCCGCTCCCGACATCCCGGACTCCAGCAGCCGCCCGCCGTCCCACACCACGCCGACCTGGCGGTAGTACGCGGCGATCGGCTCCTCCACCGTCAGCCGCGCCAACTCCTCCGTCGGCGCCTCGAACAGCTCCAGCTCGGCGTCGCCGACCCAGGGCTGCCCGCCCTCGAAGGAGGCCGCGCCGGACTCGATCAGCTCGTCCAGGGCCAGGCCCTTCCCCTTCTCGATCGACGGAAGCCACCGGTGGTGGGCCATGGGGTGGCCGTTGACGAAGCCGTTCGTCTCCGACGGCTCCCGCAGTGTCACCACCGTCTGGGCGAGCCGCCGGTCCGCGGCGGCGAGGGTCGCCCCGAAGCGGGCCCCCGCCTCGATCCGCGGAGCGGGCCCGTACGGGTGGGGCCGCGTCTGGTGGATGGACCCGAGCTTCTTGGGGTAGCCCTGGTGCAGCCCGCGGGCGATCGCGAAGTCCTTGTCGACCCAGATGTACACGCACCGCGAGTACGTCCGTCCCTGGTACGTGCACCGGACGACCGCGAAGGCCTCCTTGTACTGGGAGAGCACCGGGTCGAGCAGCTCCGTGCCGGACGCCGAGCAGGACTGCCAGTCGGCCCAGATCAGCGCGACCGCGCCGGGGTCCTCGTCAGCGAGTTCCAGCGGCTCCGGCAGCAGTTCGCGCACCCGCGCGGGATCCGTGCGGTACTCGACGGTGAGCAGGTCGCCCGAGTAGCGCCAGGGCGGGGAGGGGATCAGCGACGAGGAGCCCGTCGCCGTCTTGGGGTGGAGGAATCCACGGACGGTGGTCATGGTGAGGCGGTTCCTTACGCGGTGAGGGCGGGCTGCTTCAGGAGGTCGGCGCGGTGGCGGGCGGCGGCGGAGGCGATGGCCGGGCCGCCGAGCGCGACGACGCCGACCAGCCGGTCGTCGTGGTGGTAGCCGACCAGGACGTCCCCGGCCGGGTCGCCCTCCAGGACGCGCACGTCGTCCATGCCGAGGGCGGGGGCGCCGAAGGACTGGAGCCGGAAGTCGTGCTGGTCGCTCCAGAAGGTGGGCAACGGGGCGAAGGGCGCCGGCTCGGCGCCGGTCAGGACCTTGGCCGCGTGCTTGGCGGTGTCCGTGGGGATGCACCAGTGCTCGACCCGGCGCGGTACGCCGTCGTAGCGGGCGTTGGGGAAGCGCGCCACGTCGCCGACCGCGACCACGTCCGGGCGTCCGCCGACCCGCAGCTGCTCGTCGGTGAGGACCCCGTCGGTCAGGTCGAGGCCGTTGCCGCCCAGCCACTCGGTGTTGGCGAGCGAGCCGACCGACTCCACCACCACGTCGGCGGGCAGCACGGTCCCGTCGTCGAGGATCACCCCGGTGACACGGTCCTCGCCCGCGAAGCCGGCGACCCCGGTGCCGAGGGCGAAGCGCACGCCGCGTTCCTTGTGCCGGGCGAGCAGCGCGCGGCCGAGCAGCTCGCCGAGCGGGCCGACCATGGGCAGCGGCAGCGGATCGACGACGGTCACCTCGGCGGCACCGAGGCCGACGGCGGTCGCGGCCACCTCGCAGCCGATGAACCCGGCGCCGACGACGACCACCCGGGCACCGGGCCGGGTCAGCTCCGCCCGCAGGCCCTGCGCGTCGGCGAGGGTGCGGACCGTGTGGCGTCCGGCGAGGGGGCCGGGGCAGCGCAGCCGCCGGGGCCGCATCCCGGTGGCGGCCACCAGCCCGTCGTACGACAGCTCCGAGCCGTCGTCGAGGACGACGGTCCGTTCGGCGAGGCGGGACGCGACGACCCTGGTGCCGAGGCGCCACTCCACGTCGGCCACGCTCGCGCGGGGCCGGAAGGCGAGGGACTCGAAGGGAGCCTTCCCGGCCAGCACCTCCTTGGAGAGCGGGGGCCGGTTGTAGGGCATGTGGGGCTCGTCGCCGACGAGCGTGATCGCCCCGGTCCAGCCGGCCGCGCGCAGCTGCTCGGCGGCGCGCAGACCGGCCATGGAGGCGCCGGCGACGACGACGCGTGCGCTGGTGGGAGCCATGGTCAGGCCTCGATCCGGATGGCCTGGAGCGGACAGACGTCGGCGGCTTCCTCGACCTCGTCGAGCAGCGCGTCGTCGGGGTCGCTGACGTAGGCCAGCCGCCCGTTCGCGTCCAGCTGGAAGACCTCGGGGGCGGCGAAAACGCACTGGCCGTGGTCCTGGCACTTGTTCATGTCGACGACGACCTTCATGGCCGGTCCTCCTCAGGTCATTTGGCTCCAAACAACATAGGAAGCCGCACACCCCTGGTCAATAGCTGTCCAGGTGGATAATTTTTTCGCCTCAGCCCCTTGCGGGCCGCTGGGCCTCTTCTTATCGTTTGGGCTCAAATCATTTGCCTGCCGCCGAGGAGACAACGGTGAGCGCATCCCCAACACCGGACATTCGTCAGCACCAGGAGCGGCTCGCCGCCCAGGGCATCGACGTGGTCCGCGTGACCTACCCCGATCTCATCGGCACCGACCGCGCCCGGGACGTCCTGCTCGACAGCCTCCCCACGGCCTGCGAACACGGCCTCACCTTCTGTCGGGCCGTCTACCACACCTCCCCCCAGGGGGACGTCGTCCCGGTGCCCGGCGGCCTCGACGCGGGGCTGCCCGACATCCACGTACGACCGGACCTCGACACCCTGGTCCCGCTGCCGTGGGAGCCCGGCGTCGCCGCCTGCCTCGGGGAGACCGTCGACCCGGCCACCGGGGCACCCGCGCCCGAGTCGCCCCGCGACCTGCTGCGCACCGTGCTCGCCCGCTGCGCCGAACAGGGCCTGACCCCGATCGTCGGACCCGAGCTGGAGTACTTCCTGTGCGACGCGGACCCCGCGTCCCCGAGCGGGTGGAAGCGCTACTCGGGCGCGGCCGGAGTCGTCTACACCGCCGGCCTGCGCGCCGACCCCGACAACCATCTGCTGCGCACCCTGCGCCACCTCCGTGACCTGCGGATCGGCGCCACGAACGGCAACCACGAGTTCGACGGCGGGCAGTTCGAGATCAATCTCGACCACTCCGAGGCGCTGTCGGCGGCCGACCGGTCCTTCCGCTTCAAGGCCGCCGTCAAGGAGCTCGCCCGCAAGGAGGGCCGGCTCGCCACCTTCATGGCCAAGCCGTTCAACGACGCCGGCGGCTCCGGCTTCCACCTCCATCTGTCCTGCGACGACGCCCGTGGGAAGAACGCCTTCGACGACCCGTCCGGCGCCCACGGCCTGTCCGCCACCGCCCGGCACGCCATCGCCGGCATCCTCGCCCACGCCCCGGCGCTCGCCGCCCTCGCCAACCCGACGGTCAACTCCTACAAGCGCTTCGGGCCCGACACCCTCGCGCCCTGGCTGATCGACTGGGGGCTCGACAACCGCAGCGCCATGCTCCGCGTCCCGCCGGAGCGCGGTTCCGGCGCCCGCCTCGAACTGCGGCTCGGCGACGCCAGCGCCAACCCCTACCTGCTGATCGCGGGCACCGTAGCCGCCGCGCTCCTCGGGGTCCTGGCGGGCGAGGAGCCCCCCGCCCCGCTGGAGGGCTACGGCTACGACACCACCCGCTCGGCCGTCCTGCCCATGAACCTGTCCGACGCCCTCGACGCGCTGGAGGCGGACACCGCCCTCACCGAGGTGCTCGGCAAGGACTTCACCACCTCGTACCTCGGCTACAAGCGCAACGAGGTCGAACGCTTCCACCGGCACGTCACCGACTGGGAGTTCACCGAGTACGCCTACCACCTGTGACGTCCAGGAGAACCAAGAACATGACCGCTTCCGCCCACCTCCCCTCCGTCCGCGAGGCCCTGCAGGAGCCCCTGCCGCTCGCCGACGTGGACCTCGCCGACCTCGGCAACTTCACCGACGGCATCACCCCCTGGCGCATGTTCCACACCCTGCGCCACGAGGACCCGGTGCACTGGCAGCCCGAGGACGCCCCCAACTCCGGCTTCTGGGCCGTCACCCGGCACGCCGACATCGCCCGCGTCGACCGGGACGCCGAGACCTTCACCTCGACCAGGTTCGTCAACCTGGAGGAGGTCGACGACGACCAGATCAAGACCCGGGCCTCCATCCTGGAGATGGACGGCGTACGCCACCGCGCGCTGCGCAGCGTGATCCAGCGCCAGTTCGGCGCGGGCGTGATCAACGGCTACACCGACTTCCTGCGCGGACTGACCGCCACCACGCTGGACGCGGCCCTGGCGAAGGGCACCTTCGACTTCGTCGCCGACGTCTCCGCCGACTTCCCCATCAACGTTCTGGCCCGGCTGCTGGACGTGCCGTCGGAGGACAACCAGAAGCTCATCGACTGGGGCAACCGCATCATCGGCAACACCGACCCCGACTACGCGGACGTCCTGCTGCACAGCGAGGAGAGCGAGAAGTACCGCCATCTGCCGTTCCGCTCGCCCGCCTCGGTGGAGGTCTTCGAGTACGGCCGCGAACTGGCCCGGCAGCGGCGCGGCGGTGACGGCACCGACCTGGTGTCCCGCCTGGTCAACGCCACGCCCCGCGACGGTGTGCCGCTCTCCGCGCAGGACTTCGACAACTACTTCCTGCTGCTGGTGGTGGCCGGCAACGAGACCACCCGCCACACCATCTCCCACTCCATGCTGGCCCTGCTCCAGCACCCCGAGCAGCTCGCCCGCCTCCAGCAGGACCCGTCGCTGATCCCGGTCGCGGTCGAGGAGTTCCTGCGCTGGGCCTCGCCCGTCTACCACTTCCGCCGCACCGCGACCCGGGACGTGGAGCTGGGCGGCAAGCGCATCAAGGAGGGCGAGAAGGTCGTCATGTGGTTCGCCTCCGGCAACCGCGACGAGGAGGTCTTCGGCAACCCGTACGACTTCGACGTGGCCCGGCAGAACAACGACCACGTCACCTTCGGCAAGGGCAGTCCCCACCTCTGCCTCGGCAATCTGCTGGCCCGCACCGAGATCCGCATCATGTTCGAGGAGTTGATCCCCCGCCTCGCCGACATCCGGCTCGCCGGTGACGTCCCCCGCGTGCGGTCCAACTTCGTCAACGGCATCAAGAAGCTGCCGGTCGAGGTGACCCTGGCCTGACGGTCATTGGACGAACCTCCAATATTTCGGCGATACGGGTCGACGGGGTTCTGTGGAGTCGTGGCTTGATCCATAGTGACGGGCATGTTTCGGAAGTTCACTTCCGAATAGTGGAACTGGCTCGGAGGTTGCCCGTGTCGCTGTCCGTCCCGTCGCCGTCGCTGCCACGACGTGTCGCCCGTGTGCTGCGCACCTCGCTGTTCGCGCAGGTGGCCCTCGCCCTGCTCCTCGGAGTCCTCGTGGGACGGCTGTGGCCCGATGTGGGCACGGCCGTCCAGCCGCTGGGCGACGGCTTCGTCCGGCTGATCAAGGCGGTCATCGCACCGCTCGTGTTCTGCGTGGTGGTCACGGGCATCGCCAAGGCCGGCAATCTGCGGGCCTTCGGCCGCATCGGCCTCAAGGCACTGGTCTGGTTCGAGGTCGCCACCACGTTCGCCCTGCTCATCGGGCTGGTCGCGGGCAACCTCGTCCAGCCCGGAGCGGGCATGAACGTCGACCCCTCCCAACTCGACGCGGGCGCCGTCGACTCCAGGACCGGCGGCGGCTCCCTGCCGTCCACCGCGGAGTTCCTGCTGCACGCCCTGCCCGAGAGCGCGGTCGGCGCGTTCGCCGAGAACTCGCTGCTCCAGGTCCTCGTCCTGGCCTGTCTGGTGGGGGCCGCCCTCCTCCACCTCGGCCACACCAGGGTCCCCGCGATCCTCCCGGCGGTCGAGCAGGTCCAGGACATCGTCTTCGCCATCGTGGGCTTCGTCATGAGGCTCGCCCCGCTCGCCGTGTTCGGCGCCACCGCCCACCTCGTCGGCCAGTACGGCCTGGGCGTGATGTCGACGTACGGCAAGCTCATCGGCGTCTGCTACGCCGTGGCCCTGCTGTTCCTGCTGCTGCTCGCGGTGGTGCTGAAGGCGGTCACCGGGCTGAGCCTGTGGAAGTTCGTCCGCTACACCCGTGAGGAGATGCTGCTCGCCCTCGGCACCGCCTCCAGCGAGACCGTCATGCCCCGCATGATGCAGAGGCTGCGGCACGCGGGCGCCCGCGACGACGCCGTGGGCCTCGTCCTGCCCACCGGGTACTCCTTCAACCTCGACGGCGCCTCGATCTACCTCTCCGTCGCCACCCTCTTCATCGCCCAGGCGGTCGGCATCGACCTCACCCTCGGCCAGCAGGTGACCGTCGTCCTGATGCTGATGCTCACCAGCAAGGGCATGGCCGGCGTGCCGGGTTCGGCGTTCCTCGCCCTGTCCGCGACCGCCTCGGCCCTCGGCGTCATCCCCGCCGGCGCCGTCGCCCTCCTCCTCGGCGTCGACCGCATCATGGACTCCATGCGGGTCGCCACCAACCTCCTCGGCAACTGCGTCGCGGCCTTCGGTGTCGCCCGCTGGGAGGGCGCCCTGGACACCGAGCGGGCCAGGAAGGTCCTGAACGGGGAGGTCGTCGAGGAGGTGGCCGCCGAACCCGTGAGCCCCGTCGTACCCAGCGCCGTCGTACCCAGCCCCGTCAAGGCGGACTGACACGCCGCCGGGACGACCGCCCGGATGACGACCGCCCGGGTGCGCCCCGAACCCGGCCGCCTCCGGCGTCCCGTACCGAGCGCGTCCCGTACCGAGTGCGCACGGGCGGCCCACCTCGTCCGAGGCGCGGCGCCGGTGAACCGCCCCAGGCTCAGCCGGACTTCCAGCCGGGAAGGGTCGGCAGCACCTTCTCGGCGATGCGGAACAGCGCCGCGTCGTCCGGCGGCAGCCGGTCCTCGCGCCAGATGACCAGGTCGTAGGAGTCGCCCTTGTCCTTGGTGTCGCTCGCCACCAGCAGATGACGGGCGACACCGCCGGGGCCCGATGCGGCGTCGCCGCCGTCGAGCCGGAAGGAGATGGCGATGGTCTGCCCCGAGTAGAGCACCGCCTTGTGTCCGAGGACCGTCCTGGACTGGGCTCCGGCGCCCAGGTAGTCGATCGACTCCGCGACCGGGAGGTCGTCGTACGAGGCCGAGATCTGTACGGTGTGGGACTCCAGTTCGACCTTCGCCTCGGGCGTGATGGTCTTGGTACCGCCGGCCCAGCGGGACTCGCTCTCGCTGCCCGACGCGTACTCCGCCTCCTCCAGCGGTGTGCCGACGAGCTTCGGCAGATCCTTGCGATTCAGCGCGGTGCACAACTGCGCCCCGGAGATCCGCTTCCTGGGCGCCGGTGAGGCGTCGTCCGAGGTCGAGCAGGTGGCCGGCCCGCTGTCCGTGCCCGGTCCGGCGAAGGCGTCTTGAAACCACAGGCCACCGGCCACCACCCCGAACAGGACGAACGCCAGGATCGCCTGGCCCCACGCCCCCGTGCCCTTCTCGGGCGCCCCTTGACGGTCGTTCATGTCCCCCACGCCTACGTCCCCCACCGCGATGTGCGCGCCCCGTGCGCGCCGGGGGAGCCTAACGGGTGATCGTTCGGGAAAGCGCCCGTTCGCGGATTCTCGCAGGGGCCCACCGCGCACTCAGCGGACGGAGCGGATGCGGTATACGAGGACGGCTCCCACGGCGGCGGCCGCACCCACGAGCGCGAAGAGAAGCGGGTAGCCCTGTTCCGAGCTGATGATCACTCCGGCGATCAACGGGGCGATCGCCGGGGGAACGACCGAGCCGATGTTCATGATGCCGAGGTCCTTGGCCCGGCTCTCGGCGTCGGGGAGCACCTGGGTGATCAGAGCCTGGTCGACGGCCATGTACGCACCGAAGCCGCCTCCCATGAGAGCGGACGCCACCATCATGACGGGGAGGCTCGGGGCGCTCGCCAGCAGGAAGCCGGAAACGGCCTGGAGCAGTGCCGTCAGGGCGACGAAGATCCGTCGTCGGCCGAGGCGGTCGGACAGCACACCTGCGGTGGCGGTCGCCAGCAGGCCGGCCAGGAGATAGAGAACCGTGCAGACCAGCAGGCCGCCGGCCGGATCGGTGACTTCGAGACCGTCGGTGAGGAAGTAGAGCGTGTAACACGTGCCCAGCGAGTTCGCCAGATTGACCAGGAGCCGTCCGCCGAAGGCCCAGGCGAATTCCCGGTTCCTGAGCGAGCTGCCCATCGACGCGAGCAGTTCCCCGATGCCGATCGGCGCCTCGACGGTGCAGGCGAGGTCGCGGTGGGAGGCCAGGAACGGCACAAGGCAGACGAGCAGCAGGACCGCGATGACGGCGAACCCGGACATGGGGGAGAGTCCGAAGGCCGACACGAGGGCGATGCCGACGACGACGCCGAGGGCCTGGGGACCGTAGATGGCGCTGGAGATCATGCCGCGTTGGGCTTCGGGAACACGGTCGGCGATGACGGCGGTGAGCCCGGCGGTGGCCGCGCTGAGACCGACCATGCCGGCCGACCACGTCACGACCACGCCGGTCACGGTGGTCTGCGCGCCGGTGACGATCAGCGCGGCGGCGAAGGCGACAGCGCCCGCCGTGAGCCAGAGTCTGCGCCGGCCGAACCGGCTGCGGGAACGGTCGCACAGGGCACCGCACAGGGGCAGTGCGACGAGTGCGACCAGCCCGGAGACACCGTTGACGAGGGCGAAGTCGTAGACCTTCGAGGCCGGGTCGATCGCCTCCAGCTGCTGGGGGAGCAGCAGTTGGAGGGGGACGAGGTTGGCCATCCAGAAGCCGAACCACACCAGGCCGTACAGAGTGGTCCAGCGGCGTGAGACGGGCTCGGCCGGTCCTTGGGCAGAGGGCCGGCCGGCGAGTCTTGCCAGGGCTGGGGCGGGGGAGTGTGAGTCGGGGAGCATCGGGCCTCCGGGAGAAGGTGGGCCGCGGGGGCAGTTGGGTCAGAGGAAGGCGTGTCCTTCACCCCGGTACGTGAGGGCCTGGCCGACGATGTCGCCGCCGGAGACCAGGTGGAGGGTGTTCACCCGCTCGCACAGCTCGCCGGCTTTGGCGTGCCGGAACCACACGTGGTCGCCCAGGCGCAGTCCGTGCGCCGCCGGGCCGAGTACCGGAGTCTGTACTTCGCCCGCTCCTTCCAGCGGGTTCATCCGCAGGCCCCGGGGCCAGCTGAGAGTGGGCAGCCGGTCGCGGCCGGGCGGGCCGGAGGCGACCCAGCCGCCCCCGAGCACGGTGGCGATCCGGTCCGTGGGACGGCGTACGACCGGCATGACGAAGTAGGCGGCGGGCCGGGGACGGAAGCGTCGGTAGAAGTCGAACAACCCCGGCCCGTACAGGCCCGAGCCCGCGCCGATCTCGGTGATGACGTGCTCGGCCGAGGTCTGCTCCACGGAGCCGGTGCCGCCGCCGTTGACGAACTCCAGCGGGGCGACGGCCTCGACCGCGGCGATCGCGGCGGCGCGCCGGTCGGCCAGTTCACGAGCCGACAGACGCTGCATGGCGCGGAGCGCGACGCGCTTGAGAGGGGATCCGGGCTGGTTGTCACCCATGCCGGCGATCTGTCCTTCGTACGACATGACCCCGGCCAGGTGGAACCCCTGACGGCTCCGGATCGCCCGGGCGAGCGTGGCGGCCTGGTGCGGGGAGTGCACGGGGGAGCGGTAGGGGCCCAGGTGGATGCGGCCGCCGGCCAGTTCCAGGGAGGCGTCCAGATCGATGCACAGCCGCAGAGGGGGGCGGGAGGCGCCGACGGCCTCGTCGACGAAGTCCAGCTGGGCGACGGAGTCGATCATGAGGGTGACGCGGGAGGCCGCCCGTTCGTCCTGGGCCAACCGCTGCAACGCGGTGCGGTCCGCGGTCGGGTAGCCGATGACCACGTCGTCGTGGTCCTCGGCCAGCCACAGGGCTTCGGGCAGGGTGAAGGCGAGAACGCCCCGGTAGCCCTGCCGCTTCAGGTCGCGCTCGATCAGGTCGCGGCTGCGGACCGACTTGCTGGCCAGGCGGATGGTGGCGCCCCCGCCCGTGCGGTGTGCCAGATCGCCGGCGTTGGCGTCGAAGGCATCGAGGTCCACCACGGCGAACGGCGGGTCCAAGTGCTGGGTCGCCCGCTCCAGTTGGGCCATCCGGATCTCGCTGAATCCGGCCATGGCGGAGGCGGCCGATCTCACGTCCGGCCAGGACGCCACATGTGCGTTCACATCCGCACCCTTTCTCAGTAGGTTCAGTGGACCGGCCCGTGAACGGCGGCCGGGAACCGCGTCAGGTGGTCGAGCGGTCCGAAGATCGCGCAGCGTCGGATCGGCGGCCCGTGGGGGCGACGATGCGCTCTCGTCGCCTTCTTCCCCTGGCCTCGGCGAGCGGGATCACCCACCGCATCAGGCGGGGGAAGACACCGGCGATCCGCTGGACCCGTCCGCCCAGGGGAGGGAACACCACCTCGACCGGCTTCGAGACGATCGCCGCGACGACGGTCCTGGCGATCTGCTCGGGTGCGTAGGACTTCTCGGCGAAGGAGATCGCGCAAGCAGGGTCGGCCAGCTCCTGTTCGAGCATGTCCGTGCGCGTGGACGGAGGATGAATGATCGTGAAGTCCACCGGCCCGTCGCGTTCCTCCAGGGCCACGCTGTGGTGAAAGGCCCGCAGCCCGTGCTTGGAACCGCAGTACGTCGCGTATCCGGGGAGCGGGAGGAACGACGTCATGCTGCAGACGGTGATGATGTGGCCGCGGCCCCGCGCGGTCATCCGCTCGATCGCCGTGCAGGTGCCGGCGATGGCGCCGAGCAGGTTGACCTCCAGGATGTCGCGGTGCTGTTGCGGGCCGAGGTCACGTGCGTGGCCGGTGTGGGTGATGCCGGCGTTGTTGACCAGCACGTCGACGGCTCCGAACGCGGCCTCCGCCGCTTCGAAGGCCCTGACCCACGCCTGGGGGTCCCGGACGTCCAGGACACAGCCGGCGGCCCGGCTGCCCAGGCTGAGCGCCCTGGCCCGTACGGCCTGCTCGTTGACGTCGGACAGCATCACGCGGTGACCGTGTGCGACCGCCGACTGCGCGATCGCGGCCCCGATGCCGGAGGCCGCGCCGGTGACGAGAAGCACCCGGCTGTTTTCAGACACATCATTCATGGCCAACAGAGTCTCCTGGTCGAGCGTCCAAGTCAACTGTCCAACACGAGATCGTCTTCAGTCGTCGCCTCGGGATTCACAGCCGGAGCATCTCGACGCGACCGCCGTTCAGCTCCGCGGCGCGGACGGGATCGTCGGTCGGTACGGTCGCGGCGAACAGGGTGCGCCCGTCGTGACCTGCGACCAGGCAGCTCAGGGTGTTCTGGCTCGTCGTCACGCGGTCGAGGACGCGGCCGCCCTCGGCCACCCGTACGCATTCGCCGCGCAGCGCGTTCGCGATCCACATCGTCTCGCCGTCGCTGTGCCAGGCGATGCCGTCGGGGGCGATCGGTGAGGCGGAGCGCCTGGCGACGGCCGGGTGGTCCAGCAGTGCCGAGATCCTGCGGGTGATCCGGCCGAGGAGCCCCGGATGGTTCACCGCGTGCCACAGGAACGGTGAGATCAGCGGGGCCCAGGGGCGCGGCTGTCCGAGTGTGCCGTCGGGAAGCACGGGGAAGGCGGTGAGCCGCATGGCCAGGGTTTCGGCCGCCACCATGGTGGTGCCGTCGGCCGTCAGGACGCACCCGTTGGGGAAGAGCACCGGCTCGGTCGCCCCGAGCGGGGTCCCGTCCGGGGTCAGGCACGCGATCGGTGCCTTCGTCGGGCCTGGCGGCGCGTAGAGCATGGCGTTGGCGTGCTCGCGGGCGAACGCGTGGTAGTCGAAGCCGAAATTGCCCACGTACGCACGCCCGTGCGGGTCGACGAGCATGTCGTTGACCGGACCGCCGACAAGGTGCCGCAGATCCGCGTGCTCGACGAGCTCGCCGTCGGTCTCCAGGCGGTACACGACGCCTCCGTCCATGGAGGCGACGAGCATGCGCCCGTCCGGAAGCCAGCCGAGCCCGCCGGCCCGGCCGGGAACCTTCAGCACCGTCTCGGCCTCTCCCGTGCCGTCCCAGCGGTGCACCGTGCCGTGGGCCAGGTCGGAGAACCACAGGGCTCCCCGGTGCCAGCGCAGTGACTCGGGAACGCCGAAGCCGCTGAGCGCGACCGATGTCGTCCGTTTCATTCCAGCCGCTCCTTGATGACGGGCCCTGGGCCGTGGGTTCTCTGCCGCACAACGAGTTGGTCATCTGTACAAGACGCTTGACTTGTACGAGCGACCGTCTCATTCTGTGCAAACCGAAGTCAACGTTCCGGCAGGAGTTTTTCCGTGGCTCAGACTCGATCGCTCACGCCCGACGGCGCCCGGGCGGACGCACCCATCGCAGTGGACAATCCGGCCACCGGAGCAGTGGTCGGCCATGTCGTGGACGCGTCGGCGCAGGAGGTGGCGCAAGCGGCCGCACGAGCCCGACAGGCACAGCCGGGCTGGGCCGGACTGAGCGCCCGGAGCCGCGCGGAATTCTTCACGCGCGGTCGCCAGTGGCTGCTGACCCACCGGCAGGAGGTCATCGACTCCATCGTCGCGGAGAACGGCAAGACCGAAGAGGACGCGATCGTCGAGGTCGTCTACTGCGTCAGCGCCTTCGCCTACTGGGCCAAGCGCGCGCGGCGCCACCTCGCCGACACGAAGATCCGCTCGCTCTCGCCGTTCGTGCTCGGCCGCAGCATGTACACCCGGCGGGTCCCCCTCGGTGTCGTCGGGGTCATCGGCCCCTGGAACAACCCGTTGATCAACTCCTTCGGTGACGCCATCCCCGCCCTGGCCGCCGGCAACGCCGTCGTCCTCAAACCCTCGGAGTACACACCGCTGACCGCGCTGCTCATGGAGAAGATGACCCGTGAGTGCGGCTGGCCCAAGGACGTCTTCCAGGTCGTGACCGGAGCCGGCGCCACCGGCCAGGCCCTGGTCGACGCCGCCGACTTCGTCATGTTCACCGGATCCACGAGGACCGGCCGGGCCGTCGCCGCGCGGGCGGGCGAACGCCTTGTCCCGTGCTCACTCGAACTCGGCGGCAAGGACGCCCTGATCGTGCTGGCCGACGCCTCCCTGGAACGGGCGGTGAACGTCACCCTCCACGGTGCGCTGTGCAACGGCGGGCAGATGTGCACCTCGGTGGAGCGCGTCTACGTCGAGGAGCCCGTGTACGACGCGTTCGTCGCCAGGCTGCGCAAGCGGTTCGAGGAGGTCACCTCCGCCGCGCCGGCGGGGCTGGGCAGCACCGATGTGGGCGCCATGACCTTCCCGCCCCAGATGGCGATCGTCGAGGACCACGTCAAGGACGCCGTGAGCCGAGGAGCACGCGTCCTCGTCGGGGGCCACGCCGGCCCCGGCCCGGGCCGGTTCTTCGAACCCACGCTGCTCGTCGACGTCGACCACACCATGGCGTGCATGCGGGAGGAGACCTTCGGACCCACGCTGCCCGTGATGAAGGTCGCGGGCGCCGAGGAGGCCGTCCGGCTCGTCAACGACAGCAGCTACGGCCTGCAGGCCTCCCTCATCACCTCGAACATGAAGCGAGCCCGACACCTCGCGGAGCGTCTCGAGGCGGGCTGCGTCACCGTCAACGACGCCCAGACCAACTACATGGCCTTCGGCCTGCCCATGGGCGGCTGGAAGGAGTCGGGCCTCGGCGTACGGCACGGCGCCGAAGGAATCCGGAAGTACACCAGGCTCCAGGCCGTCAGCGTGAACCGCTTCCCGATGCGCCGCGACCTCCACATGCTCCCGTTCGACCCCTCGGCCTACCGGTCCATCCTGCGCCTGGTGGACCTCATGTACGGCAACCGCCTGCGCCGACGGAACACGTGACCGCGCCCTCGCCCATCAGCTCACGAAAGGCCAGATCCCGATGACCACGACACCCGCCGCCCCGCACCTGTCCGTCGGCGCCATGCCCGAAGGCGTCACCCTGCCGCTGCCCCCGCAGAACCTGAGCGTCGAGGAGGAACGTCAGGTCCGCAAGCAGGAACTCGCGGCCGCCTTCCGCGTGTTCGCCCGCTTCGGGTTCTCCGAGGGCGTGGCCGGACACATCACGGCCCGCGACCCGGAGAACCCCTCGGCCTTCTGGGTCAACCCCTTCGGAATGGCGTTCAGCCAGATCCGCGTCTCCGACCTGATCCTCGTCGACCACGACGGCACGCTCCTTCAGGGCAGGCGCCCGGTCAACAACGCCGCGTTCTGCATCCATTCCGAGGTGCACCGGGCCAGGCCGGACGTGGTCGCGGCCGCACGCACCCACTCCCTGCACGGCAAGGCCTTCTCCAGCCTCGGCGTCCCGCTCGAACCGATCACCCAGGACGCCTGTGCCTTCTTCGAGGACCACGGCATCTACGCCGACTACCGCGGAGTGGTCAACGACACCGAGGAAGGCCGACGGATCGGTGTGGCGCTGGGGGAGGGGAAGGCGGTCGTCCTGCAGAACCACGGGCTGCTCACCGTGGGCGCCTCCGTCGCCGAGGCCGCCTGGTACTTCATCACCATGGAACGCTCCTGCCAGGCCCAGCTGCTGGCCATGGCCGCGGGTGAACCGAGGCTCATCGATCCGGAGACGGCGCGCATGGTGAGGGGCCAGATCTCCGGTCCCCTTCCGGGCTGGTTCCAGTTCCGCCCCTTGTGGGACCAGATCACCGCGGAACAGCCCGACCTGTTCGATTGACATGACGCGCTGATCCCGGCGAACCGAATCGGGCGGGGTGTGGGGGCCACGGCCGCCGCACCCCGCCCGACGTCGTCACGCGTCCTTTGCGGCGAGACTCATGAGGTGCTCGCCGGTCAGGCGGAGCACCTCGCGGGTGTTCTCGCTGTCACGGTCGGCCAGCCAGCACAGCGTGACGCCGTCCAGCACCGCGTTGAGGTAGCGGGCCAGAACGGGAAGGGGCACCGTCCACGTGATGCCCGCGCTCTCGGCGGCCTCGGCGAGGAGCTGCTCGTGGACTTCCAGGTAATGCTCGTACTGCCGGCGGGCCAGCTCCTCGAAGCCCTCCTGGCGCAACGCGTAGTGGGTCAGCTCGTACCCGACCTGATGCTCGCCCGGGCTGAGCTCGACCCCCTCCCAGAAGGCGAGGAGGCTCCTGGCGATACGTGCGTCCAGGTCGCCTTCTGCCTCGAACACGCTCCGGGCCTTGGCCACGCCGCTGTCCGTGATGCGGGTGATGACTTCCTGGAGGAGTTCCTCGCGTGAGGTGAAGCAGTAGTGGAAGACGCCCAGCGGCATCTTCGCCTCGTTGACGACAGCGCGGGTCGTTGTCCTGGCGACTCCGTCGCGAACCATGACGCGGAACGCCGCGGCGATGAGTTCTTCCCGACGATCCTTCGCTGCCATACGAGACATCCGGTCCACCGTTTCATCAAGAGTGAAATGCTCGTTTCATGCTAACCGGCGTCTTGGACAATTGACCAACTGCGATGTCGGTCGTCGGACCGTCAACTACCGTCGAGCGAAGGACCCGTATGACCCAGCAGAGCTCCCTCGGTGTAGCCGTCATCGGCACCGGCCGGATGGGTGCCGACCATGTGCGCCGGATCACCGAGGTCACCAGTGGCGCCCATGTCGCCGCCGTCGTCGACCTCGACACCGACCGGGCCGAGGCGATCGCCGCGGGCGTCGACGGCTGCACGGCCTTCGCCGACCCCGCCGAGGCGCTGGCCTCGCCGGGCGTCGACGCCGTGCTCGTCGCCTCGCCGGGCCCGGCCCACGAGGCGGCTCTGCTTACCGCCTTCGCGCACGACCTGCCCGTCCTGTGCGAGAAGCCCCTCACCCCGGACACCGCCGCCGCCCTCCGACTGCTGGAGGCCGAACAGCGGCTGGGCCGCCGCAGAGTGCAGGTGGGCTTCATGCGCCGCTACGACCGCGAGTACGTCAGGCTCAAGGCCCTGCTGGACAGCGGGGAACTGGGCCGTCCGCTGATGCTGCACAACCGGCACCGCAACCCCGAGAACCCGCCCGGTTTCACCAGCGCCATGGCCATCAACGACTCCGTGGCCCACGAGATGGACATCACCCGCTGGCTCCTCGGCCAGGAGGTCACCGCCGTCACCGTGCTGCGCCCCCGGCCGTCCGGGAACGCCCCCGAGGGCCTCGCCGACCCCCAGTTCGTCGTCCTGGAGACCGACGGCGGCGCCCTCTGCGACGTCGAGATCTACCTCAACGCCCGCTACGGCTACCAGGTCCAGGCCGAGGCCGTCTGCGAGCACGGCACGGCCCGCATCGGCGACGGGCACGACCTGCTCGTCACCGCCGCGGGACGCTGGGGCGGCACGGTCACCCCCGGCTACCTGGAGCGCTTCGAGGACGCCTACGACCGCGAGGTCCAGGCGTGGGTCGACGCCACCCGCCGCGGTGAGGTGACCGGCCCCGGAATCTGGGACGGATACGCCGTCGCGGCGATCTGCGAGGCGGCCGTCCGCTCCCAGACGGACGGTGGCCGCGTCGAGGTCCACCTCGTCGACCGCCCCGCCTTCCACGACGCCTGACCTGCGCCACCGCCGACCATGCCCGCCGTAGGGGTTCGCCACCTGTGACCGGGACCCGAGCGCTTCCCGTCCGGTGGGCATGCTCAGTTCAAGGGCGTACGAGGCGCCCTCGGCGGGAGGGCTGAGGCTCATGGGAACCGAGGACCGCAGGCAGGCGTGGACCCTGGCCGGGAAGACCGCGCTGATCACCGGCGCGGGCACCGGCATCGGCCGGGAGACGGCGCTGCTGCTCGCCGAGGAGGGCGCCACCGTCGTCCTCGTCGGACGGCGCCGACATGTGCTGGACGAGGTCGCCGCCGCCGTCACGGGTAGCGGCGGCACGGCCTTCGTCCGCCCCACGCACATCGAGAACGCCGAGGACGTACGGGCACTCGTCGCCCGGACCAGGGACACCGCCGGGCCCGTCGACATCCTCGTGAACAACGCGGGCGGCGCCGGCCGGGTCGGCGACGTCCGCTGGACCGGAGAGGACGAGTGGAACGCCGTCATGGGCGTCAACCTCACCGCGGTCTACCTGCTCACCCGGGCCGTCCTCCCGGACATGCTGGAGCGCGGCGGCGGCTCCATCGTCACGATCTCCTCGCTGGCCGCGATCCGGCCCACCCTCCTCGGCGGCGCCCCGTACGGCGCCGCGAAGGCCGGCGTGCGGAACTTCATGGCGTACCTCCGCAACAGCTACCGTGACGCGGGTGTCCGGGCGACCTGCATCCTGCCGGGCGCGGTCGACACACCGGTCCACGACACCCGCGCCGTACCGCCGGGCCCGGAGCAGCGGGCGGCCATGGTGCGGCCGGAGGACGTGGCGCGCGCCGTGCTGTTGTGCGCCTCGCTCCCGGAGCGGACGCTGATCGAGGAGCTGGTCATCGCGCCCACCTGGCAGGGGCAGCGGTGACGGACGGGGTCACAGGCTCGTCAGCACCTGCGGCGACATCGTCTTGATCATGGTGTTGGTCCAGCGCGTCTGGCGCAGTGTCCGCGGGTGACAGGCGGAGGCCAGTGAGAGCAGCGCCGGGTCCCTCGCCGCCTGGGCGAGCTGGGCCAGCATCTCCCAGTGGAGCGAGTTCGCCGTGGCGCTCAGATGGAGTTCGCGCAGGTCCCGCAGGAGCAGCAGCCCGGGATCGAGGGCGTCGGCGGTCTCGGCGCTCGACCGCGTCCCGTGCGGGGCGAACACCGCGTCGGACGCGTCGCCCGCTTCCGGCGGGCCGGTGAGGTCCACCTCGCGGTCCGCGGCGGTGGCGGCGATCCGCCGGACGTGTTCGCGGGACCGGACGGCGAGGTCGGTGGCGACATGGTGGATCTCGTGCTCGGCGCGGTGCCGGTCCGCGGCCCGCGCGAGTTCCCCGGCCAGGTTCCGTTCGCCCCGGTGGAGCGCGCGCACGGCGAGGGCGATGCCGTCGTTCACCGGGTGCCTCCGCCGTGGTCGAGGGCGGTCAGCGCGGCGGCGGCCGTCTTGAACAGCGGCTGCTTGGATGCCGGGTCCCAGTCCGTGATCGTGGTCTCGTTCGCCGCTCGCGGCGGGGTCTTCTCGCCGGGCCCCGACCCCGCGGGCGTGTCCCAGTAGCCGTAGCGGAAGGGCACGAACAGCGCGCCGGGCCGTACGTCCGACAGTCGCAGCCGGGCCTGGAGGCTGCCGCGCGGGGTGGAGACCTCGACGGGGTCGCCCTCGCCGAGCCCCGGACGGTGGGCGTCCTCCGCCGACACCTCCACCCACACCTCCGGGGCCGCCGCGTTCAGCTGCGGGGTCCGGCCCGTCTTGGTCCGGGTGTGGAAGTGGTACAGCGTGCGGCCCGTGGTGAGCTGGAAGGGGTACTCCTCGTCGGGTTCCTCGTGCGGGGCCAGGTACTCGGCGGCCCTGCCCCGCACCCCGACGATCCGGCCGTCGAGGACCGCGATGTCCATGGCGTCGCCCCTGGAGTCCAGCAGCGACGCCGACTGCACCCACCGCGCCACCGCCTCGGGCTCGACACCGTCCGCGAGGCAGCTGTCCACGCGCGTGGGCCACGGTTCGGCACGGCCGTACGGTGTTCGCTCTCCCCAGGGCCGGTCGATGCGGTCGAGTGACAACTCCATGGCTGCCTCCCGCCGACGGATCACCGCCGGGTACCCGGCGGCGCCACCGGAGAACACCGCTGACCTGTGGCGCCGCGGCCCCGGCCGCCCCCGCCGCCTCGGCTCCGGCCGCCGCCCACGCGCGGACACCCGCGACACGGAGGCCGTCCACGGGTGCCCCTACGCGGACGTCCGGGTCGGCCCGTGGGGGCCGGCCCGGACGCCGGGGTCGGACGGGGTCGGATCAGCTCCGGCCCGTTGTCACTCGGGGATCGAGATCCCCGCGGGATCAGACGAGGTCGAACCGGTCCAGGTCGGAGACCTTGGCCCACGCCGCGACGAAGTCCTTGACGAACTTCTCCTTGGCGTCGTCGCTCGCGTACACCTCGGCGAGGGCACGGAGCTCGGAGTTCGAGCCGAAGACCAGGTCGGCACGGGTGCCGGTCCACTTGACCTTGCCGGTGGCCGCGTCACGGCCCTCGAACAGGGTCTGGTCCTCGGAGGTGGACTTCCAGGCCGTGCCCAGGTCGAGCAGGTTGACGAAGAAGTCGTTGGTGAGCTTGCCCGGGGTCTCGGTGAAGACGCCGTGCGTGGAGCCACCGGTGTTGGCGCCCAGGACGCGCAGACCACCGACGAGGGCCGTCATCTCGGGGGCGCTCAGGGTCAGCAGGTTCGCCCGGTCGAGCAGCAGGTACTCGGCGGGGAGACGGTTGCCCTTGCCCAGGTAGTTGCGGAAGCCGTCGGAGGTCGGCTCCAGCGCGGCGAACGACTCGACGTCGGTGTGCTCCTCCGTCGCGTCCACACGGCCCGGCGTGAAGGGGACCTCCACGTCGAAGCCGGCGTCCTTGGCGGCCTTCTCCACGGCGGCGGCACCACCGAGGATGATCAGGTCGGCCAGGGAGACCTTCTTGGTGCCGGTGTTGAACCCGGCCTGGACGCCCTCCAGGACGCTCAGGACGTGACGCAGCTCGTCCGGGTTGTTGACCTCCCAGCCGCGCTGCGGCTCCAGGCGGATACGGGCACCGTTGGCACCGCCGCGCTTGTCGCTGCCGCGGAACGTGGACGCCGACGCCCAGGCGGTGGAGACCAGCTGGGAGACGGTGAGACCCGAGTCGAGCAGCTTCGCCTTGAGCGCCGCGATGTCGGCGGCGTCGATGGCCTCGCCCTCGGCCTCGGGCAGCGGGTCCTGCCAGAGCAGGGTCTCCTCCGGGACCTCAGGGCCGAGGTACAGCGACTTCGGGCCCATGTCACGGTGGGTGAGCTTGTACCAGGCGCGGGCGAAGGCGTCCGCGAACTGGTCGGGGTTCTCGTAGAAGCGACGGGAGATCTGCTCGTAGACCGGGTCGAAACGCAGCGACAGGTCAGTGGTGAGCATGGTCGGCAGGTGCTTCTTCGACGCGTCGTGCGCGTCCGGGATGATCGCCTCGGCGTTCTTCGCCACCCACTGCTTGGCGCCGGCCGGGGACTCCGTCAGCTCGTACTCGTACTCGAAGAGGTTCTTGAAGAAGCCGTTGCTCCACTGGGTCGGCGTGGCCGTCCAGGTCACCTCCAGGCCGGAGGTGATGGTGTCGCCGCCCTTGCCGGTGCCGTAGCTGGACTTCCAGCCGAGGCCCTGCTCCTCCAGGGAGGCGGCCTCGGGGTCGGCGCCGACGTTGTCCGCGGGGCCGGCGCCGTGGGTCTTGCCGAAGGTGTGACCACCGGCGATGAGGGCGACGGTCTCCTCGTCGTTCATCGCCATGCGGCGGAACGTCTCACGGATGTCGCGGGCGGCGGCGATCGGGTCCGGGTTGCCGTTGGGGCCCTCGGGGTTGACGTAGATCAGACCCATCTGGACGGCACCGAGCGGGTTCTCCAGCTCGCGGTCGCCCGAGTAGCGCTGGTCGTCGAGCCAGGTGGTCTCGGGACCCCAGTACACGTCCTCCTCGGCCTCCCACACGTCCGCGCGGCCGCCGGCGAAGCCGAAGGTCTCGAAGCCCATCTGCTCCAGCGCGACATTGCCGGTGAGGATCATGAGGTCGGCCCAGGAGATGGACTGGCCGTACTTCTTCTTGACCGGCCACAGCAGACGGCGGGCCTTGTCCAGGTTGGCGTTGTCCGGCCAGCTGTTCAGCGGCGCGAAGCGCTGCTGACCGGCGCCGGCGCCACCACGGCCGTCGCTGATGCGGTAGGTGCCGGCGCTGTGCCAGGCCATACGGATCATCAGCGGGCCGTAGTTGCCGAAGTCGGCGGGCCACCAGTCCTGCGAGGTGGTCAGGACCTCGGCGATGTCCTGTTTCACGGCCGCCAGGTCGAGGTTCTTGAACGCCTCGGCGTATTCGAACTCCTCACCGAGGGGGTTCGTCACCGCGGGGTTCTGGGCGAGGATCTTCAGGTTGAGCCGCTCCGGCCACCACTGACGGTTACCGCCACCCTGAGTGGGGTGCGCGGCACGGCCGTGGGCGACCGGGCAACCGCCTGCACCCTCCGCCTTCTGATCCGTGACGATCGCGTCGTGGTTCTCAGTCATGGGAGTCCTTCCGAACTGGGTGGATCACGGTGCTAACTGCTGGCTTTGGCTTGCGAGCACTGAGGGCACAGGCCCCAGTAGATGACCTCGGCCTCGTCGATCGCGAAGCCGCGGTCGTCGGACGCCGTCAGGCACGGGGCGTGGCCCACCGCGCAGTCGACGTCGACCACGGCGCCGCAGGACCGGCACACGAGGTGATGGTGGTTGTCCCCGACACGGCCTTCGTAGAGGGCCGGGCTGCCGGGGGGTTCGAGACGGCGCACGAGTCCCGCTTCGGTGAGCGCGCTGAGAGCGTCGTACACGGCCTGGACGGATATGTGGCCGACGCGATCGCGCACGCCGGAGGCGATCGCCTCGACGCCGAGGTGGTCGCCGTCCCGGACTGTCTCCAGCAGAGCGACCCGCGCGGCCGTCACCCGCAGGCCGGCACCGCGCAGCTCCTCGGCGGTGGTCGGAGTCTGGGGCTCGGTCATGACGACCAACCTACCCCCCCAAACACGAATAGTTCAAGAAAACGAATGACCCAAGTTTGGGGAGCGGTTTTGGACACGCCCGGCGTGGACGGGCCGCTCGCGGGCGGCGACACTGGAAGGGAGGGAAGCCATGAATTCGCAGCTGAGCCGTGGTGGAGCCCCGGCGTCGACGCGCTTCCGCGACCGGTCGCACGCCGGGCGCGAGCTGGCCGCGCGCCTGCGCCCGCCGGGGGACAGGGGCGAGCTGCCCGACCCGGTCGTCCTCGCCCTGCCCCGCGGCGGCGTCCCCGTCGCCCGGGAGGTCGCACGGGCCCTCGGCGCGCCCCTCGACGTGCTCGTGGCCCGCAAGATCGGCGCGCCGTTCCAGCCGGAACTCGGCGTCGGCGCGATCGTCGGCGACGCCCCGCCCCTGTTCGACCGGTCGGCGCTCGCCGCCCTGGGGCTCACCGAGGCCGACCTCACGCCCGTCGTCGCACGGGAGCGGGACGAACTCCGCCGACGGGAGCGCCGCTACCGGGGCGGCCGGCCCGCCCTCGACCTGCGGGGTCGCACCGCGATCGTCGTCGACGACGGCCTGGCGACCGGCGTCACGGCCCGCGCCGCACTGCGCGCCGCCCGCCGGGCCCACCCCGCGCGCCTGATCCTCGCCGTGCCCGTCGGCGCCCCCGAGTCCGTCGAACTGCTGCGCGGAGAGGCGGACGTGGTGATCTGCCTGCGCAGCCCGTACGGCTTCCGCGCGGTCGGCCACTGGTACGACAACTTCGACCAGCTCACGGACGCGGACGTCCTGGCGGTGCTGGCGGACGTCTGAACGCACGTGTGGAGGAAGGAAGCGGATCCGGATGAGCCCTACCCGGCCGACGAGCGACGCGCCGACCGCGACCGGAAGACGGTCCGGCCGTGGCAGCGGCAACCGTGCCGGAAGCGGCAACCGTGCCGGAAGCGGCAACCGTGCCGGCAGCGGCAACCGTGCCGGAATCGGCAGGGAAGCCGCGAGTGCCTCGCGGGACGGCGGCCGGGCCTATGACGCCGGGCCGTTCCTGCCGAGTCGCGGCGGCCTCGCGGCTCACCGGCGCGCGGCGGCCGACTGCCGCGGCTGCCCGCTGCACGAGGACGCCACCCGGACGGTCTTCGGCGTCGGCCCGGAGTCCGCGAGGATCCTCCTCGTGGGGGAGCAGCCCGGCGACCAGGAGGACCGGCAGGGCGAGCCCTTCGTCGGCCCCGCCGGTCGGCTGCTGCGGCGGGCCGCCGAGGAGGCCGGGATCGACATGGACGAGGCGTATGTGACCAACGCCGTCAAGCAC
>NZ_LIQX01000030.1:0-166 GCF_001418475.1 Streptomyces ossamyceticus | reverse complement strand
CGTCGCCCTCGGCGCGACCGCCGGCAAGGCACTGCTGGGCAGCTCCTTCCGGGTCACCAAGGACCGGGGCGCCCTGCTGCCACTGCCTGGCGACGCCGAGGACCAGGACGGCCGGCCTCATGTCGTCGCCACGCTCCACCCGTCGGCCGTCCTGCGCGCCGACGAC
>NZ_LIQX01000003.1 GCF_001418475.1 Streptomyces ossamyceticus | reverse complement strand
CGCGCGTCCCCCACCGGCAACTCCCTCCCCCCATGAGGAGAACCATGTTCGGGTTCAACCGTGCCAGGAAGACGATCGTCGCCGCGGCGGCGACCGCCGCGGCCTCCGCTGCCGCCCTGCTGGCCGCCCCCGGCGCCGTCGCCGCTCCCCAGCCCATCGTCGGCGGTACGACCACCACCGCGAGCGCGTACCCGTACGTCATGCAGATCACGAACGCCTCGCAGAGCCAGTTCTGCGGCGGCACGCTCGTGTCCGCGACCAAGGTGATCACCGCGGCCCACTGTGTCGAGGGCAGAACGACCAGCAACACCCGTGTCGTCGGCGGCCGCACCTACCGCAACGGCACGGACGGCACCGTCCGGTCCGTCAGCCGCATATGGATCCACCCGAACTACACGGCCGCCGAGGACGGCAGCGACGTGGCCGTGCTGACCCTGTCGTCGTCGATGCCGTACGCCCCGGTCTCGTACGTCACCTCGTCGCAGACCGGCGTCTACGCGGCCGGCACCACCGCCCGCATCCTCGGCTGGGGCACCACCTCCTCGGGCGGCTCCTCCTCCAACCAGCTGCGCACCGCGACCGTGCCGACCGTGTCCAACTCGGTCTGTGGCAGCTCCAGTTCCTACGGCTCCGCCTTCAAGGCGAGCGACATGGTGTGCGCCGGTTACACATCCGGCGGCGTGGACACCTGCCAGGGCGACAGCGGCGGTCCCCTGATCATCGGGGGCGTCCTGGCAGGTATTACTTCCTGGGGTTACGGCTGCGCCGACGCGCAGTACCCCGGTATCTACACCCGGCTGACCACCTTCTCCAACACGGTGGCCGCGCAGATCAACTCATAGCGGCGCGAGGCCGGCCCGCGAGCTCCTGAGGCACATCCTCAGGTGATACCAGGGGGCGTTGCGAACCTGCCACGAGCGGTTCGCAGCGCCCCCTCTCCACGTCCGCCACGCCCTCGACGTCCGCCATGTCCCCCGCGTCCGCCATGTCCCGACGGCGTCCCGGTCGCGTCAGTTCGCGACGGTGCCGAAGCGGATGTCGTGCGCGCCGCCGCCCTCGCGCCCGCCCTCATCCCCGCCCTCACCGGGGAGTGTCCGGAGGGTGCGCTCGGCCTCCGCGACGAGGTCGGTCCGCTGCTCCGCGGTGAGGCGAACGAACGGCTCCAGGACGAGGGCGGGCCCGTCGAACTTCCAGATCCCCGCCAGGAACCCGTCGACGAGAAAGGTGCGGTACGCCTGATTTCCCTGCCAGCTACGGCCCTTGAGGTCGGGCGGTACGACACGGGAGCGGTCGGCGTGGGAGAGGAGCAGGTTGTCGAACTCGGGCAGCAGACGGGGCGGCGCCGGGGTCTGCGGGTCGGGACGGGGCGCGTCGGGGAGGTCGAAGAGTTCGACACCGCTCTCGTCGCGGAAGGTGACCAGCTCGGGGCGCAGCCGCTCGAACGCCTCACGCAGCCGGGTCAGGCCGGCCCAGGTCTGCATGTCCTTGACGGAGGCGGGTCCGAAGGCGGCGAGATAGCGGCGTACGACGGTCTCGGGCGCCGGGGCCGGTGCGGCGGGGCGGCCCAGCCAGTGCTCGGCGGTGGTCAGCGCGACCTGGCCGCTCCTGCCCCACAGTCCGCGCGGGGTCACCTGCACCAGCGGCAGCCGGCAGCGCGCGGCGACACCGAGGGCGAACGGATCGGCGTCGGGCCACTCGACGAGCAGTGCCTCGCGCAACTGCTTGAGGGTGCGCGGCTCGTCCTCCACCAACTCCCGGGCGAGGGAGGCGAGCCGGTCGAGGTCGACGCCGACGAGGCCCTTGCGGAACAGCTGCAGTTCCCGTTCACGGGCGGGCTGCACGAGGGGCCGCAACGTGAGGCAGTCCTCGGCGGTGTGGGTGTGGATGGTGGACCGCATGGTGACGATCCGGACGACGGCGCGCTCCGCCATCAGCGTCGACAACTGCTCGGGGGCGAAGCCCTCCAGGCGGGCGGCGAGGGCGTAGTACGGCGGTTTGACGTTCTGTGCCTGGAGCCCGAGCAGATGCTCGACGGCACCGTTCACCGGCAGTTCGGCCACGGGCGTGCGGCGCAGCAGCAGTTGCCGGGCGAGGGTGGAGCGGTTGAGGGCGCGGGCGCCGAGCAGGGGTGCGGTCGAGGTCGCCTTCTTCGTCATGAGGCAAACGCTAACGGCCGTTGCGGACAGCTTCTGTCCGCGACGCCCGGCGGGAGGACAGTGGCTGTCCGCGACGCCCGGCGGGATCGGAACTCCCGGGGCCCGTGCCACGGCCCCGGATATCCTGCTCGAAGATCACACAGACAGATGTGCGACTCCGGAGGCGAACCGATGGCCGAACGACGTGCCCGCCCAGCCTCGAAGAGCGCCAGGGGGTCGGTCTGGCGCCGCGCGCTGACCCCGCCCGCGCCGCCGGCGGGCCGACCACCGGCGCCCCGTCCCGGACCGGCGGAACCGGAGCGGCCGGACCGGGCGGCCAGTGTCGTCCAGGCGGTCCTGTACGAGGACGGCGTACGGGTCGCCGCGCCCGCGTCGCTCGCCGAGACCTACCGCGCGCTGCGGGAGGCACCGTCGGGCATGGCGTGGATCGGGCTGGCCCGCCCCACGGAGGGTGAACTGCTGTCACTGGCAACGGAGTTCGACCTCCATCCGCTCGCCGTCGAGGACGCGATGGAGGCCCATCAGCGCCCCAAACTGGAGCGCTACGGCGACACCCTGTTCGTCGTGCTGCGCGCGGCCCGCTATCTCGACGCGCCGGAGGAGGTCGACTTCGGCGAGCTGCACGTGTTCGTGGGGCCGGACTTCGTCATCACGGTCCGCCATGGCGCGGCGCCGGACCTGTCGGCGGTGCGCCGCCGTATGGAGGAGACCCCGGAACTGCTGAGGCTGGGTCCGGAGGCGGTGCTGTACGCCATCCTCGACGCGGTGGTGGACGACTATGTGCCGGTCGTCGCAGGCGTGCAGAACGACATCGACGAGATCGAGACCGAGGTGTTCCGGGGCGATCCGGAGGTGTCCCGCCGTATCTACGAACTCTCCCGCGAGGTGGTCGAGTTCCAGCGGGCCACCCGCCCCCTGGTCGGCATGCTGCACGGCCTCATGGCCGGTTTCACCAAGTACGAGACGGACGACGAACTCCAGAGCCACCTCCGCGACGTGGCCGACCACGTCGCCCACACCAGCGAACGCGTGGACGGCTTCCGCCAAGCCCTCACGGACATCCTCACGGTGAACGCCACGCTGGTGACCCAGCAGCAGAACGCGGAGATGCGGGCCCTGGCGGAGGCGGGCTTCGAACAGAACGAGGAGATCAAGAAGATCTCCTCGTGGGCGGCGATTCTTTTTGCTCCCACACTCGTGGGAACCGTTTACGGCATGAACTTCACGCACATGCCGGAGCTGAGCTGGAGCTTCGGATACCCCTTCGCGATCGGCCTCATGGGGGTTGTCTGCGCCAGTTTGTACGTGATCTTCAAGCGACGGGACTGGCTCTGAGTCCCTCTCCTCCTCGGGCAGAGACGCGCGCAGCTTGGCCGTCGGCCCCTCGCCGACGGGGCGGCGTCACCGCATGCCGGGAACGACCGCTCATGACCCTGTCCGCTCCCAGCCGCGATGCGGGGCCCGGGCGCCGAGTTGGACGTCGCGGCTGCGGTAGACGATGTAGGGGCGGGTCAGGTAGCCCAGCGGCGCGGTGAGCATGTGGACGAGCCGGGTGAAGGGCCAGGCCGCGAAGAGCAGCAGGGCACTGATGGCGTGCAGCTTGAACAGCACCGGGGCGCCGGACATCAGGTCCGGGTCCGGCTGAAAGTAGAAGATGGAACGGAACCAGGGGGAGATGGTCTCGCGGTAGTCGTATCCCCCGCCGACGACGTTCGCGGCCACGGTCGCGGCCAGGCCCAGCCCGATGGTCAGGGCCAGCGAGACGTACATGGCCTTGTCGTTGCGGGTGGTGGCGGAGAAGACCGGGCCGACGGTCCGCCGACGGTAGATCAGGATGGCCAGCCCGCCGACGGTGGCGACGCCCGCGATGGTGCCGAGGACGACCGCACCGATGTGGTACGTGTGTTCGCTGATCCCGGCCGCCTCGGTCCAGCTCTTGGGAATGACCAGGCCGCCGATGTGGCCGAGGAGCACCACGATGATGCCGAAGTGAAACAGCGGGCTGCCGATGCGCAGCAGGCGCCGTTCGTACAGCTGGGAGGAGCGGGTGGTCCAGCCGAACTTGTCGTAGCGGTAGCGCCAGACGTGACCGAGGACGAAGATCGCGAGGGCGAGGTAGGGCAGGACGACCCACAGCAGCGTGCCGCCGGTGCCTGCCTCCGCCGCCAGGATGAGGCGCTGCGTGGACGCGGTCATCGGGGACCTCCTACGACGGGGTCGGGCAGGAACACGGGGGACGCGTACGGGTCGAGGCCGACCTGTTCCTCGGGCGGGCCTTCGGCGGCGAGGCGCATGACGGCTTCGCGGTCGTCGCCGGCGAGGGCGGGCAGGGTGGCGGAGACGGAGTCCAGGACGTGGGCCCAGGGCGAGCCGTCGCCGTTCAGGGCCAGGCGCAGCAGTTCCACTCCGGCACGGTGTTCGGTCAGCAGGCGCGCTCCGGTATCCGGGTCGGTGGCGGCGAATTCGAGCACGACGGCGAGGTGGTCGGGCAGTTCGTCGTCGCCCAGGCGCCATCCGTCGGCCGCGTAGGTCTGCTTCAGCCGCAGCAGGCCGAGGCCGCGTTTCCTGGTGTCGCCGTGGGCGTAGTAGGTCAGGTAGAGGCAGCAGCGCTTGCGGTGGTCGAAGGTGGCGACGTAGGCGGCGGCCAGGTCCGCGAGGGCGGTCTGCCCGGCGTGTGCCATGAAACGGAGCAAGGGGCGCGCGACCGGTTCCGGAAGGGTGGCAGCGACCCTGGCGGCCAGGGCAAGGTGCTGTTCGAACTGCTCGTCGGGATAGGCGAGCAGCAGGGACTGGGCCTGCCAGGCGTAGAGGTGCCAGGGCTCGGTCCGGGCCGCCCGAGTGGTCTTCCTCTTCATGGCTTCGGCTCGACCTCCCCCGCACTGTCTTTGCCGGTGCCGGCTCCGCCGCCCATCGGTTTGTCCGGGAAGAGGCCGGGTGGGGAGCCCTTGCCGTCCCAGTTGAGAAGGTTGACGCGGGTGGCCTTGTCGGTGGGCGTTGCGGCGGTGTCGGAGGTCTGCCGGTCGCGCAGGGCGTGGAAGTTCTCCACAGCGATGGGCGCCGCGCCTCCGGACGTTTCACCGAAGGGGCCGGAGCCGCCCATACCGGGGCCGCCCTCGTAGTCCAGGCTGCACTCGGTGGCGAGTTCTTCGAGCTTGTGAGCCTGTTCGGCGTGCGCCGAGGGGATGACGTAGCGCTCGTCGTACTTTGCCAGGGCCAGCAGCCGGTACATGTCGTATACCTGCTCACCGCTCATGCCGACGGCCTTGGGGATGGCGTCGTTCGGCTCTCGGCCGAGGTTGATGTCGCGCATGTACGAGCGCATGGCCGCCAGGCGGCGCAGAACCGCGTCCACCGGCTGTGGATCGCCCGCGGTGAACAGTTGGGCGAGGTAGTCGACGGGGATGCGCAGGGAGTCGACGGCCGCGAAGAGGTTCTGGTGGTCCTCGGCGTCCTGACCGGTGTCGCGTACGGCGTCGACGACCGGGGACAGCGGGGGGATGTACCAGACCATCGGCAGGGTGCGGTACTCCGGGTGCAGTGGCAGGGCCACCTTGTAGGTGTTGATCAGGGCGTGGATCGGGGAGCGCTGGGCCGCTTCGATCCAGTCCCGGGGGATGCCCGCCTTCTCCGCCTCGCGTACGACGTCGGGGTCGTTCGGATCGAGGAAGACCTTCCGCTGGGCCTCGTACAGGTCGGTGTCGTCGGGGGCGGAGGCGGCTTCCAGGACGCGGTCGGCGTCGTAGAGGACGAGGCCGATGTAGCGCAGCCGGCCGACGCAGGTCTCGGAGCAGACCGTGGGAAGGCCGACCTCGACGCGTGGGAAGCAGAAGGTGCACTTCTCGGCCTTGCCGGTGCGGTGGTTGAAGTAGACCTTCTTGTACGGGCAGCCGGTCACGCACATCCGCCAGCCGCGGCAGCGGTCCTGGTCGACCAGGACGATGCCGTCCTCCTTCCGCTTGTAGATCGCGCCGGAGGGGCAGGAGGCCGCGCAGGACGGGTTGAGGCAGTGCTCGCAGATCCGGGGAAGGTAGAACATGAAGGTCTGCTCGAACTCGAACTTGATCTTCTCGGAGACCTCGTTCAGCAGCACGTCCTGCTCACTGGTCGCGGTCGATCCGCCGAGGTCGTCGTCCCAGTTCGCCGACCAGGAGATCTTCATGTCCTTGCCCGAGATCAGAGACCTGGGCCGGGCGACCGGGGTGTGATCCTGCAGCGGGGCGTTGGTCAGCGTCTCGTAGTCGTAGGTCCAGGGCTCGTAGTAGTCGTCGAGGGATGGCAGCTTGGGGTTGGAGAAGATCTGGATGAGCTTCTTGAACCGGCCGCCCGCCTTCAGTGCGAGGCGGCCCTTCTTGTTCAGTTCCCAGCCGCCCTTCCAGGTGTCCTGGTCCTCGTAGCGGCGGGGGTAGCCCTGGCCAGGGCGGGTCTCGACGTTGTTGAACCACACGTACTCGACGCCGGTGCGGTTGGTCCACGCCTGTTTGCAGGTGACCGAGCAGGTGTGGCAGCCGATGCACTTGTCGAGGTTCATCACCATCGCCATCTGGGCCATACAGCGACCAATAGTGACTCCGTCACGAGGCATGTCAGTACTCCACCTCCTGGTTGGCGCGGCGGCGGATGACGGTGACCTCGTCGCGCTGGTTGCCGGTGGGGCCGAGGTAGTTGAAGGCGTACGAGAGCTGGGCGTAGCCGCCGATGAGGTGGCTGGGTTTGATCAGCAGGCGGGTCAGGGAGTTGTGGATGCCGCCGCGCCGGCCGCTCGTCTCGGTGCGGGGCACGTCGATGAGCCGGTCCTGGGCGTGGTGCATGTAGACGGTGCCTTCCGGCATGCGGTGGGAGACGACCGCGCGGGCCGCGACCACGCCGTTGCGGTTGACCGCCTCGATCCAGTCGTTGTCCTTCACGCCGATCTTGGCCGCGTCGGCGGTGGACATCCAGATCGTCGGCCCGCCCCGGGACAGCGACAGCATGAACAGGTTGTCCTGGTACTCGGAGTGGATCGACCACTTGTTGTGCGGTGTCAGGTAGCGCACGGTCACGCCGAGTTCACCGGTTTCGCCGACCTGTGGTTCGTCGAACAGCGCGTGCATATTCAACGGTGGCCGGTAGACGGGCAGTTGCTCACCGAGTGCGGTCATCCAGTCGTGGTCGAGATAGAAGTGCTGGCGGCCGGTGAGGGTGTGCCAGGGCTTGAGGCGTTCCACGTTGACGGTGAAGGGCGAGTAGCGGCGCCCGCCCGTCTCCGAGCCCGACCACTCCGGTGACGTGATGACCGGGACGGGGGCTGCCTGGGTGTCGGCGAAGGTGATCTGCTTGCCCTCGTGCTCGGCCGCCAGGTCCGCGAGCTGTGTGCCGGTGCGGGTCTCGAGGGTGTGGAATCCCTGGGTGGCCAGGTGTCCGTTGGTGGTGCCGGACAGGGCGAGGATCGCCTCGCAGGCGTGCGCGTCGCGGGCGATCGAGGGCCGCCCGTCGGCCGCGCCGCCGCGCACGACACCGTTCTTGTGCCGCAGGTACTGAAGCTCCTTGTCCACATGGAACGTGATGCCCTTGGTCGTGGCGCCGAGGCTGTCCAGCAGGGGCCCGAGGGCTCCCATCTTGTCGGCAACGGAGCCGTAGTCCCGTTCGACCGTCACCAGCTTCGGCATGGTGCGGCCCGGGACCGGCTCGCACTCCCCCGCCTTCCAGTCCCGCACCACCCCATGCGGATTGGCCAGTTCGTCGGGGGTGTCGTGCAGCAGGGGCGCGGCCACGACATCCTTGCGGACGCCGAGATGTTCGGCGGCCTGACGGCTGAACTCCCGGGCGAGGGTGTGGAAGGCGTCCCAGTCGGTACGGGTCTGCCAGGGCGGGGCGATCGCCGGGTTGAAGGCGTGGACGAAGGGGTGCATGTCCGTGCTGGACAGGTCGTGCTTCTCGTACCAGGTCGCGGCCGGCAGGACCACATCGGAGAAGACCGTGGTGCTGGTCATGCGGAAGTCCAGCGTCAGCAGCAGGTCGAGCTTGCCCTCGGGGGCCTCCTCCCGCCACACCACCTCCCGCGGGCGCGCGTCCGGCGGCGCCTCGCCGGCCCGTACCGACGCGTCGGTGCCGAGGAGATGCTTGAGGAAGTACTCGTTGCCCTTGGCCGAGGAGCCCAGCAGATTGGCGCGCCACACGGTCAGCACGCGTGGGAAGTTCTCCGGCGCGTCCGGGTCCTCGCCCGCGAACCGCAGCCGCCCCGCCTTGAGCTCGTCCACGATGTGCTCGGCGACCGGACGGTCGGCTGCCGCTGCCTCGTCGGCGAGATCCAGCGGGTTGCGGTCGAAGGTGGGATACGACGGCATCCATCCCATCCGCGCCGACTGCGCGATGACGTCCGCCGTGGTCTTCCCGGCGAACGGACCGCCCGTGCCGGCCGCCGCGAGGGTGCCGGCGGAGAAGGGGTCGTAGCGGAACTGGTCGCTGTGCAGATACCAGTACGCGGTCTGGATCATCTGCCGGGCCGGCCGGTTCCAGTCGGAGGCGGTTGCGATCGCCGAGTAGCCGGTGATCGGGCGGACCTTCTCCTGGCCGACGTAGTGGGCCCAGCCGCCGCCGTTGACACCCTGGCAGCCCGTGAGTGTGGTGAGGGTGAGGAAGGACCGGTAGATGGTGTCGGAGTGGAACCAGTGGTTGGTGCCCGCCCCCATGATGATCATCGAGCGGCCACCCGATTCCTCGGCGTTGGCCGCGAACTCCCGGGCGATCCTGGCCGCCTTCTCCGCAGCGACGCCGGTGATCGCCGCCTGCCAGGCAGGGGTGTACGGCTCGTCCGCGTCCTCGTACGACGTCGGCCACTCGCCCGGCAGCCCCTCCCGGCCCACCCCGTACTGGGCCAGCAGCAGGTCGTACACCGTGGTCACCAGCCGCCCGCCGACGCGGTGCACGGGAACCCCACGTCGCAGCCGTCCGGCGCTGCCGTCGGGAACGTCGAAACGGGCCAGTTCGACGGCAACCGGTGCCTCGTCAGTGCCTTCGGCGGACAGGAGAGGGTCGATGGCGCCGAGATCCAGGTTCCATTTCCCGGCCCCGCTCTCGCCGTAGCGGTCACCGAGCGTGCCGTTCGGCACCACCGGCTGCCCGGTGGCCGCGTCCAGCAGCACGGTGCGGAACTCCGCGTGCTCGGCCTCGGCGTACGCGCCGCCCAGGTCGGCGGCGGTCAGGAACTTGCCCGGCCGGTAGGTGCCCGGCGTGCCGTCGATCTCGTCGAGGGCGATGAGGAAGGGCAGATCGGTGTACTTCTTGACGTAGTCGGTGAAGGACGGCGTGGCCCGGTCGACGAAGAACTCCTTGAGGATCACATGCCCCATGGCCATCGCCAGTGCCCCGTCGGTGCCGGGCTGGGCCGCGAGCCACTCGTCGGCGAACTTCACGTTGTCCGCGTAGTCGGGCGACACGGCCACGACCTTCTGGCCGCGGTAGCGGGCCTCCGTCATCCAGTGCGCGTCCGGCGTGCGGGTCACCGGCAGGTTCGAACCCCACATGATCAGATAGCCGGCGTCCCACCAGTCCCCCGACTCCGGTACGTCCGTCTGGTCGCCGAACACCTGCGGCGAGGCCACCGGCAGGTCGGCGTACCAGTCGTAGAACGACAGCATCGCCCCGCCGAGGAGGGAGTAGAAGCGGGCGCCGGCGGCATGGGAGACCATGGACATCGCGGGGATCGGTGAGAACCCCGCCAGCCGGTCCGGCCCGTACTCCTTGATGGTGTGCACATGCGCGGCGGCGACCATCTCCACCGCCTCGTCCCAGCTCGCCCGCACCAGGCCGCCCTTGCCGCGCACCTGCTTGTAGCGGCGGGCGCGTTCCGGGTCGGAGACGATGTCCGCCCAGGCCGCCACCGGGTCGCCCAGCCTCTGTTTGGCCTCCCGGTACATCTGGAGGAGCACCCCCCGCACGTACGGGTAGCGCACCCGGGTCGGCGAGTAGGTGTACCAGGAGAAGGCGGCGCCGCGCGGACAGCCGCGCGGCTCGTACTCGGGGCGGTCCGGGCCCACCGACGGATAGTCGGTCTGCTGCGCCTCCCACGTGATGATGCCGTCCTTGACGTACACCTTCCAGGAGCACGAGCCGGTGCAGTTGACGCCATGGGTGGAGCGGACCACCTTGTCGTGGGACCAGCGGTCCCGGTAGAACTCGTCCGCCCGCCGGCCGCCCTTGCGGTGCAGGGTGCGCAGGTCGTCCGAGACCTCCGCCTTGGTGAAGAACCGGCGGCTGCGCACC
The DNA here is from genome assembly GCF_001418475.1 of Streptomyces ossamyceticus. Taxonomy (GTDB): domain Bacteria; phylum Actinomycetota; class Actinomycetes; order Streptomycetales; family Streptomycetaceae; genus Streptomyces; species Streptomyces ossamyceticus. The sequence goes on along the minus strand of NZ_LIQX01000003.1, from coordinate 60,709 downwards.
AGCGCCTCCACCAGGTCGCTGTCCATGCCCACCCGTGCCCGTTCCGGGCTGGTCTCGGTGCTCACCGTGCCACTCCACCCCGGACACCTCGGGCGCCCGTTCGAATTGTGATCGGTCCCGGCCGATGACGACTCTACGACCACCGCCCCCAGCAGGGTCAACAGCCACTCCAGGAGAAGCGTGCGGCTTGGTAAAGATCGTCGGCGTTCAGGGTCGGTTACTCGGACGCTGAGTGACCAACCTGTGCAGGTCGGCCCCGTGCCCCGCTCGGCCGAGCGGGGCACGGGGCCGACCTGGGCTGCTCCCCTGGCGACGCCGGAATGCGGCCGGTCAGGCGGCGGGCTGGGGCAGAGCGCTGCCCGCCTGTTCGCGTACGGCCTCGACCGCTTCCCACTCCTCGGTGCTGAGATGGGCGAGTGCGGCAGGGAAGACGCCGTCCTGCTCCTTGAGGATGTGGTCGCGCAGCATGGCCGTCGCCTCGACGAGCCGGTCCGGCCACGTCGGGTCCGCGGGTGTCACTCCGTCGGCGGCCTCGGCCAGCACCGCGTCGATGCGACGGTGCTCGGCCTCCAGGGCGGCGATCTGGTCGGGGAAGTCTCCGGCCATCGCGGGGAACAGGCCGTGCTCCTCCACTTGTGTGTGGGGACCGAGCACGGTCGCGATGTCGCGGGCGACCTTCGCCATCCCGGCCACGTCCCCGGCCTGCTGGGCGGGGCGGAGATGACTGATCAGACGGACGACCTCGTCATGCTCGCGGGTCAGCTCACCGATCGACGTCAGCGACTGACATCCGCAGTACTCACACACCGGTTCTTCTCCTTGTGGCTCGTGGTCCTCGGATCGTGTGCCGTCCTTGGCCTCTGTTCGCCTCGTCCGCCGTCATGCGGTGGTGCCGGCGGTGGTGTGGTGCCGGTGCCGACGGCCGGCGCGTGGCTTGCGCTTGCCGCCACCGGCCGCCGTGCGGACGCCGGTGAGGGTGTAGGCCAGCGCGGCGGCGGCGACGACGGCAAGCAGGGCCAGTCCGGCCGCGTACGTGCCGTACTCGCCGTACAGGGAGCCCATGACCAGCGGCGGGAGGAAGCCGCCCAGGCCACCCGCGGCGCCGACCACTCCGGTGACCGAGCCGACCTGGTTGGCCGGGGTGCGCAGGGCCACCAGCGCGAAGGTCGCTCCGCTGCCGGCACCGAGCGCGGCGGCCATGGCCAGGAAGGCGATGGTGCCGATCAGTGCCAGAGCCGGGGTGAACGCCTGCGCGACCGCCCCGGCCACGACCACGGCCAGCGAGCCGGCCAGCACCCGCACCGGGCCGATCCGGTCCGACAGCCAGCCGCCGACCGGCCGCATCGCGACGGCCAGCAGGACGAAACCGGCCATCCGGTTGGCGGCGTCGGCCTGGGTGAGGCCGTAGCCGGTCTTGAGGTAGGTCGGCAGGTAGACGGAGAAGGCGACATAGCCGCCGAACGCGACCGCGTACAGCGCGGATGCCTGCCAGGTGATGGGCAACCGGGCGGTCGCCGCAAGGCGCCGGACCAGCGGCTCGGTCGGCACGGTGCGGCCAGGCGCGTCGCGCAGCAGCAGCCAGGCGGTCACGGCGTAGACGGCGAGGACGGCCGCGGTGATCAGGAAGGGGGTGGACATGCTGTTGGCGTCGACCAGCTTCACCGTGGTCAGGGCGCTGATGGCGGTGCCGCCCATGCCGGCGCCGAAGACACCGATCGCCAGCCCGCGCCGCTCGGGCGGGAACCAGGCGCTGACCAGCGGCACGCCGACCGCGAAGGCGGTACCGGCGACGCCGAGGAAGAACCCCCCGACCAGGAGTGCGGTGAGCGAGGAGTGGCCGGCCAGGCCGAGGTAGAGGACCGGCACGATGGTGGCCGCCGACACGATCGGGAACATCACCCGGCCGCCGAACCGGTCGGTCAACGCGCCGACCGGGATACGGCCCAGCGAGCCCACCACGACCGGAACCGCCACCAGCAGCGACTGCTGGAAGGAGGACAGCTCCAGAGTGTCCTTGAACCGGGGGCCGAGCGGACTGAGCAGCGCCCATGCCCAGAAGTTGACGGCGAACCCGATGGTGGCCAGGGCCAGCATCAGCCAGGCCCGGCCGGGCACCGGCGTACCCGACCCTGTCCTGTCGCTCTCCCTCGTCGACGGCTGAACCATGGTGTCCGTCCCTTCCCTCTTACGCTTGTCCTGTGGCACGGGAGCGCACACGGGCCTCTCGCCCTGAGTTCGGCACCCTCAGCCACTGTCCTTTTCCGGACAGCTCCGCGGCATGGGCCATGGGTCCCTGCCTCCGGGCAGAGGGTCCCTGAGCGGATCAGGCCGCCTTTCCCTCTTTGTGACCTACGCCCCGAACAGCTCATACGACTCGTCCGGTCCCGGCGCTGCCGGCTCACGGAGGGGCGCAGAAGAGGGCCGCCCGGCCCTACCGTGCGCAGGGGTGCCCGCCGACGATGGGCTGATGCTCGAGAACAATGCCTTTCGCGCTCTCGACCGGCGGGAGTGCTTGCGCCTGCTGGCCGAGGTGCCGGTCGGCCGCGTGGTCTACACCCGGCAGGCCCTGCCCGCGGTCCTGCCCATCAACTTCTCGCTTGACGCGGACGCCTGCGTCCTGCTGTTCACCTCGGCAGGATCGGACCTCATGCGCGCCATTGACGGTGTCGTGGTCGCCTTCGAGGCGGACGAGTTCGACGCGGAGACCCGGTCCGGCTGGAGCGTGGTCGTCACCGGGCGGGCCACCGCGGTGACCGACCCCGCCGAGCACCGGCGCCTGTCACGGACCGGCCGGCAATCCTGGATGCCCGTGCGCGACGGAGTCTTCGTACGGATCGAGTCGACGCTGGTCACCGGGCGCGAACTCACCGGGGCACGCACCGTGCAATGAGCCGCAACCGATGCGGGTGCTTCTGACTCGGGCGTGCCGGGCGTCGCGACGCCGCGGAGATCCATCAGAAGGGCCCTGGCCCAGCCAACGCCTGCGCAGTCATCCGGACGGTCGGTGGATTTTTACGAGGCGTACCAGCGCGCCTCCGGTGACGGCTGCGACGGTGGCCGCCATGAGGAGACCGGCAAGGGCGCCGATGCCGGCGATCAGCACGGGAGACTGACCGGGACGCCACAGCGGCATGGCTGTCGCGCAGAAGACGGCGAGTCCGGCCAGCCAGGCGGCAGCGGTGGCGGGGATCCATGCGCCCGCGCCGGTGATGTGGCGTCGCAGCACCCACCACTGGGCGGTGCCCAGGCTGAGCAGCAGAAGCAGCCCATCGACGGCGACCAGGCCGGCTGCGGCCGGCCAGTATCCGATACGTGGAAGCATCACCGAGGGCATCAGCCCCAGCAGCCAGGCGGCGCCGGCGGCCACCGCGGTGGCCGCCACCCATCGGCGCGGCCGCAGATCGGGCAGGACTTGGTGCAGCACATGGGCCTGAGCCGCGCCCAGCAAGGCTCCCTCTGCCATTCCCGCCGCGACCAGCACGGGCCACTCGATCGCTGTGGAAGTTCCGCCGACGGCGGCTGCCGCCGCGGCCGGGACGCAGAAGCCCGTGGCCTCTCCCAGTGTTGTCCAGCGCCACCACCGGCCCCACAGTTGCCGCCCCGTCGGAAGTGCCGGCTCGGCTGTGGGGTCTTCGCGCCCGGTCTGCTCGCCTGAAAGGCGGCCAGACGCCAAGGTGATCACGACCATGGGGTTGTCGGGGCTGACGCGGGCGTGTGGGTGGCGTCGGCGGTAGACACGCTCCGCAGCGGCACGACCGGGATGTCCCGCCGGCACCAGGCGCCCAAGACCCTCATGGGGCACGCCCTCGGCCAGCACGCCGACCTGACGGGGCTGAGTGAAGTTGCGCCACCACTGCTTGTCGGCGGCTCGGCCCACCATCACCACGAGCTGGTCGTCGTCGCGCGCGTACCGCACAGGCAGGCTCACGGGGCACCCGGTACGACGTCCCAGGAAGGTCAGTGCGCACAGGCCGGGCAGTGCCGTGTGCCATCGTGACCGCAGCGCCGACAGCACGACGCGGTTGACCGGTCGCGGCCGACGTGCCGAGGTGACCGGATTCGTCGCCGACACGCTCTCTGTGTCCATGTGCCCAGGGTCCGTGCGGTCGCGCGGTTCCGGCCAGGGCCGTTCGTCTCCGCAGGAAGAGCCGAACGGCTTCGGCGTCGCGGAGCCTGGTGAGAGCCGGCCCCGCGCCAGTTCGGGCCGGACACGGCGCCACGTGGACGACGCTGCTGTCCTGCGATGGGGACCTGTCAGCGATCCTGAGCGAGCTGACAGTCCTCGCGGCCTTCGCCACCGCCCTGGTCACCCTCGCGTCCGTCGCCCTGGGCCACCGGCTGACCACCAGCGCCGGGACATGACCGCCCATCCACCCTCGCCCAGGGGCCGGCCGGCCCTCACGCCTGAGCGTCATGACCCCATCACGCACACCTCGCCGGACAGCGCTCCTCGGTGCGGTGGTGGTGGCCTCGGAGCCTCGGCACGGGTGACCGCGCTCGGCGCCGACAAGGACGACGCCTTCGTATCGCTCCCAGGGGGAGGCGTCCACCAGCCTCAGCGGCGGACCGTGCCGGATGGCCTGATCCACTGCCCAGCCGACCGCCACGAGGCTCGCATCCGACCCGTCGCCCTCCACGGCAAAGGGCAACTCCATCGCCCTCACGGCCTTTCGCCGAACCGTCGCAGACCAGCAGAGAGGTCCATCTCCTCCGTCGCAGCCGGGACTGGGCCGCAGGAGGGGCGGTTCGGCATCTGCCGGCGGAGGTTCGTCCCACGCCTGTCCGTGCCGGAAACCGGGGCAGCGGCCCTCTCACTCAGTCGCCGGGCCGGACGGGCGCCACGGGAGGGCCGCTCGGCCCTGCCACCTGCCCGCTCGGTCCCTGGGCGCGCAGGTGGCCGCGCCGCACGCTGGACTCGAAGCCCGGAGGAGAGCCGACCGGGGACCGTCGCGCAAGCGCAGGAGGACAGGGATGAGACCCACGAAGATCGGCGCTCTGATGGCCCGTGACGTCGTCACGGCGGAGTACGGCACTCCCTTCAAGGACGTGGTACGGCTGCTGGGCGAACACCGCATCAGCGGGCTCCCGGTCGTCGACGAGGACGACAAGGTCATCGGAGTGATCTCGGAGACCGACCTGATGCTCCGGCAGGCCGAGGAGCCCGGGGAGGAGACGTGGATCGGCCGGCTGCGTCGCCTGCGCCACAGTGCCCGGGAGACGGACGCAAAGAGCCGTGCCCTTACCGCCGGCGGGCTGATGTCGGCACCCGCCGTCACCGTACGAGCCGACGCCACCGTCCCCGAGGCCGCCCGGCTGATGGCCGAGCACCGCATCGAGCGGTTGCCCGTGGTGGACGAGGAGGACCGGCTCGTCGGCATCGTCACCCGCCGCGACCTGCTGACGGTGTTCCTGCGCACCGACGACGAGATTCGACAAGCCGTGGAGCAGGAGGTCATCGTCGACACACTGTGGCTGGCTCCGCGCACCGTCACGATCTCCGTGCAGGACGGCGTGGTCACCCTCGCGGGCCATGTCGAACGACGCACCGAGAAGTCCATCTCCCTCGCCATGACGGGTCGGATGGACGGCGTCGTCGGCGTCGTCGACAAGCTGTCCTACCGGATCGACGACACACACCTCCAGCCGGCCGCACAGGCCCTGCACGGCGTGGCCGACGACTGGCTGCGCAGGCTGTGACATCCCTGCCCGGCTCCTGGCAGATCCGCAACACCCCGTGGTGAGCGGGCGAACGAATGGAGGCAGCCATACCTCACCGGACGAGGACCCGCTCCCCGGAACGCGGCACGACGGCGGTCCAGCCCAGTGTCCGGTCGATACGGTCGCGCAGCGCCTCGGCCGCGTCGGGCTCTCCGTGCACCAGGTACGTCGCCTGCGGGGCTTCGGCGCCGCGCAGCCAGTCGATGATCTGAGCGGCGTCGGCGTGGGCCGAGAAGTGCGGTACGTCGGCGACGGTGGCGCGCACCGGGACGTACTCGCCGAACATCTTCAGCGCCCTGACACCGTCGACCAGGTCACGGGCGCGGGTGCCCTGTGCGCAACGCCGTCGTCGTGTGCCGCCCGCACCAGCCGGGGCAGGTATCCGCAGTGGTCCAGGTGAGCGTGGGTGACCACCACCGCCTCGATGTCCGCGGCGTCGCAGGGCAGGCCTCGCCAGTTGCGCCTGCGCAGATCGGCGAGGCCCTGGAAGAGCCCGCAGTCGATCAGGACACGTGCGTGGTCGCTCTCCACGAGGAACTTGCTGCCGGTGACCGTCCCGACACCGCCCGCGAACGTCAGCAGCGCGGGCCGGGAAGACGAGGGATGCAGTGCCTCAGTGGTCATGACGCGGGTCTCCTCCGGGTGCGGCCGACCGGCCCTGGCTGCTTCGTGGCAGAAGCGGTGGGATGGACTCGATGGGCGCGGCAAAGCGGTTGAGGGAGCGCACCGCAGCACTGCCGTGCCCTCGCCTTGTCGATCACGTCGTACGCCACTGCGCCTGTGGTGCCGGAGTCCTCAACTGTGGACTGACGTGCGTCGGTCGGTCGGCTCAGGTCGGCGCGGTGCGCAGGCCGACGGCGGCCGGTGCGCACGACGGCGCAGCAGGCGGACGGCGAGCGCATCAAGGCTCGCCGTGAGAACCGTCGTCATGGCTGTCGCGACGACCAGCAGAACCGCAAACCGCTCCCAGAACTCCGGCGTGAGACTCGTACCCACTGCCCTCACTCCCCCTTCGTGTCGGCGTGCTTCTCCTTACTCCCAGCCAACTCCCCTATGGATGAAGGCACATGAGCCGTCCGGTCCGAAACAGAGGCCTGGAACGGCCCTTGCGTGGGCCGGCACGGTCTGGTCCGGCCTGTCCACGGTGTGGAGGAACGGCTCAGGGATGCTTTCCGTCCCTCCCCTGGTCGTGCCTCCAGCCTGCGGGGACACGGCAGCCCGCCATGCCATGGGTCAAGAGGCCCCGCTACGGGGCCGCACGGTCTTTGCCGCGGGGGCGCTCGGTCTGTGGGGCAAGGACCTGGAGGACCTGTCACCCGCCCTGCGCCCGGGCGCAGTCTGGGCACGCAAAGGGAGCATCGGGGAGGGGAGAGAACATGGCGACCGTCATCTTCGACAAGGCCACACGGAGATTCCCGGGGATGGACCACCCGGCCGTCGACGCGTTTGATCTGGAGATCGCCGACGGCGAGTTCATGGTGCTGGTGGGGCCCTCCGGCTGCGGGAAGTCCACAGCGTTGCGCATGCTCGCCGGGCTGGAGGACGTCGACTCCGGTGCCATCCGCATCGGCGACCGGGACGTGACCCACCTGCCGCCCAAGGACCGTGACATCGCGATGGTGTTCCAGAACTACGCTCTCTACCCGCACATGACGACGGCGGACAACATGGGCTTCGCCCTGAAGATCGCCAAGAAGCACAAGGACGACATCCATCGCCGTGTCACGGAGGCTGCCGGCGCGCTCGGCCTCGGCGACTATCTGGACCGCAAGCCCAGGTCGCTCTCCGGCGGCCAGCGCCAGAGGGTCGCGATGGGGCGGGCCATCGTCCGCGAGCCGCAGGTGTTCCTGATGGACGAGCCGCTGTCCAACCTGGACGCCAAGCTGCGCGTACAGACCCGGACCCAGATCGCCTCGCTGCAACGGCGACTCGGCACGACGACGGTGTACGTCACCCACGACCAGGTGGAGGCCCTGACCATGGGCGACCGCGTGGCGGTCATGAAGGACGGCGTGCTGCAGCAGGTGGGGACGCCGAAGGAGGTCTTCCAGCGCCCCGCCAACGCCTTCGTGGGCGGTTTCATCGGTTCACCCGCGATGAACCTCTTCCGACTCCCCCTCACCACGGATGGAGCCGAGCTGGGCGGCCTGACCGTGCCGGTGCCGCGGACCGCCCGCGAGGCGGACGCCACGGAGATCCTGCTGGGTGTACGGCCCGAGCAGTTCGAGATCCTCTCGCCCGAGGACCTGGAGACTCCGGCACTGGATCTCGTGGTCGACGCGGTCGAGGACACCGGTGCCGTCGCCTACGTCCACGCGACCGCCAAGGCCGGGCAGGAAGCCGTCCCGGTGGTAGTCCGTCTCCCCGGGCGACCGGTTCACGCCAAGGGGGAGCAGCTGCGGGTCACCGTGTGTCCGGAGGACGTCCACCTCTTCTCGGCCCGGACAGAGCTGCGGCTGCCGGCCGACGGGAGCTGAGGGCCCGCTGCCCACCGATGGGGCCGGACGCCCCCTGTCAGGCCCGGACGGCCCGTGGTGACCCGCGCCCGCCCGGGCACAGGCTGCCGTGAGGAGCCTCAGGGCCGGGTTCGGACGGGCACGAGACCGACAGGAGCATGACCGCCGTGCCCGGCAGTAACGGCCCCGACAGCTGAGGAGGCCGCCCCACCGGCGAGGGCAGGACCGTCGGGTTCGCGCTCAGGCGGTGAGAGCTACCGGTTCGTCACCGGCACCCGCCAGCACAGCACGGTGCCGCCGGTGGCCGGGCTGGTCCACTTCAGGTCCCCGCCCAACTGCTGCGCACGTTCCGCCATGTTGCTCAGGCCGCTGCGTCGGCCCTCGGCCGGGATACCCACGCCGTCGTCGGAAACCTCCAGCCGCACTTCGCGCCCGTCGGTCTCCAACGCCACCTCGGCGCGGTTGGCCCGCGCGTGCCGGGCGACGTTGGTCAGGGCCTCGGAGAGGACGGCCACCACGTGGTCGGCGATCTCCTTGGGCACGTGGGTGTCCAGCAGGCCCTCCATCCGCAGGCTCGGCGCGAATCCCATCACCGGCGCGGTCTCGCCGACCACGCGCACCGCCCGTGCCCTCAGGCCGGGTCCGGCTGCTTCGTCATGCGTCCTCAGACCGAAGATCGTGGACCTGATGATCTTGATGGTCTCGTCCAGGTCCTCCACCGCCCGCACCACGCGCTCCGAGGCCTCCGCGTGCTCGATGAAGCGGCCGGCGCTCTGCAGCGTCATACCGGTGGCGAACAGTCGCTGGATCGCCAGGTCGTGCAGGTCCCGGGCGATCCGGTCGCGGTCCTCGAGCATCGCGATCTGCTCTGCGTCCCTGCGACGTTCGGCCAGTTCCATCGCCACCGCGGCCTGTGCCCCGAAACCTTGCAGTGGTTCGGTTTCCTGGTCCGCGAACACCTTCCGGCCCGCCTCACGGACCAGCAGCACGACGCCTCGCAGCCCGTCGCCCGAGCCGATGGGGACGGCCACGGCCGGACCGAGGCCGGTGAAAAGCCGGAGATTTGTCGAAACTCGCTCGTCTTGGGAGATGTCAGGGCTGGAGACGGGAGTGGCGTCCGAGAAGGCCTGGCCGATCAGGCTGCTGTTCATGGGCAGCACCAGTCCGCGGTGTGCCTCCGCCTCCTGGCCGATGGCCAACTCCACCGTCAGCGAGTCCGTGTCCGGCATCGGCAACGCGACCACGGCCAGGGCGGCGCCGGTGATCTCCCGGGCCCGTTCGGCGATGAGGGCGAGGACCTCTCCGCGCTCGCTTCCGGACATCAGGCTGTGTGTGATCTCCGCGCTGGCCTGCAGCCACCGCTCGCGCAGCCTGGACTCCTCATACAGCCGGGCGTTGTCGATGGCCACACCGGCGGCCACGGCCAGGGTGGAGAGCACCGACTCGTCGTCGTCGTCGAACTGCGCCCCGCCCCGCTTCTCGGTCAGGTAGAGGTTGCCGAAGACCTGGTCGCGCACCCGGATCGGAACGCCCAGAAAGGTGTTCATCGGCGGGTGGTGGGGCGGGAAGCCGTACGAGGAGGGATGCTCGGAGAGCTTCGTCAGCCGCAGCCGCTCCGGGTGGCGGATGAGTTCACCGAGGATGCCGTGGCCCTCCGGGTAGTTGCCGATCTGTACGACCTGCTCGTCGCTGACGCCGACCGTGAGGAAGTCCGACAGCCGCTTGCCGTCCGGACCGATCACACCCAGGGCGGCGTACTCGGCGTCCACCAGCACGGCCGCGGCCTCCACGATGCTACGCAGCGCCTGTTCGAGGTCCAGCTCCCGGCCGACCGAGAGCACCGCCTCCAGCAGGCTGTGCACGCGGTCACGGGTGCCGCGGGCCGCGTCCAGGCGGGCCTGAAGCTCCTCCAGCAGCTCGTCCAGCCTCAGCTGGGGCAACCGTACGCGGGTCTCCCGAGGCTCCTCGGAACTTCCCACCCCTGATCCTCCAGGTCCCCATCAACCGTGTCGACAACCGACCGTGTCCGTTCATGTGCCACGGTACGGCCCACCGCAGGGGACGGTACAGGATCAAGCCGGGTCCAACGGCTCCGCAGGTCGAGGCCTCCTGGCGTCCTTCTGTCAGCGCGCGGCCGTACGTCCGCCACCTGCCACCACGGCGTCGCACGACGTCACGCCGTCCACGGACCGGGGCGGCAGGGCCTCGGCTGTGAGGCTTCCTTGAACGGGTCGCGGTACTCGGCGCGGGCAACCCCTATGGCCATCACGGACGCCACCTTGTTGTGCTTGACGTCCGTCTTCCCTTCTCAGCGAAGTCGGCGCAGATGCGGATCATGTGACGTGCGCGGCAGCAGACGTACGCGCACGTCGAGCACGCTGACCCCGCCCGGGCTCGCGAGGACGGGGTTGAAGTCGGCCTCGGCGAGCTGCGGAAGGTCGGCCGCCATACGGGACAGACGCAGCAGCAGCTGTTCGAGCGCCGCGAGATCGACCGGTCCACTGCCGCGCGCCCCGAACAGGAGCGGAGCACAGCGCGGTGAGGTGATCAGGTCGTGCACGTCGTGGTCGGTGAGCGGGGCGAGCCTGGCGGCGTGATCGCGCAGGATGTCGGTCGCGGTGCCGCCGAGCCCGAACAGGACGAGCGGGCCGAAGACCTCGTCCTGGACGACTCCGGCGAGCAGCTCGGTGCCGCGGGATGCGAGCGGCTGGACGACCACTCCGGTCAGCAGCCCGTCGAAGCGGGTCTCGAAGTCCCGGAAGGCGGCACGGACCTGGGCGTCGCCCTGGAGGTCGAGATGGACGGCGTGCTGCTCGCTCTTGTGGAGCAGCCCCGGCCAGTGGGCCTTCATCACGACCCGGCCGTCGGGGCCACGCAGCCGCTCGGCGGCGAGGACGGCCTCGTCCTCGGTCTCGGCCCAGGCCCACGGGAGTTGGGGGATGCCATAGCAGGCGAGGAGCGCGGCACAGGTACGCGGGTCGAGCCAGCCGCCGTCCGGGTGCGCGGTCAGATAGGTATCGGTGACCTCGCGGGCGCGGTCCGTGTCGACCTCGTCGAGCTGCGGGACGGTTCCGGCGGGACGGCTCAACCAGGCCGCGCGGTGGGCGGCGTGGGACAGCGCCCGTGCGGCGGCCTGGGGTTCGGCGTACGACGGGATGGTGCCGCCGCCCACGGCGGGCAGCAGCTTGACCGGCAGGTCCTGTTCCAGCCGTACCGTGATGACGGGCTTGGCCCCGTGCGCCGGGGCGTCTGTGAGGGCGCGGACGAGGTCGTCGCCGGTCGCCCGGGCCACCGCGGTGGGCACCAGGGCCAGCAGCACGGCATCGACGCCCGGGTGCCTGATGATGAGGTCCACGGAGTCCCTGAGCTGGTCTTCGGTGACGGCTGCGGTGGCGTCGACCGGATTGCCGGCGGACGCGCCGTCAGGGAGTACGGCGAGCAGGGCGTCGATCAGCTCGGGCGTGAGCGGCGGGAGCGCCAGTCCGGCCTCGGAGCAGGCGTCGGCGGTCAGGACGCCCGCGCCGCCGGCATTGGTGACGATCGCGACGCGAGTGCCCGCCGGCAGCGGCTGGGAGTGCATCAGCGCGGCCGTTTCGAGGAGTTCGCCGACCGACTGGGTGGCGGTGATGCCTGCCTGTGTGAACAGTGCCCGGCGGGTCATGGTGGGGGTGGCGGCGGCCGCGGTGTGCGAGGCGGCGGCGCGGCGACCCGCCTCGGTACGGCCGGCGTCCACGGTGAGCAGCGGCATACGGCGGGTCACGCGCCGGGCGGTGCGGGAGAACGCGCGCGGGTTGCCGAACGACTCCAGGTGCAGCAGCACGAGGTCGGTGCGGCCGTCGCTCTCCCACCACTGGAGCATGTCGTTGCCGCTGACGTCGTACTTGTCCCCGAGGGAGGCGAAGGAGGAGACGCCGATGCCCAGCCGGGACAGCCCGTCCAGCAGGGCGATACCGACGCCGCCGGACTGCACGGCGACGCCCGCCGTCCCGGCACGGGGGTGGTCGGCGGCGAAGGTGGCGTCGAGGCGCAGGGCGGGCTCGGTGTTGGAGATGCCGAGGCAGTTGGGGCCGACGAGCCGCATGCCGTAGGTGCGGCAGGACGACATCAGGGCCCGCGTCTGGGTGCCGTCGAGGCCGGCGGAGAGGACGAGGAGGGCCTTCGCGCCGGCCTTGCCGCACTCGTCGGCGGTGGCCGGGACCGCGGCGGCGGGCACGGCGACGACCACGAGGTCGGGGGTCCTGGGCAGGGCGGCGACCGACGGGTAGGAGGGCACGCCGAGGATCGAGGACGCGGCGGGGTTCACCGCGAGGAGCCGCCCGGTGTAGCCGCCCGCGTGCAGGTGGTGCAGGACGGCCCTGCCCACCGAACCCGCCTTTCGCCCCGCGCCCACGACAGCAATCGCCTCCGGCCGCAGCAGGGATTCCAGGCTGGTCACATTGGCGGCCCGGCCACGGGCCTCGACGGCGGACAGGTAGGTGTCGTCCTCACCGAGCTCGATCGTGCAGCGCACCTCCGGGCCGTCGAAGCGGCGGGAGGTGCGCAGTCCGAGGTCCGCGAAGAGCTGGAGCACCTCGCGGTTCTCACTGAGGGCGTCCGCTGTGAAGGTGGTGATGCCCTCCGCCCGGGCGGCCGAGACCAGGTGCTCGACGAGGAGGGTGCCGACGCCGCGGTGGTGCAGTCCGTCGGCGACGGCGATGGAGATCTCGGCCTCCTCCTTGCCGCCTCCGGTGTCGTACTCGGCCAGGCCGATCACCTGGCCCTGCTTCTCGGCCAACAGCGCCCGATACCCGGGGCGGACCGACGCGCAGGCCCTGTCGGCGGCCAGCGCGGCCGAGCGCCGGCTCGCCGCGAAGAACCTCAGCCTCAGATTCTCCGGCGACATCTCCTCGTAGAGCCCCTGCACCTGCTCGTGATCGCCCGCTGCCACCGGGCGGATGCACACCGTGGTGCCGTCTGCGAGCAGGGCATGGACCAGGGGCTCACTGTGTGCGTCGTCCGTCATCGCGGATCTCCTCCAGGCGTTGTGGCCCTTCGAGCATCCAGCGGTTCGTACGGCCACCCCATGGGCTGTCCGGGGCGGCCCGGAGGGCCGATAGGCCCCAAAGGCGCGGCCCCGCGCGTGGGTTCGGGGTGCGTGGCCGGCAGTCATCAGCCTGGCCACGGTGGTGACCGGCGGCGAAGCGGTCTTGTCGCACTGGAGAGCCGCGTCAGGGTGAACGACGTCGGCCATCGGCTTGGTGAGGATGCCGCCCGAGGCGCTGACGAGCATGCCGGCGACGATCAGCGCGGTCTCGTCGAGCACGAAGCCGGCCATCGCGGCCTGGACGACCGCGCCCGCGTCGGCGACGGCGTACTCGGCGTAGCAACCGTCCGCCGAGTAGCCGGAGTTGACCTGGCTCTGGCAGAGGGTCTCCCAGCCGGAGACACAGTAGCGGCACCCCTGACCTGCGCCGGGGTCACCACGTACAAGGCCATCAAGGTCGCGAACGTGGTCCCGGCCGAACGGGTCGCCGTCTTCGAGGGAAGAACCGACGGTGGGAGTGCCGTCCCGGTCGGGGGACGGGAGGCCCCCTCGCAGTCGCCCGAAGCCGACGCCCGCACCTGATTCCATGCTCAGTCGGCGGGAACGTATCCAGGAGGGCCAACCGGTCGAGGGTGAGGGCGCGTTGGGGTCCTGCGCCTCGTGCTCCTCTGTGTGCCGTTGCCTCTCTTGGGGCCGAACGGCCTCCGGTGCGACGGCCCATTGGCCTCTGTGCCCACGGTTCGCGGATCCGTCACCGTACCGCTCATGGACTTCTTGCCCGTTGCGCACGGAGGGATGCACGCATGCTGAAACGGTGCCGCGAGGTGTTGCTGTGGCGCTGGCGGCGCAACCCGCTCAAGCGCCGCTCGGACGTCGCCGAAGCCTGGGTCGGCCTGGCTGCGGTGGCGGCGGTGCTGTTCGCCGCGCCGACGGCGGGTGTGACCGCGGCTGCCGTCGCCGAGCGTTCCGCGCTCACGCAGTCCCAAGGACTGCGTCGCGTCACCGCGAAACTCGTCGAGGCCGCCCCCGCGGCGACCGTGGCGCGGTTCCCGGGCGCGGCGGACGACGAACACGTCCGTGCGACCGTGCGGTGGACGACGGATGGCTCTTCCAGGACCGGGACGGCCCTGGTGGCAGCGGACCGCAAGGCCGGCTCGCGGACGACGGTGTGGCTCGACGCGTCCGACCGTGTTCGCCCCGCGCCACCCACCCCCGCCCAAGCCAGGGCACAAGGAGTGGTGACCGGTACGTCCGCCGCCATGGGTGCGGCTCTCCTGATATGGGGGCTCCGGTGGGCCGCCCGGGTACGGCTGGACCGGCTCCGGTGGGCGCGGTGGGAACGGGACTGGGCCGCGTTCGACGCGCACCGGGGCCACCGGGGTCACCGGCACGCATGACGGCCCGTCTCTGCTGCGAGCTCCTCGCCGTGGATGGCCGTGGGCAGCCAGGAACGCATCGGCCCTTCCGCCCGGGTGCCCCGTCCAAGCCGTCCGGGTGAAACCGCGATCGTCCGTCGGCCAGTGGAGCGGAAGCTCCATCGTGACCTGCTTGTCTGGGCCACCTGACCGATCCGATGGACCGCCCGGCCGGAAAGACCCACCCTTATGCGCTACGCCGTTCTCGGTACCGGCATCGTCGGCCGGACCATCGCAGCCAAGCTCGCCTCCCTGGGCCACGAGGTCGTCATCGGCACCCGCGATCCCGCGGCGACCCTCGCCCGTACCGAACCGAACGCCATGGGCACTCCGCCCTTCACCACCTGGAGCGCGGCTCACCCGACCGTGGGGCTGCGGTCCTTCGCCGAATCCGCCACCTTCGGCGAGAGGGTCGTCAACGCCACCGCGGGCACCGTCACGCTCGAAGCCCTGAACGCCGCAGGCAGCGTGAACCTGGCGGGAAAGATCCTCATCGACGTCGCCAACCCGCTCGACTCCTCCCGGGGGATGCCGCCCCTGCTGAATCCGGTCAACGCCGACAGCCTCGGCGAACAGGTCCAGCGCGCCTTCCCCGACGCCCGCGTCGTGAAGACCCTCAACACCATGAACTGCCGCCTCATGGTCGAGCCCGACCGTGTCTCCGGAGCCCACAACGTCTTCGTCTCCGGCGAGGACACCGGCGCCAAGAAGCAGGTCACCGAGATGCTGGTCTCGTTCGGGTGGCCGGAGAGCAGCGTCATCGACCTCGGCGGCATCGAGACCGCCCGAGGCGCCGAGATGCTGCTGCCGATCTGGCTGCGCCTCTACAGCACCCTCGGCCACACCGACTTCAACTTCCACATCCAGGGCGCCGGGTAGCAGCCGCGACGCAGGTTTCCGTGCCCGTCCCGCTCGGCTCGGCCCTTCCGGCAGAGCGTCCTGTTCCGGTTCCCTGGTCTGCTCGCCCTCAGGCGCGTCCAAGAGGGCGGACGCGGGCCGGTCCGGCCAGCCGTTCGTGCTCGGCCGGGTCGGTCACGAGCGTGACGGTGCCGGTCACCACGACACTCCAACCCCGCCGAGGCGCACAGCAACACGGGCACCATCGGTGTGCAGTGAGAAGTTGACCGGCAGAACCACGGGCAAGGCCCGGCTCGTGTGGACGAAACGACCGACGGGCGCCTTCCCCCGCAGGCGGAAGCACTCCTGCCGCTCCGGTTCACGGTAACCGTCGTTCGGATACATCATCCGGTCCGTCTTTCGCCCCGGCAGCAAGCCCTTCAGTGGGAGCTCCGTCCTTGGCGGGACGAGGACGAACCGTGAGGACCCATCGGCCCCGACCGTGCCGGAGAACCGCCTTCGTCGGGCATCCCCGCTCCGCCGGACGTCAGCCGACGGTCAGATCGGGGCGGACGAGCGTGCCCGACCTGCCATGGACGATCTCGTACGCCGCATCGAGTTCACCGATCGCCGCCAGGCCACCCGTGTGTTCGACGAACCGGGCCGCGGCCTCCGTCTTGGGACCCATGGAACCGTCGGGAAACCTGCCACGGCGCAGGGCGTCGGGTGTGGCGTCGAGGAGGGGCTGCTGGTCCGGGGTGCCGTAGTCGGAGTAGACGTTCGGCACGTCCGTGAGGATGAGCAGGAAGTCCGCCTTGAGGTCCTCGGCGAGCAGGGCCGCGGTGAGGTCCTTGTCGATCACCGCGTCAACTCCGTACAGCGCGCCAGTGACGCGGTCGGCGGTGACGGGGATGCCTCCACCGCCGGCGCAGACGACCAGCGCTCCGCAAGCGAGCAGGTCATGGATGGTGTCGGTCTCCACGATCTCCTGCGGTGCCGGGGAGGGAACGACCCGGCGCCAGCCGGTGGTGTCCTGGGCGATGTGCCAGCCGCGCTGCCGGGCGAGTGACCGGGCGGTGTCCCGGGAGTACACCTGCCCGACGAACTTGGTGGGTCGGGCGAAGGCCGGGTCGTCGGCCCGCACGAGAGTGTGGGTCACCAGTGCGGCGATCTTGCGGCCGGGCAGGGCGTTGTACATGCTGCGGGCCAGCAGCGAGCCGATCATGCCCTCGGTCTGGGCGCCGAGCAGGTCCAGCGGATAGGGGGCACTCAGCGCGGGATCAGATGCGCTCTCCATGGCGAGGAGGCCGATCTGCGGACCGTTGCCGTGGGTGAGGACGACCTCGTGCTCGTGCGCGAGTGCGGCGACAGCCGTGGCGACCCGGTCGATGTTCGCCTGTTGCACGGCCGCGTCAGGGCGTTCGCCCCGGTGCAGCAGGGCGTTGCCGCCGAGGGCGATGACGATGCGCATGGTTCAGTCCTCCAGAGTGACGACGAGCACGGCGTTGATGGTGTGCAACTGGTTCTCCGCCCGGTCGAAGACGATGGAGGCGGATGAGGAGCAGACCTCGTCGGTGACTTCCAGGGCCTCAGGGACGGGCGTCCCCGAGGTGGTGCGGCCGCGTATGCGGGCCGTGTCGGCGACGGCCTCCTTGGGGCTCTCATGTGAGTGCCGCCCGGCCCTGGGCGGGTGGTCGCGGCGCCCTGGTCGGCGGCAGCGACCCCGAAGGCGCAGCGGGTGCGGGTGGAGGTCTTCTCGAAGATCGGCGCGAGGTGTCTGCCGGTCAGGCGTGGTCGCTGCGTGCCGCCGCGCCGGGCGGCCTTGAGGTCGGCGGCGAGGTCGAAAAGGTGGTGGGTCTCAGCGGCAGTGAAGTCGGGTTCGCTCAGGTGGGAACGGCCTCGCAGGTCCATGGCCATGGTGGTTCTACGTTCGGTCAGGCAACAGCGTCGCGTTCGACCGGGCAGCTCATGCAGCGCGGTCCGCCGCGGCCACGGCCCAGTTCGGCGCCGGCGATGGTGATGATCTCGATGCCCTGCTTGCGTAAGTAGGTGTTGGTGGTCACGTTGCGCTCGTAGCCGACGACCACGCCCGGGGCGACAGCGAGGAAGTTGCTGCCGTCGTCCCACTGCTCACGTTCGGCGCCCCGGATGTCCTGCGGCGCGGAAAGCATCCGGACCTTGTCCAGGTCGAGGGCCCCGGCCAGAGCGGAGGCCAGATCCGATTCGGGGATCACGTCGAAGCCGGCCTCACGGACGGTGCTGGGGGTGAGGGTCCAGGAGCGCAGGGAGTCCGCGAGGCCCGGATAGATGGTGAAGGCGTCGCGGTCGACCATGGTGAGCACGGTGTCCAGGTGCATGTAGGCGCGTGTGGCGGGGAGTTGGACCGCGAGCAGCCGGTTCGCCGTGCCGGTCCCGAAGAGCCGGGCGGCCAGGTTCTCCACGGCCTGCGCAGTGGTCCGCTCCCCCATGCCGACCATGACGGCACCGTTTCCGAGGACGTGGACGTCACCACCCTCGAGGGTGCCCACCGCGCCGTCGAGGATCGGCGCGGGCGCGCCGGCGAACCTCGGGTGGAAGCGGTAGACGACCTCGGCATGCAGGCTCTCGCGCCGCCGGGCCGCCTTGGCCATCGGGTTGACCGACACCTGGTCGTACACCCAGCAGGAATTGTCGCGGGCGAAGAGGTGGTTGGGCAGCGGCGTGAGAGCGAAGTCCTCGGTGTCCAGGGCGCTCCAGACCAGGCTGTGCGGGGTGGTGAGGGGCAGGTCACTCTTGAGCAGGCCACCGATCAGGGAGCCGGCGAGGGTCTCCCCGTCCAGTTCGGCGCACAGCTCACGCACCGGGTCCACCAGGGAGGGGCCAACGCTCGCGGGTGTGACGACGCGGTCCAGGAGCCAGTCGCGGGCCTCCGGCACGTCGAGTGTCCCGGCCAGCAGGTCGGCGAAGTAGTGCACGCGGACGCCGTGGTCGCGCAGGACCTGCGCGAAGGCGTCGTGCTCCTCGCGGGCACGCTTGGCCCACAGGATGTCGTCGAAGAGCAGGGCGTCGACGTTGCGCGGGGTCAGCCGGGACAGTTCGAGACCGGGGCGGTGGAGAATCACTTGGCGGAGCCGGCCGACCTCGGAGTCGACGTGGAAGGTGTTCATGGCGAGCTTCCTCGGGCCGTACGGACGTGGTCAGTCGTGGTGCTGTGGTGTGTACTTCGGGGAGCCGCCAGTGCGGTACCTCCGCCTCCCCCGAGAGCTCCCCTTGGCCGTTGTGGGTGTCTCGGGCGCCCGTGCCTGAGGGACCGTGGCCCCGGGCTGGGCAGGCACCGTCTCGCCGTACTCACCACGGTCGCGCTTCAGCCAGACGTAGACCGGCAGGCCGAGCAGCAGCACGAACAGCCCGTAGTAGACGGTCTGGTAGCCGCTGCCCTGGATCGACCAGTACGAGAAGGCCATCGCGAGCGCGGCGACGGTGACGTCCCGGGCCAGCTGCCTCGGCTTCAGGCTTTCCCGTCCACGTACCAGCAGCCAGTACAGCTGGGCGGCGGCGGAGAACAGGTACGGGATCACTGCGGTGAGCACGCTCAACAGGACGATCTTGGTGAAGACGTCCTCGAAGCGCGTGTAGCTGAACACGGTGATCAGCGAGGCGAGCAGGGTCGAGGCGACGATGCCGAAGACCGGGACGCCGCTCTCTCCGCGCAGCTTGGCGAAGGTCTGGGGGAAGAGTCCGTCCCGGGCGGCGGCGTACGGCATCTCCGCGCACAGCATGGTCCAGCCGTTGAGGGCGCCGATACCGGAGACGATGGCGGCCACGGCGACCGCGTCGCCCGCCCAGCTGCCGCCGAAGATGTTGTTCGCGGCGTCGGTGAACGGCGCGGTGGAGGCGCCGAGGTCGCCGTGCGAGACGGTACCGAAGACGGCGAGGATGCCCAGGATGTAGATGACGGCGCAGACGAGTGTGCCGTACACGGTGGCCCGTGGCACGTTCCGCCCCGGCTCGCGCACGCGGCCCGCGATCACGGAAGCGGCCTCCAGCCCGAGATAGCTGAACAGGGCGATAGCCGCGGCGGCGGAGATCGCGCCCAACGCCGACCGGCCACTGGCGTTGAAGGCGCCGAAGTTGTCCGGGTCGATGAACAACAGCCCGATCGTGGCCATGAACACCAGCGGCACGAACTTCAGCACGGTGGTGATCACTTGGAACGCGCCGGTGTTGCGCACACCGGTGAGGTTGATCGCAGCGGGGATCCACAGGCCGATCAGGGCAATGAGCACCGAGAACCCGGTCCTGTGCGCGGTGTTGACGAACACCTCGACATAGCCGACCCAGGCCACCACGATCGCGGCGTTCCCCGCCCACGCGGTGATCCAGTACGACCAGGCGTTGAGGAACCCGGCGAACTCCCCGAAGGCCTCACGGGCGTAGACGTACGGCCCGCCGCTCGCCGGGAGCCGCTTCGACAGTGCCCCGAACGTCACGGCCAGCGCGAGCGCGCCGAGCGTGACGACGACGAACGCCACGAGCGAGATGGGCCCGTACGGGGCGAGGGCCGACGGCAGGGCGAAGACCCCGGTTCCGATGATGCTGCCGATCACGAGCGCGGAGGCCGCGGGAAGGCCAAGTGCCGCCTTCGGGGCGACTGGTGCGCCGTCGTCGACGGCGGCTTCGGCTCCTCTGGGGGGCGCGGACATGACTGTGCTCCTTGGGTTGATCGGAGAGGGAGTCGATCCACGATTGATCCTTCTGCTCCGTGGCGACCAGGGTGAGTGGCCACAAGTCCCCCTGTCGGCCCGTTGGTCCCGAGTGCCGGAGGCTCACTCGCCTCCGGAGTCGCATCGATGCGTGGCTTCAGTCGTGCGGGACGTCGTCGACCGGGCAGCCGACGTGGTGCAGCACCGCGCGCGTGACGGGACCGATGTGACTGCCCGGACGGCCGTCCCGCGTCCGGCGGCCCCCGACGCCGAGGGAGGCCCTGGTCGACGCGCGCACCAGCTCGGCGGTGACCCGGCCTTCGGCCACGCTCTCGACGACAGGGTCGCCAAAGGGCTTCACCGGGTCTAGGAGGCGGGCAGGGCGGTGGCCAGCAGGACGACGCCGAGTGAGCCGACGAGGGAGACCACCGCCAGGGAGCGTGCCAAGTCGGTGCGCCCCTTGGAGTGTGCGATGCCGTGTCCGGCCGCGGCCAGCATCACGAGGACGAACAGGGCGAGTTTGGTCGCGAGGGTGCGGCCGTAGCCGGGTTCGGCCAGTGACGCCCAGGTGACGCCCTTGTGCCAGGCCATCGCCCAGCCGGTGCCCAGTTGCACCGGCAGGAACACCGCCCCGGTCAGCATGCCGAAGCGACGCCCTGCCTCGGCGGTGAATCGGTCCTTGGCCTCGGGCGCGAGCATACGGCGGGCCAGCGGAAGGATCACCAGCGACAGGGCCAGTTGCCCGCCGACCCACAGGGCGGCGCCGGCCACGTGCGCGAACCGCACCAGGGACCACGGGCCGACGGTGTCCACTACTCGCTCACCTCGACGACGCCGTGCGCACCGGATTCGGCGTGCCGCATGTCGTGGTCGACGAAGGAGTAGTGGCCGGCCTCGGGGAAGGTGGTCTCGACGAAACCTCCCTGCGCGGGCGCCAGATCGAGGACCTGCGCCCCTCCGGGCTGATCGGGTTTCAGCAGGTACGCGCCCTCCTTGTACACGGTGTCGAAGACGGTGCCGACGATGTGGAAGGCGATGCCGTCGCTCGGTCCGGCGGCGACCGCCCAGAAGCGGGCCCGGTCGCCTGCCTTCACGGTCAGCGGCTTTTTGGCGTACTGGGAGGCGATGCCGTTGAAGGCCCAGGCGTCGGGGGTGTTCGCTCGCATCTTGGTCACCTGTGCGGTGCTGCCGGGGGTGCCCAGGTAGAGCTCGGAGGAGACCAGCACGTACTCGTGGTCCACTTTCTTCAGGCCGGGCGGGTCGATGATGACGGCTCCGTACATGCCGTTGCCCATGTGCTGGAGCATCGGTGCGGTGCTGCAGTGGTACAGCCAGGCACCGGCCTTCTCCGCGCGGAAGCGGTAGACCAGGCGTTCACCGGGGTCGAGTGTGCGCATGGGCCGGTCGGGTGCCAGGGCGCCGGCGTGGAAGTCGATGCCGTGGCCCATTCCGACGTCGTCGTTGACGAGGGTGATCTCGAAGACGTCGCCCACCTGTCCCCGCAGGGTGGGTCCGGGGGCGGTGCCGCCGAAGGTCCACATCTGCTGCTTCACGCCGGGTGCGACCTCGACGGTGGTGTGGGCGGCGTGCAGCTCGATCTCGCGCACCTTTCCGCCGGCCGCCGGGGCCAGTTCGGCACTGCGGGGTTCCCAACCACGGGAGAAGTCGGCGGACAGGTCCAGGCCGCCGCTACCGCTACCGCTGCCCGCCCGGGAGGTGTGTCCGTGGTGCCCGTCGGTGCTCTCGCCCGCGCTGTCCTTCACGACGATGTCCAGGGTCATCCCGGCGGCGCGGTGCCCGGGCAGGGTGCACCACGCCTCGCGGTCCTCGGTGACGGAACCGAGGTCGAGGATGCGGCTGTCGCCCCGGGCGAGCAGCGGGGTGGCCGGGCCGTCCTCCACCTTGAGGTCGTGGCGCTGGGCGTCCTTGTTGGTGACCTTCAGCCGCAGGGCGGTGCCCTCGGCGACCTCGATACGGGCAGGACGTACCCGCATGTTCGCGAGGGTGATGTCGACGGTGCGCGTGGCGGCCGCGCCACCGGTGCCCGCGCCTGAGGCGACCGCCGGGCCGCTGGTGTCCCCACCGCTGTTCGCCACGAGCACGGCCAGCACGGTCAGTACGGCTCCGGCGGCGGTGCCCAGCAGGACCGGTCGTCGAGAGGAGCCTCCCTCTGCCGATCCGCGGACGACTCGGGCCAGGACGGAGACGGCCAACGCGAGGAACGCCGCGCCGGCCACCGCGGCGAGCACCATGCCCGCCGTGCCGGCGGGGTCGGGCAGGGGAACCGCCAGCAGCGCGACGCCGGTGTTGAGGGTCACCAGCCGCGTCGACCAGCCCCGTTCCAGTATCGCCCGCAGCGCCGCCCGGTCCTTCGGGCCGGTGCCGAGCACGATCGGCAGCAGATAGGTCAGGGCGCCGATCAGCACCTGGGCGACGAACCCGACGAGCAGCACCGGGACCAGCGAGCCGACACCGTCCTGGGCCTCGGCGAGCGGCCAGCTGACCAGCATCGCCGCATCCGCGACGACGCCCACGAGCAGCCATCCCGTCGCGGCACCCAGCATCCAGGCGGCCGCGGCCGAGATCGGGTCGCGCCGGCGCAGCGTACGGGCGAACAGGTTCACCGCGTCGCCCACCCCGGCGACGTACCCCACGACACCGGTCACGGCGACCCAGCGCCATCCGGCGGCCAGTGCGGCCACCGCGATCAGTAGTCCGCCCCCGGTCAGGGCCAGCACCCACCGCGCGACCTTCGTGGTGCGCTCGGCCATGCGTACGCCCAGCACGGTGGGCCACAGCATGAACAGGGTGCCCAGCACGGGCAGTCCGATCCAGCCGAGCAGGGTGACGTGGACGTGTGCCAGGCGCAGTCCGACATACACCTGCGGGCCTGCGCGGCCGGTGGCCAGCAGCCAGCCCAGGACCGAACCGAGGATCAGCGCGGTGGCCGCCGCCCGGTAGAAGCCGACGATCGGGGCCAGCCGTCCGCCCAGCGCGCCCCGGCTCATGCGCACCAGCACCACCAGGTGGGCGGTGACCGCGGCGACCAGCAGGGCGCAGGCCGTCCCGGTCAGGACCGGAACATCCGCCCACACGCCGACCAGAACGCCGGCCACAGCAAGGTTCACCGCCGCGAGCCGGGCATCGCTCCACCGTTCGTCGGGGGGCTTGGCGTGCAGCAGGGCGATGGCGAAGTGCTCGCTCCAGACCACGACGGCGGTGGTGGCGGCGCCGAGCAGGAACAGGTGGATCGCCAGCCAGCGTGCAACAGGCAGCGTGTCCTGGGCGGTGGCCGCCAACAGGGCCAGGGCCAGCCATCCCACGACCACGACGTGGGCGAGCAGATGACGGGCCTTCAGGCCGGACTGCTTGAACCTGCTGGGATACCGGCTCCCGGTGGCTTGGGGTGGGTCGTGCTTGCCGGTCACGTTGCTCCTTGAGATGACGCACTGCGATCGAAGGGACGTCGGCCGGCGCGTGACCGGTCCGCGCCGGCACCTCCGGCCATCAGCGCCGCCAGCTCCCGCTGGTGGGGGAAGGACCCGGGGCGGTAGCCGCACCAGGGTTCCTCGGCGTACGGATCGCCGGTGACGCCGTACGCGCGGGACCGCGAGCCGCCGCAGACCCGGCGGAACTCACACGCCCCGCACCGGCCACCCAGCCGGTCGGCGTCCCGCAGGCCGGTGAAGAGATCGGAGGCGCGGTAGATCTCGGTCAGGGGCGTCTGGCGTACGTTGCCGGCGCCCAGGGGCAGGAACCCGCTGGGGTGCACCGTGCCTGTGTGGGACACGAAGACGAAGCCGCGGCCCGCGTTGACGTCCAGCGGGGGTCGGCGGACCCGTCGGCCCCCGGCGTCCAGACCCAGTTCGGCGGCCCGCCCGCGCAACTCCTCGTAGAGCGGCCCCAGTCCGAGCACCGTCACGTGGTCGTCCCCGGTGGTCGCCAGCACCTTCCGCTGGAGCGCGACCCGTCGGAAGTGGTGGGCCTCGGTGGTCTTGGCGGGCACGGTCAGGCCCACGTCGTACACGAAGTTCAGTACGTCCTCGGTCTCGGCGGGGGTGAGTACGCCGAGTTGGCGGCCGCGCCCGGTGGGCACCAGGAAGAAGGCGCTCCACAGCATGGCCCCGTGGTCGCGGACGAGACGGACGATGTCGGGCAGGTCGTGCAGATTGTGCCGGGCGACCGTGGTGTTGATCTGCACCTTCGCGCCCATGGCGCGGGCGGCGTCCCACGCGTCCAGCGTCCATCGGTACACGCCAGGCACTCCGCGGAAGCCGTCGTGCAGCTCGGCGGTGGACCCGTCCAGGCTGAGCGAGAGACCCACCGCACCGGCGTCGTGCACCTCCCGCAGCCGCTCCGGAGTGAGCGTGGGGGTGCCGGAGGGCGATACGGCGACCCGGACCCCCGCCTCCTTCCCATAGGCGATCAGCTCGGTCAGGTCGGGGCGCTGGAACGGGTCACCGCCGGTGATCACGAAGATCGGGGCGGGCTGTCCGAACGCGGCGACCTGGTGCAGCAGGTCCTTGGCCGCGGCGGTGTCGAGCTCCCGCGGGTCCCGGCCGGGCACGGCCTCGGCGCGACAGTGCAGGCAGGCCAGCGGGCAGGCCCGGGTGGACTCCCAGATCACGATGAACGGCCGGTCTCCGACGTCGTGGTGCTGCCGTCGGATCACCCGGTCGCCGCTCACCGGGTCCTCCGCGCCGGGCTCGTACGCGTCGTACGGATCGTGCGTCCGGCCGCCCTTGAGTCAGGGCAGACGTGGCGGGCGGCCGGACGGTGACCGGTCCGGTCCGTGTACGGCACCCGTGACGGGGGACGGCGGTGGAGACGGCCGCACGGGTGCTCGTTGCAGTGGTACACGGGACTACCTCCGGATCGGTCCCCGTCAGCATCGGGCACCGGACGTGCTCCGCACCGCAGCCGATGAGCCTCGGTGGGAGGGCCGAAAGTCCCTCCTTCTCGGTAGCGGTACAGGTCGTAGGGGCCGGTCAGTGAGGACGGCAGGGTGGGTCAGGTGCGGTTCGCGGGATCCGCTGCCAGGGTGCTCGCGGTGGCCACCAGGGCCGCTCCCGCACCGGTCAGCAGTGCGCCCAGGCCGGTGACGAGGGTGGTGATGTGCCATGCCTGGTAGGCGGACAGCAGGGAGGCGCGCAGGGTTTCCCCCATGAAGGCGGTCTGGCGGAGCTGAGCGAGTTTCTCGTCGTCGCCACCGGTGGCGTGCAGTTCCTCGGTGATCTCGGCGTAGGTGCGGCCTGCGGTGGCCTGGGCGACGTGGTCCTTGATGAGTTCGGCGTACGCGTGGGCCTGCGGGCCCGTTTCCACGGGCTCGTCGACGAAGCGGGCCAGATGGGCGGGCAGTCCGTGGCCGGGAAACCTGATCTTCTGGGCGGCCAGTTCGGCCCGTATCTCCTTGCGGCCGCTGAGGCCGCGCAGCAGCATGACCGGCCCGGCGGCCCCCAGGGCGAGGCCGACCACGCGGACGAGGGCGCCTGTCCGGCGGTGCGCGATGTTCATGACGTGTCTTCTTTCGTGCTCGTGTGCGTGCGGAACGGCCAGGCCGTGTCAGCACCTGACCGGGACGGAACCGTCAGCGGTGGCTGAGGCGGAGCCGCCAGGACTCGGGGCCGCGTTCCAGGTACTCCACGGAGAAGGCTCCGGGGTTCCTGTCTTCGATCTGCGCCAGCAGTGGCAGCGGGTCGTGTGGCGCGACCAGCACCATGGCGCTGCCCGCGGGGACGGCGTCGAGCGCGCCGAAGACCGTGGCGTGGCGCAGGGAGTGCGGGACGCCACGGACGTCCAGTTCGGGAACGGGTGCCTCGTCCGCGCCGTCGCAGCCGCAGACTCCGCCGCATCCGCCGGTCTTCTCGTCGTTCGCGCTCTCGTCCTTCTTGCTCGTGTTCGTGGTGTTCGTCGAGGGGCGGATGCTGTCGGCCGACGGGTCCTGCCCGATCCGGGCATGGAGGTCCGCGAGCAGCGTGGCCAAGGAGACTCCGGGAGCCATGGCGAGCAGGGGCAGGACGAGGCTGTCGTCCTTGGCCGTGTGCTCCTCGAAGAGGACTTGCAGGGCCCTGGCGTCGGCCACCGCGTCCGCCGGTGTGGCGGCGCCGCGCAGGGCCTCGACCAACGCGGTGAGGCAGCGGTGTTCTGCGACCAGGCTCACGATGAGCAGGCGGGCGTCGGGCAGGGCTCGCGCAACCGGGTAGAGGGTGACCTCCTCGGCGGCGGCGTGCGGCAGCAGTTCGCGGTCGCAGAAGGCGACCAGGCCGACGCGCGAATTCTCGGCGGCGCTCGGATCGCCGGCCGCGGCGGTGGTCAGCAGGGCCACACGGCCGGCCAGCTCCCCGGCCGTGCGGGCATGACGGGCCTCGGCGGCTTCGAGAGCTGTGGCGTCCTCAGGGACCGATGCGAGGGTGAGCGCGCTCATGGGCGGAGTCTCCAGCGGGTTCACGGCCGGCGCGTGGCCGACCGGTGCGGGTGGTGGGCGGTCGGTCCGCCACGTCGCCGGGCGCGCTGCGCAATCGGCATGGAGAAACCGGGCGTTCGGCTCCGGGACATGGCGGACCATGCATCCGGCCGGTGACAGACGGAGGAACCGGCCGGACGGCGACCGGACCGGGAGCCGTGCCCGCCTGGACCCGTTTGCCCGAGAAGACGTGGCCGTGGGGACGGACATCACGGTCGGTGTCGTCTCCCGGCCGGTCATGCCCCAGCATCACCGCGCCGCATACGCCGCCACCTGGGCCGGACGGTCCCGGGGGCAGGTCTGCCGGTCCTCGGTGGTCGGCAGCGAACAGGGCCGAACGGCCGCGCATGAGAGGGCACTTCGGCCCAGGTGCGCTCACGCGTACCGCGTACCGCGTACCGCCGGCCCAGCAGTCGATGCGTTCCGGCGCGCAGGGCGTGGTCGGCCGGGGAGCGATCGGCGTGCAGCGCATGGACCGGATGGTCGCTGCCGGTGCCCGCGAGGTGCTTCAGGATGCCGACCGTCGGGGTGCGGCCGATGCCCGCCGAGACCAGCAGCAGCGGCGTGTCGGCGCTGCGGTCAGCCCACCGGAAGGCGAGCGGCGACGTACTCGGTGAGGTCGAGGAGGCGGTTGGTGTAGCCCCACTCGTTGTCGTACCAGCCGAAGACCTTGACCAGGTCGCCGTGCGCCTGGGTCAACGGGGCGTCGAAGACGCAGGAGGCGGGGTCACCGACGATGTCCCGCGAGACGATCGGTGCCTCGGAAACCCGCAGGACGCCCTTCAGGGGCCCGTCGGCGGCCTCCCGGAACGCCGCGTTGACCTCCTCCGCGGTGACGGCCCGGTCGAGGACGACACTCAGGTCGGTCAGCGAACCGTCCTCCACGGGGACCCGTACGGCGATGCCGTCCAGGGTTCCGGACAGTTCCGGCAGGACGAGGCCGACGGCACGCGCGGCACCGGTGCTCGTGGGGATGATGTTCACGGCGGCGCTGCGGCCGCGGCGCAGGTCCTTGTGCGGGCCGTCGAGGACGACCTGGTCGTTGGTGTAGCCGTGGATGGTGGTCATCAGGCCCTTGTCGATACCGAAGGACTCGTCGAGGACCTTCACCATCGGCGCCACGCAGTTGGTGGTGCAGGAGGCGTTGGAGACCACGTGGTCCCGCTCCGGGTCGTACGTGCCCTCGTTGACGCCCATGACCACGGTGGCGTCGACGCCCTTGCCGGGCACGGACAGCAGCACCTTGCGCGCGCCGGCCTTCAGGTGCAGGCCGGCCTGTTCGCGGGTGCGGAAGCGGCCGGTGGACTCGATGACGACATCCACGCCAAGGCTGCCCCAGCTCAGGGCGGCCGGGTCGCGTTCGGCGGTGACGGCGATGCGGTGTCCGTCGACGGTCAGTGAGTCGTCGTCATGTTCGACGGTGCGGTGCAGGCGGCCGTACGTAGAGTCGTACGCCAGCAGGTGCGCCAGCGTGGCCGGTGAGGTGAGGTCGTTGACCGCCACGACCTCGACCGGCGTGCCGGTGCCACGCTCCGCGCGTTCCAGCACGCAGCGCAGGTAGTTGCGGCCGATGCGGCCGAAGCCGTTGATGCCGACGCGCACGCTCATGTCCGTCGTCCTCCCGATCGATACCCGGCGGTGTGCCGGGGTGGGTTCCCAGCCTGCGAGCGGCCACTCGGGAGGGGCAGGGGCCGGACGGGGCGGACCGCGGGACCTTCGGCCCGGAGCCGGGCTTCGCCGTTGCCCGGGGGCGGCTGCCGCGTCACGCGTCGCGTCAGCGGCCTTCCTGCCTCAGCCGGTCCCGGGCTTCGGTGGCGATCACGGCGGCCTGGATGCGCCGCTCCACGCCGAGCTTGGCGAGCAGACGGGAGATGTGGTTCTTCACCGTCTTCTCGGCCAGGTACAGGCGTTGACCGATCTGGCGGTTGGTCAGTCCCTCGCCGATCAGGGCCAGGATCTCCCGCTCCCGGCCGGTCAGGCCCGGCAGGGCGTCCGGCTCCTCCTCCTTCTGCTGTCCGGCGCGCAGCCTGGCCATCAGCTTGGTGGTGGCGCTCGGGTCCAGCAGCGACTGGCCCCGGGCCACCGTGCGCACGGCCGCCACCAGGTCGGAGCCCTGGATCTGCTTCAGTACGTAACCGGAGGCGCCCGCCATGATCGAGTCCAGCAGCGCCTCCTCGTCGTCGAACGAGGTCAGCATCAGGCAGGCCAGTTCCGGCATGCGCGAACGCAGCTCCCGGCACACCGTGACACCGTCGCCGTCCGGCAGGCGCACGTCGAGGACCGCGACCTGCGGGCGCAGAGCAGGGACGCGGACGAGGGCCTGCTCCGCCGTGGCGGCCTCGCCGACCACGGTGATGTCCGGTTCGTCGTTCAGCAGGTCGTGCACCCCGCGCCGTACCACCTCGTGGTCGTCCATCAGGAAGACCCGGATCGGGTTGTCGGGGCCGGGCTGCTCGCCGTCCGCCATCGAATGCTCCTGTTCTGCGTATGCCGCCTTCCACGCCGGTGTCCGCGTGGACGCGGTGGGCCGTCTCGTTGGGGATCCTTCCCGGTTCGGGGCCGATATGCCCAGGGCCGGTCGGCCCCTGCTTCCCCGAGTACGCGCTGCCCGCCGGTCGAAGCCGTCGAGGAACAGGGGCGTCGGCCGGCGGCGGGTGTTGGGGGCCCACGGTCCCGGTTCCGGGGCCGGGTGGCCCTGGGGCAGGGGCGGGAGCTCGCATCAGGCTGGAGCCGCGGAACGCGATCACAAGGAGTGGAACAGGTGACGACGTCGAGGACCTGGTGGAGATCGCGGAACCAGTCGGCGTGACAGCCGCGGTCACCCCGGTCACCAATCCGACCTCCACCACGATCTTCAAGGCGCTGATGGCGCTGAAGACCCGCAACCCGGTCGTCTTCGCCTTCCACCCCTCCGCCCAGCGGTGCAGCGCCGAGGCGGCCCGCGTCGTGCGCGACGCCGCCGTCGCCGCCGGTGCTCCCGAGCACCGCAGCGCATAGGCCGACCTCGGGGCGCGGTAGGGCCGTTCGGCCCTACCGCGCCCCTCACCGCCCGCATTCAAATGGTCTGATCCACCTCCACCCGTGCCCCGCGTCCACCGGGCTCCTCCCTGAGACCTCGGCAGGTCCCATGCCACCGATCTTCGAAGGGACACCCAGATGCGGTACCGGCACCGCGGCGACCAGCGCCGTCACGACAACGGCACTCCCACCGAAGCACCCGCGCAGTGAGCGACGAACCCCTACGGAAACCCGCCATGACCACCAACAACGCCCCGCTCCCCACCGCCGGACCACGGCACAGCGCGGAACTCGACAGCGCCGAAGCCCTGCGCCTCCTGGGCAGCGTCTCCCTGGGCAGGATCGTCTTCACCCAGCACGCGCTCCCCACGATCAGGCCGGTCAACCACGTCCTCGACGATGGCGACATCATCATCCGCAGCCACGAGGGCTCGGCGATCACCTCGCACACCCGCCATGCCAACGGCTCAGGCGTCGTCGTCGCCTACGAGGCCGACTCCATCGACCCGGACACCCACCTCGGCTGGAGCGTGGTCGTCACCGGCTACGCCCGCCTGATCACCGACCCCCACGAACTGGCCCGCTACCAGGCACTGCTCCATCCCTGGGTGAGACAGACCATGGACTACGCGGTCCGCATCCACCCCGACCTGGTCACGGGAATCCGGCTCACCGCCGCGGACGAGACCATCAGCGCCTGACCTCGACGAATCAGCGATCCGGTGCAGGGCTCCGCGGGCTCCCGCAGAACTTGTGCCTCGGCCGTCGACGCCGGTGGACAGGTCCCAGGAGTGGATCCGGACCGAGACCTGTCCGGCGGCGAGCTGCTTCGCGGTGTTCACAGTGCCCCAGGGAAGGTGCGGCTGATCACGTCGAGCTGCTGCTCGCGGGTCGGACGAACGACGTTGACCGCGTAACCGGAGGGCTGGGAACCCGTCACCGCGACCGTCCGGCCCCTTTGTCATGGGGCCGGACGGCCCTCTGCGCAGGGCCCCGGTCAGGCGGAGAGCCGCACCCCGTACAGCGTGCGACCGCCGACCAGCTCCCGCCCGGTCACCAGCTCGGGCTCGACACGCACGAAGACCTCCACGGGCGAAGGGGCCCAGGAGCCGGGAACAACCCTGTCCAGGCGCTCGTGCTCGGCCGGGTCGTTCACCACTGCCGCCCGCCCGGTCACGACGACGCTCCAGCCGGCCCTGGCGACCGCGTCGACCTCGTCCACCTCGAAGGCGACCACCGAACCGTCGACCGCACGGGCCAGTTCCGAAGCCGCACAGGTGCGCAGCAGCACCGCACCGTCGTCGTCCAGACAGAAGTTGACCGGCAGGACCGCGGGCAGTGCCTGCCGGGTGTACACGATGCGGCCGACCGACACCTTCGCCAGCAGACCCAGACATTCCTGCCGACCGAGTTCACGGAAACCGTCGTTGGGATACATAGCCAGTCCGTCTCTCACGCAGGGCGACGCTCACACTTCATCGTCCGCAGCCTCGGCATCGGAGATGAGAGGCCATGCGTCCTCCCTGCGTCGGAGAGCGGCCCCCGCGAGGGTGCCGATATGCCCCGCCGGCACCCGTCAGGGAGAGCTCGGCCCGTCGAGGAGCCGGACGAGCGCAGTCCCTCAGGTCTGCTCTGCCCATGTACGACAGGCACACCAGATCCGCCCCCGGCCCAGAAGGACAGCCGGGGAACCTGGTGCGGGGCCCCGCAGGCGCTTGCGAGACCGCGTGAACGGGCCGAACGGCCCTTCCCCACGGTCCGCCCTCGCGGGTTGTCTCTGGGCATGGCCCAAGCCCACACCATGCCCGCGCCCTGCCCCACGGAACGTGTCGTCGACGGCACAACCCTGGTGGAACTGATCATCCAAGACCCGTGACGGTGGTCGTGGTCATGGAACTCGCGGGGCAGGACAGCCACGACACGGCAGAGGGGAGCGCGCCGAGCGCGTCTGGCCCGTACGGTCCACGCCGAGGGACCACCGGCCCCTCCCCTCCACCGCCGGGCAACTCCCACCATCGGTGAAACGCACGATCCGCGCTGCCTCTGCGCGACCCGGGACAGGAAAGGAGGGCCCCTTGCGATCCACCACTGTTGACGCCTCGCTGCTGGAAGCCTGCCTCACGGCCGCGATCGCCGCGCCATCGATCTTCAACACCCAGCCATGGCGCTTCCGCCTGGCTCCCGAGACCGTCACACTCCAGGTCCTCGCGGCTCCGGAGCGAGGGCTGCGGCACATGGATCCCACGGGCCGTGCCCTGCACCTGTCGGTGGGCGCGTCGGTGTTCAACCTCCGTGTCTCGGTGGCTCACTTCGGCTGGCACGCGGTCACCCGCCTGCTGCCCTCACCGGACGATCCCGAGCTCCTCGCCACCGTCCGCCTGACGGGCCCCGCTTCTCGGCCGGCCACGGGGCGTCGCGGGGACCTGTACGAGGCGATCGGCCGCAGGCACAGCAGCCGGTTCCCGTTCTCCGGCAGGCCCCTGCCGCCCCAGCTGTGCGCGGAACTCACCGAGGCCGCCCACACCGAGGGGGCCCTGCTCACCTTTCCCGCAGTCGCCGAGACCGATCGTCTGCTCCGGGTGACCGCCGAGGCCGAGCACCGCAACCGTACGGATCACGACCGAGCAGCCGAGAGTCGCCGCTGGATCCACCGCGACCCGGACGCGCTCACCGACGTCGGACTCCCGCAGACCGCCCTCGGCCCGCAGGACGCCCATGAGCGACTGCCCATGCGCGACTTCACCGCGCAGCGCCACACCGAGCGGCTTACCGCCCGGCCGTTCGAGACGAAGCCGGTCATAGCGCTGCTGACCACCGAACACGACCGCCGGGCCGACTGGCTGCGGGCCGGGCAGGCCCTGCAGCACCTGCTGCTGGTCGCGACGGTCCACGGTGTACGGACCTCCCTGCTGCACCAGCCGATGGAGTGGCCGGACCTGCGCCGTTCCCTGAGCTCCACACCCGGCCTCATGGGGCACCCCCAGATGCTGATCCGCCTGGGATACGGCCCGGACGGCCCGGCCACCCCACGCCGCGTCGCGCCGCTCGATACCGGGCCGACCGGCCTGCGGGGCGACTGAGGGACGCCGCGTGGCCGCGCCCGCGACGGGACCGGCCTGCACGTTGTACCCCGCTCGGCCGCCGGGCCACCGTCGAGGAGATCGCCGCCCCCTACGCCTTCCTCGTCTCGCCTGCCGCCGCCTGCGTCACCGGATCCATCCTGGCCGCGGACGGCGGCTACACCGCAACCTGATCTGCGACATCCCGTGAGTTCACCTGAGCGCCGTTCGGGTTCCTGACCCTGTGGCCCGGGGGTTCCCCGCCGCGGTCGGCTCCGGGAAGGTGACGCCGGTCAGCTCCTCCGACGCCGTCCACAGGCGTCGGGCGGCTTCCGGATCCGCGGCGGCCGGGGAGCGGCCGACCAGGGTCGGGGCGCCGCGGGTCTCGAACATGCCGCCCGGGCCGACGAGGCTCGCGCCGGGGAGATCCTGGACGGCGGCGTACAGGGTGGGGAGTGCGCCGGCCCGGCTGTCCTGGGCGATCAGCCGGTTGCCCAGGCGCATGAGAGCGCGCCGCAGCGCGCTGGCGTCGTGCCCCTGGAGGTTGGTGGCGGCCAAGCCGGGGTGCGCGGCGAGGGCGCGTACGGGTGAGCCCGCCTCGGTGAGCCGCCGCTGGAGTTCCAGGGTGAAGAGCAGGTTGGCGAGCTTGGACTGGCTGTAGGCGGGGATCGGGCTGTACTCGCCGGTCAGGTCGAGGTTGTCGAAGCGGATGCGCGGGCTGCCCGGGGACTTGTGCGCGAGGGACGTCAGAGTCACCACGCGGTCGGTGAGGTGCGGCAGGAGCAGGTTGGTCAGTGCGAAGTGCCCCAGGTGGTTGGTGCCGAACTGGGTCTCGAAACCGTCCTTGGTGCGGCCCTCGGGGACGTTCATGATGCCGGCGTTGTTGATGAGCAGGTCCAGGTCGCCGTGCCAGGCGCCGGCGAACTCGCGCACGGAGGCGAGGTCGGCCAGGTCGAGGCGGCGGACCTCAACGCTGCCGTTCACCGTCGCGGCCGCGGCTTCGCCGCGCTCGGTGTCCCGTACGGCGAGGACGACGTGGGCGCCCGCGGCGGCCAGGGCGTGGACCGTGGCGAGTCCGAGGCCGCTGTTCGCGCCGGTGACGACGGCGGTGCGGCCGGTCTGGTCGGGGATGTCGGTGGTGTTCCAGGGCTGGGTGTGCGTGTTCTTTGCCATGGCCCCAATGTATGCACCGATCACAATGTAGGCAACGTTAACAATGTGTGCGTCGCCTACACCCGGCTAGGCTGAGGGCATGACGGACCGCCCCTACCACCACGGAGACCTCCCCGCCGCGCTGCTCGCGCGAGCCGAGAAGACGCTGCGCGAGCGGGGGGTGTCCGCGCTGTCCCTGCGCGAACTGGCCCGCGTGATCGGGGTGAGCCCCGCCGCGCCGAGTCGCCACTTCAAGTCCAAGCAGGCGCTGCTGGACGCCCTGGCGCTGACCGGGTTCGAGCGGCTCGCCGAGGCCATCGCAGCCTCGCAGGAAGGCGTTGGTGAGGCGTTCGCCGACCGGCTGGATGCCGCGGCCCGCGCCTATGTGGGCTTCGCCGTGGCCAACGCCGCACTGCTCGACCTGATGTTCTCGGTCAAGCACAGTCCGCAGGCGTCGGAGGCGCTCGGGGCGACCGCCCATCGATGGTCCGATCAACTCCTGGAACTGATCGGCGACGGACAGCTCCGGGGCGAAGTGCGCGAGGGGCCACTCGAACGGATCGCCTTGCCGGTCTTCGCGGCGCTGCACGGCTATGCCGGCCTGACGGTGAGCGGCGTCCTGCCGCCGGAGGCGGCTGAGCACGGCTTGGACGACCTGATCGCGTCCGCCCTGCGCGGCTGCGCGACACAGTAGAGCCGCGCAGGATGACCAGAGGGGTCACCATTCAAGAACTGGCTGAGGATCATTGTTCAGAGACTGGCGACACCCCGGACATCGGTGAGCGGCGGCGGAGTGGGGCCCGGGGTGTTCCAGGGTGTGCGGTGTGGCCGGCTTTCCGTCCTGGTGCCCGCGCGGCGGGGCCCGAAGGGCCGGGGTGAGGTGCCGGTGAACGAGGACAGGGACCTACAGCGCCGTCACCCGCAGGAGACAGCCGGGCCGGCGTGGCCCCTCGACCGGATGACGGTGAACTGCCGTCGTTCGAAGGTACGTTGATGCGACCTAGGCCTTCAGGACACGGTCCAGTGCCGCTCGGCCTCTGGGGCCCCAGTGGGGCTTGCCGCCGGGGAGGCCCCGGTCTCCGTTCTGGCCCATGAGCATCAGGAACAGGCTTTTCATGGCGGCCAGCCCTCGGGCGCGACGGATCGCCGCCTCGTCCGCACGGGCGTACGTGTCGAAGAAGCGTGAGGCCGTGCCCGCGGGCAGCAGGACCCATGCGGCGGCCAGGTCCCATGCCGGATCGCCGGCGAACAGGGCGCCGAAGTCGACGACGCCCGTGAGCGTTCCGTCCGAGACGACGACGTTCGCGGGATGGAGGTCGCCGTGCACCCACACCGGCGGACCCTCCCACGCGTGGGCCGCGACGGCGTCGTCCCAGACAGTCCGGACGTCGGCGGCGATGTCGTCGGGGACGACGGCCTCGAAGAAGTACGCGAAGCCGTCCGCGCAGTCCCTGGGATGGGCGCCGAAGTCCGTGGAGACCGGCGCCTCTGCGGGTGCCTCCACGTGGAGTGCCCGGAGGAAACCCGCCAGTGTGTCGGCCGCGTGGTCGCCGCGGCTGATCGCGCCGTGGTCCAGCGGCTCGCCGGGGACCCACGTCATCACGGTCCAGTGCTTGGGGAAGCGTTCGGACGTTTCGCCGAACCGGACCGGGCGCGGCACCGGGAGCGGCAGGCGCGGGGCCAGCACCGGCAGCCACCGCCGCTCCTTCAGCTGAAGCTCCGGGGTGGGGTCCATGCGTTGCATGCGCACGGCCAACTCGTCCCCGAGGCGCCACATCTGGTTGCCCCAGCCGCCCGCGACCTCACGGACGGCCAGCCCCGCGAGGTCCGGATGCTGTTCCTTCAGCAGGTCGCGGACCAGGTCTGCGGTGATCTCGACCTCGGTATCGGTGCCGATCTCGGTGTCCGGGAACGTGTCGGTGTCCGTGTCCGTGTCCGTCATGCGACGGCACAGTACTGCGGGTGCCCCCGATGCCCGCTCCTCGGCTACGGGATGACCACTCCCGCCCCGTTGTCGCCGCTCAGGTTCGCGCCGAACAACGCCCTCGGCGCCGGGGCCCCGATGTCCGTCGGGTTCTGGGCGACCGACTTGGCGGCGGTCACGCCGGAGGCGGCGCCGCGCAGCAGCCACACCGCGCCGCCGTTCACGACGCTGCCCAGGTTCTCGCCCGGCGCGCCCGCGACCAGGTCCGCCTTGCCGTCACCCGTCATGTCGAGCAGTCGCAGTGCCGCGCCGAACACGTCGCCGGACTCCGCGGCACCCGGAACTCCCGTCGTGTCCTGGTGGAACGCCTGCGCGCCCTTGCCGGTGAGCCCGCCCTTGGCGCCCTTGAGCAGCACCACGGCGCCGGCCCTGGCCTTGGAGCCGATCGCCTCGCCGGGGACACCGACGGCCAGGTCGGGGTATCCGTCGCCGTTGACGTCGCCCGCGTGCAGCCGTCCGCCGAACTGGTCGCCCTTCTCGCTCACGCCGGGCACGCCCGCCGTGTTCTGGGTGATCGTCTGCGTACGGGTCTGGCTGGGGCCGGACGCGGAACCGTAGTAGATCTTGACGGTGCCCGGGTCCTCCTCGGTGCCCTCGGTGTCGCCGTTGAGGAAGACGCGGGTGGCGAGGTCGGCGTAGCCGTCGCGGTCGAAGTCGGCGACGGCGGTGCCGGCCGCGGAGTTCAACCGCTGCGGGACGGTGGACAGGCCGGCCTTGGAGCCGAGCCACAGCTTGCCGCCCTCGGCGTGGTTCTCGTAGACGTAGAACGTCGCGAGGTCCTCGATGCCGTCGCCGTTGAAGTCGCCCGTGGCGGTGGAGTTGATGGAGTTGTCGGTGCTGTACACCTGCACCTGCTGGGTGCGGCTGGGGGCGCCGTTGCGGCCGAAGGGGCCGTGGAGGACGTCGTGGAAGTCGTACTCGTCCCCGTTGCCCATGAACAGGTCCGTGTACCCGTCGCCGTCGAAGTCGCCGGCGGTGAGGTCGTCGCCGACCTGGGCGTTCGCCGGTGCGCCGACGCGGACGGCGCCGTCGCCGGACAGGCCGGTCTTCCGGCCCCACAGGACGGTCACCGACCCGTTGACGTTGTCCTCCGGCCGGTAGTCGCGGGCGACCACGGCCAGGTCGGTCAGGCCGTCGCCGTCCAGGTCGCGGGAGACCATCGCGTAGCCGAAGACGTGGTTGTCGCCGGAGGCGCCGGGCACGTGGGTGGTGTCCTGGGTGAAGACCTTGGTGCGCTTGGGGTCGAGGCCCTGCGGGGAGCCGTAGCTGACCGCGACGTAACCGGCGCGGGCGTGGCCTCCGACGCTCGCGCCCGGGGCGGCGACGGCGACGTCCTGGTAGCCGTCGCCGTCGAAGTCCTCGCGCACGGTCGCGACGCCGTCCTTCGCGGACGCGGTGCCCGCGACGAGCGGCACGCCGAACGACCCGATCAGGGCGGCGGCCACGGCGGTCGATACGGCAGGTCGGCGGATTCCCACTGCTCCTCCTCAAAGCGCGAGCGACATCGAGACGCCTCGCACGGGTGTGACTCACCTCCAAGACACCCGGAAACGGTGGATGGTTGTGCGAGGGCGGCCCGGTGAAGCGGGCACGGCGCGCCGGTGCGCAAGGGCGGGCCCGAGAGCCTTCCGAAACATCAGGCTCATCCGGGGCGCCCAGGGGTTACGACCGCTGCCTGGCGTCACTGGGCATGGACGCGAGGCTCTCTCCGCACCCGGACCGTCCTCCACGCCGAGCGCGGCCGATCCCTCGGACCCGGGCCGCGCCTTCCCCTCCGTGCTCGCTGTGCCTGAGCACCGACAGGGTCGGCGACCATGTCCTGCCGGTGGCCGGGTGACAGAAGGGCTCCCGCGAGTCATGTCCTCGCGGGAGCCCTTCCTCCTACCGCCTGCCGGTGAAGGTTGAGAAGACGATCACGAGCAGGACGTCTGTGCGGACGCCGCCACGGTCGCGGCGTCATGCGTCACCACGTTCAGGGCGTGAGCAGCAGGCTGTCGCCGCGCTCCTTGGCGGCGGCGTAACGGCGGGCCACGTCCTGCCAGTTGACGACGGCCCACATGGCGTCGATGAAGTCGACCTTCTGGTTCTTGTACTGGAGGTAGAAGGCGTGCTCCCAGGCGTCGAAGACCAGGACGGGGGTGGAACCCTGGCCGACGTTGCCCTGGTGGTCGTAGACCTGCTCGACGATGAGGCGCCCGCTGAGCGGTTCGTACGCGAGCACGCCCCAGCCGGAGCCCTGCGTCGTCGCCGACGCCTTGGTCAGCTGCGCCTTGAAGGCCGCGAACGAGCCGAAGGACTCGGCGATGGCGTCCGCCAGCTCGCCCACTCCGTCCTTCTCCAGGGGCTCGCCGCCGCCGTCACCGGTCATGTTGTGCCAGTAGATGGAGTGCAGGATGTGGCCGGAGAGGTGGAAGGCCAGGTTCTTCTCCAGGCCGTTGATCGAACCCCACTGCTCCTTGTCCCGCGCCTCCGCCAGCTGCTCCAGCGTGTCGTTCGCGCCCTTGACGTACGCCGCGTGGTGCTTGTCGTGGTGCAGCTCGATGATCTGCGGGTTGATGACCGGTTCGAGCGCCGCGTAGTCGTAGGGAAGCTCCGGGAGCGTGTACACCGCCATGTCCAACATCCTCCGACACTATTGCCACTGATGTGCAACTGCACGCTAGCAGCAATAGGGGCGGGTCATCGATCATGCGTGGGTCCTGGGACCGTGGTCGGGTCGCGGGGACGGTGTCCTCGGGGCCACCGGAGACCGCGCCCGACGCGCGACGGCCCGGCCCTACGGCGAAGAAGCCGTAGGGCCGGGCCGTGGCCGCGCCTGCTCGTACCAGCCGGTGCGGGCGGGATCGTTGCGCCTCTAGCCGGTGACCCGGCGGAACGTCCACTGCTGGTTGGTGCCGCCCCGGTCGGCGTACTGGATCAGCGCGGCGCCGTCGGCCGTACTGCCGGAGGTGACGTCGAGCACCTTGCCGCTGTTGCGGTTGACCACCTGGAAGACACCGCCGGACAGGGGGCGCAACCGCCACTGCTGGCTGGCCCTGCCGTCGGGGGTCGCCTGTACGACCCGTGCGCCGTCCGCCGTGGAGGATCCGGCCACGTCGAGCACCTTGCCGCTGCGGACGCAGGTGATCGTGTGGTAGCCGTCGGCCGTGGACTGGAAGGCCCACTGCTGGTTCGTCGCGCCGTTGTCGGTCCACTGGATCACGGCGGCGCCGTCCGCGCCGGACCCGCCGGCGACGTCGGCCACCTTGCCGCTGCGCACGCTGACGCATGTGTACGTCCGCGCGGGGGCGATGGTGTACTGCACCGAGTCGAAGTCGACGTGGCCGGTGCCGCCCGGGTTGTAGGTGTAGAGGCCGATCCGGTCGCCGCGGTAGCCGCCCCAGGTGAGCTGGTAGGTGCCACCGACCTGGGTGAACGTGCTTCCGTCGAGGCTGTAGGAGAAGCGGCTGACCCCGTTCACGTCCCATGTGGTGCGCAGCCACACGGCGTTCTGTGTGAGGGTCGCGCCGCTGGTCAGGGTCCCGCCGACGTTGTGCTCGATCGTGGTGGTGGTCCCGGAGCGTCGCACGCCCAGTCCGGCGTAGGTGGCGGCGTAGTGGCACAGCCCGGCGTGCTGGCCGTCGGCGAGGCCGGCCAGTTCGAGGCGGACGGTCACCGTGGCGCCGCCCGCGGTGCGCAGCACTCGCTGGGTGAGGGTGTTGCCCACCTTCATCAGGTTGTCCCCGGCCAGCGGTGCGAACGCCTTCAGCCGCAGATAACCAGGACGTTCGGTCAACGACCAGTAGTCCGCCCGGGGTTGGTAGTACCACTCCCACTGCGGCTTGAGGCGGGTGTCGGTGAACGAGTCGCTGGTGACGACGGCGGGCAGCGCGTCGACGGGGAGGCCGGGGGTGCCGGTGTCGGGCAACTGGCCCGTCCACGCCATGGTGCCGATGCCGTCCGAGCCCACCGTGCCGATGATCGGCCAGCCGTCGACCCAGGTCACCGGCAGCAGGGACAGCACGCGCCCCTCCCATCCGCCGTGGCCGTGGTGGGTCACGAAGTACCAGTCGCCGCCCGGGGTCTGCACCAGCCCGCCCTGGTTGGGCTCGCGGTCGACCGAGGTGTTGACGTGCAGCAGCTGGCGGGTCTCGAAGGGGCCGAGGATGCTGGAGCCGCGGTTCATCATGAGGACCCGGCCCTCGGGCTTCACCTCGCTGAACAGGTGGTAGTAGACACCGTCGATCTTGTACAGCTTGCTGGCCTCGCTGCGCGACGACTGGTGGATCACCGGGGCCGGACCGACCAGCGACTTGCCGTCCTCGGACAGCTTGTACAGGTGGATCTTGTAGTTGTCCGAGTAGTGCGTGGTGACCA
The DNA here is from genome assembly GCF_001418475.1 of Streptomyces ossamyceticus. Classification (GTDB taxonomy): domain Bacteria; phylum Actinomycetota; class Actinomycetes; order Streptomycetales; family Streptomycetaceae; genus Streptomyces; species Streptomyces ossamyceticus. The sequence continues at coordinate 20,546 of NZ_LIQX01000003.1, read as the reverse complement.
GGTAGCCCTGGCCGTCGTCGTCCCAGAACGGGCACACGTCGTTCCAGCCGGAGGTCCGCCACATCGAGTGCAACGGCTCCCAGGGGCCGGTCGGCGACGGGGCCGACGTCATGAAGAAGCCCTCGTCGGGCGTGTTGAAGTACACCCAGTACCGCCCCGCGTGGAAGCGGATGGCCCCGGCCCACACGCCGCGGCCGTAGCGGTTCATCCGGTCCCAGTTCAGCTCCGGTCCGATGCGGGTGACGTCGTCGACCGAGCCGCCGATCGGGCGCCAGTTGACCAGGTCCTTCGAGTGCAGGACGGCCATGCCGGGCGAGTATCCGAACGTACTGGTGATGCCGTAGTAGTCGTCGCCGACCCGGATGCAGTCCCAGTCGCTGAGATCGGCCGGGACGATCGGGTTGACGTACGTGCCGTCGCCCTGGTCACCCCAGGTGCCGGCCGGAGGAGTGGCCGCCGACGCCACGCTCGACGGGAGCAGGCCCGGAAGGAGGAGGGCGCCGGTACCGACCGCGGCGAGCCGGCCGAGTTGTCTTCTGGTGAGGTCCACGATGCAGTCCTTGGCTGGAGGTCATCACGTGCGGGAGCGGTGGGTGGACACCGCGGGGAGAGCGCGGGAGGGAGAACGTGGTAGAGATCCGGCCTTCGCGTCGGGCGGGCCGCGTCCCGGCAGCTCGTCGTGCGTGCCGCGTCCCGACGGCTGACGCCCCTCACCCGTGCGGTGCGGGGTGACGGCATGACGAAGGCACACCGCCGGGCGCCCGGGCAACGGGTCCTTTGGGACACGTGACGACCGAGGACGGAACGACGGTTTGTCGATATATCGAACGGCTATCGGCTTGTCGAACCGATCGACGCTGAAGTTAGAGTCCCGGCCGCACGGAAGTCAACGGATCGTCCGCGTTTTTCCGAGAAGTGCGGCGGCCGGGACAGGGCGCGGAGGGGCGCCGACGGGCGCCGTCAGCCGAACAGGCGGCGCTGGATCTCGCGCCGGTAGTCCTCCAGGGTTCGGTCGAGGTGCGCCGCGGTGGCCTGCGCCGCTTCCTCGGGGCGACCGTCACGGATGGCCCGGTAGATCGCCTCGTGCTCCTCGACGGCCGCCTCGGTGTTCTCCCCGAGCGAGTCATGGATACCGATGGCACTGGACTGGCGCTGCAGGCGTCGCGCGTCCCGCACGGCGCTGACGAGGAACGTGTTGTGCGAGGCCGCCGACACGGCCGTGTGGAAGTCCTCGTCCGCCTGGTTGAACACCTCGACCTGGCCGTGGACGAACCCGTGCCGGCACTGCTCCATGGCGACTTCGATGGTACGCAGCTCCGAAGGGGTGGCACGGGTGGCCGCCAGACTGCTGGCGGCCATCTCCTGGACCCTGCGGAACTCGAACAGCATCAGTACGTGGTCGATGTCGACGGGGCGGAAGAAGCCTCCCCACCGGCTGGTGACGAGCATGCCCTCGTCGTCCGCGACGAACAGGCCCCGCCCCTTGTGCGCCCTCACCCGGCCCAGCGCCGAAAGGATCTTGACGGCCTCCCGCACCACCGCCCTGCTGGTGTCCAGCGTCCGGGCGAGGTCGATCTCCGTGGGCAGCCGGTCACCCGGCGCCAGTCGCTCCTCGGCGATGTACGCGAGGATCCGCTCCGCCACGATCTCGTACCCGGGACGGTAGTCCCGCCGCTCGTCCGGGCCGGCCACGCCCGCAGGCGCGGCGGGAGGGGCCTGGACCGGCAGGGCCGCTTCGATCGCCGGCATGTCGTCCATCTGTGCTGCCTCCCGGGTGACTTCTGCTCACGCGACTGGTCGCGGTGGAGCCGACTTCATCGTAGCGCACAGGAGATATAAGTCGTACTCATTCTGGCCATGATCCATACCGAAAGCCACGGTCATCCGGGTGAGCAAATGCCTCGTATCGCGCATAAGCAGCACAACTGCTCGTCCGTCATCGGAAATCCAGCAACGAAGCGCTGCACGCACCCTTGACGTGTCACGCGATAAGGCGGCTAATTTCTTCCAGCCGATCGCAGCGCAGCCGCCTCTCCCGTCTCCGTCGACCTTCGGGCCGCCCATCCGCTCGGGGCACCCGCACACCCCCTGGAGTCCTTCATGACCGTCAACCAGTCCTCGCCCGGCCCCAAGAGAGCTCTCGGCAGGAAGCGGGCGGCATCGCTGGCCGGGTGTGCGGTCACGGTGCTGCTGACCGTGACGGCCTGTGGCGGCGGCACGGCCGGTACGACCACCAAGGACGGCTTCGCCCAGGTGCCGCAGAAGGACGGGGCGTTGACCGTCTGGGTGGACGCGACCCGGATGGACGCCGCGAAGCTGTACCAGAAGCTGCACCCGGAGGTGAAGCTGGACATCGTCAGCTACGACGGCGACGCCAACGGGTCCAACTACCTCCAGACGAAGGTCCAGTTGTTCAACCGCACCGGCAAGGGCTGGCCCGACGTCGTGTTCAGCTCCCAGAACAACGAGACCTCCTGGGCGGTCGACGCGGGCTTCGCCGCTCCGCTCAACAAGGGCCTGGTCCCCGAGTCGACGCTGGGGAAGTTCGCCAAGGGCGCCAACGACGTCTGCACGGTCGACGGCACCGTCTACTGTCTGCGCAACGACCTCTCCCAGGCCGTGCTCTGGTACAACGCCCCGCTGATGAAGAAGTTCGGCTACACGGTGCCGACGACATGGGAGGAGTACCAGAAGCTCGGCACGAAGGTGGCCAAGGAGCATCCGGGCTATCTCGTCGGTGACGCGGGGGACTCCTTCACCCCCGAGATCTACCTGTGGGCGAGCAAGTGCGGCGCCAACCACATCACCGGCCCCAAGTCCGTGTCCGTGAACACCACCAGCGAGGCCTGCACCAGGATGGCCAAGCTCCTGGACGTGCTGATCAAGAACAAGTCCATGTCCATCAGCGGCGTGTTCAGCACCGACTTCGGCAAGAACCAGGCCGACAAGGTCCTGCTCATGCCGGGCCCGGCCTGGTTCGGCGGCGCGGTCTTCAAGGACACCCTCAAGGTCCCCGCCCAGCAGATCGCGGTGGCGCCCATACCGCAGTGGCAGGGAGACGGCGCGCCGTCCACGGGCAACGTCGGCGGCGGCACCTGGCTGCTGTCGCAGCACTCCACCCACCTCAAGGCGGCCACCGACTTCCTGACGTGGGTCACCACCGACAACGCCTACCAGGGGGAGAAGGCGCCCGGCTTCCCGGCCTACGCGCCGGCGGCCGAGGCATGGCTGAAGGGTCAGGACGCCTCCGGCTACTTCGCCAGCGACCTCAGCGCCCTCTCGGCCGCCTCCTCCCAGGTGTGGCCGGAGTGGGGCTCGGGCCAGTTCAGCCAGGAGGCGATCTGGGCGTCCACGGTCAAGCCGGGCCTGACCCAGGGCAAGTCCATCGTCTCGATGCTGCCGGCCTGGCAGGACTCCATCGTCCAGCACGCCAAGTCCAACGGGTACAAGGTCGAGCAGTGACCCTCAGCCACTCCCCGTCCGGCTCCGCCGGTCGGCGCCCCAGCGGCACCGACCGGCAGAGCCGGGCCGGCATCGCCTTCGTCGCGGCCTACGTGCTGCTCCTGATCGCGTTCGGCATCCTGCCGACCGGGTACGCCGTCTACTTCGCGTTCACCGACGCCGGGGGCACCTTCACCGGCTTCAGCAACTTCGTCACCACCGCACAGGACTTCCGTTTCCTGGACGCCGTCGGCCATGTCGCGCTGTACCTGCTGTTCTGGCTGGTCTCGCTCGTGGTGTTCGTGGTGAGCCTGGCGCTGCTGCTGCACCGCCTCGCCTCCGGCACCCTCAGCAAGTCCCTGCGCTTCCTCTTCTACATCCCCGGAGCGCTCGCCGGCGCCGCGAGTGTGCTGGTGTGGCTGTTCATGCTCGACCCGACGGTGAGCCCCGTCAGCTCGCTGCTGGGCATGCTGGGGTTCGACACCTTCGGCGAGGTGATCGCGCCCGGCAACCTGCCCCTGCTGTTCACGGTCATCGCGTTCTGGACCGGCGCGGGCGGCTGGATCGTCGTCATCTACGGCGCGCTCAACAACATCCCCACCGACGTCATGGAAGCCGCGCGCATCGACGGCGCGGGCGCCTGGCAGACCGCCTGGCACATCCAGATCCCCATGCTCCGCAAGTGGATCGTGTACATGGTGATCCTGGCCTTCGCGGGCGGTGCGCAGCTCTTCGTGGAGCCGCAGCTGCTGTCCCTCGCCAGTGTGGGCGTGGCCGGACGCGACTACTCGCTGAACCAGCTGACGTACGACTTCGCCTTCCAGATGAACAACGTCAACGGCGCCGCCGCGGTCTCGGTGGAGCTCCTGGTCGTCAGTGTGTCGGCCGCCGCCGTCTTCGTCGCACGGTCGGGGTTCTTCGATGCCGACTAGTTCTTCGCGCCGCCTCGTGCCCCGGCTGCTGACCGGCTCCGTCCTGCTCGTCTTCCTGGTGTTCTTCGTGCTGCCGGTGCTGTGGCTCGTCCTCGCGGCGACCAAGACCGATCAGCAACTCGTCCACGGCAGCCCGCTCTCCTTCGGCTCCTTGCACACCCTCAGGGCCAACTGGGACGCCCTCACCGCGTTCCAGGACAACGCCGTCCTGCAGTGGCTGGGCAACTCGACCCTGTACGCGCTGATCTCGCTGGTCATCACGCTCTGCGTGGCCGTCCCGGCGGGCTACGCGATGGCCATGACCGAGTTCCGCGGCCGGCACACCCTGCTCGTCTCGACCCTGGTCGTGATGCTGATGCCGACCGCCACGCTGGTGGTGCCGCTGTTCCTGGAGATCAACGCGGTGCGGCTGATCGGCACGATGTGGTCGATCATCCTGCCGTACTCGTTCTACCCGTTCGGCGTGTATCTGACGTACATCTACTTCACCACCGCGGTACCGAAGGACCTGCTGGCGGCGGCACGGATGGACGGCTGCTCGGAGTTCGGTGTCTTCCGGCACATCGCGCTGCCGCTGGCGACACCGGTGATCGCGCTCGTCGGGTTCTTCAGCTTCGTCGCCAACTGGACCAACTACTTCCTGCCCTACGTGATGCTGCCCGAGAGCGGCCAGATGCCCATCCAGGTGGGGGTCGGGACCCTGCTCAGCAATGTGCCGTCCTTCAATCCGGCCGTCGGCACCCTCGCGATCGAACGGCCGCAGCTGGCCCTGGCGACGCTCGTGGCCATCACACCCGTACTGATCGTCTTCCTCTTCGCCCAGCGTTTCCTGGTCAGCGGGATGCTCGCCGGCGCCACCAAGGAGTAGCCCCGGTCCTCCGCCCCGACCCTGATGCCCGATCCGGCGTCGTCCGCCCGACCGTCGTCCCCGGCGCGCACCCCGCCACCCCCGAACGGAGCTCCGTCCCATGCCCTTCACCTCTTCCGGCCCCGCCTCGGGTGGGGACACCCCGGTCGCCGGGCAGCCCGCCCCGCCACCCGAGATCGAGGCGGGCGTGCCGGTGCTCGAACCGCCCGGCTGGGCCGTGTCACAACGTGCGCTGTTCGACCTGCTCGACCACGCCTGGCGCCGCTTCGCCCGCGACTTCACCGGCCCGGACGGACGGCTGAACTACACCGGGGCACTGACCACCCGCGACGGTGTGGACGACTTCTACGAGGTGTTCTTCAACTGGCCCCAGCTGTATCTCCTCGGCGGTGCGGACGATCTGCTGGCCGCCGGCGAGAAGCACTGGGAGGGCGTGACCCGGCAGCTCACCGAACTCGGCATGCTGCACGACGAGTTCGAGCGCGGCTACGACTGGTTCCACCAGGGCGAGAGCCTGCTGCTGCTCTACTTCCTGTGCATGGCCGCCCCTGACCGCTGGTCGGAACGGGCGCTGCGCTTCGCCGAGTTGTACGTCGACCCCGCCAGGGGCAACTACGACCCCGAGCACCGTGTCATCACCCGCCCGCACAACGGCAGCGACCCCGACCGCACGGGCCTGTTCGACGGCGACGTGTACCCGTGGCTGCTGAAGGAAGCGGAGACGTACGGCTTTCCGCTGGAGTGGATCCCGGAGGCGGAGGGCGGCCCGTTCCCGCTCTCCGCGGATCCGCGGCTCGGCGCGCAGATGCGGGACCGGATGGGTGTCGGCGACACCGCGGTCAACCTGGCCGCGGCCGGGCTGGTCCTCAACGCGTGGATCCTGTCGGGCGAGGACCGCTACCGCGACTGGATCGTCGAGTACGTGGACGCGTGGCGCGAGCGCACACGGGCCAACGAAGGTCTCATCCCCGACAACGCGGGCCCGGACGGTGCCGTCGGCAGTCTGCTGGACGGTCGCTGGTACGGCGGGCACTACGGCTGGTCCTGGCCGCACGGCTGGCACAGCGTGGGCCACGCGGCCTGTGTGGCGGCGCTCGCGGCGGCCACCGTCACCGGGGACGACGACTATCTCTCCATGGTCGCGACCTCGCTCGACACCCTCATCGGTCACGCCAGGGTGATGCCCCACACCGAGGCGGACTCCAGCCTCCCCTCCAAGTGGGTGGTCGAACTGGGCCCCGACATCCACACCCCGACACCGCACCTTCCGTTCCGGCACAACGACTCGGGCTGGTTCGACTACAACCCGCTCACCCCGCCCGTGCCGGTGGCCCTGTGGCACCACACGGCCTCCGACGCCGACCGCGTCCGGCTGGAGCGGCTGCGCGAGGCCGACGGTATCGACTGGCGTACCGTGCGGCCGTTCCGGGCCAAGGAGGAGTCGGGGCACGAGAAGGCATGGTTCGCGTTCCTCGCCGGTGACGACCCCGGCTACCCCGAGCGCATCCTCGCCGCCGCGCAGGCCCAGATCCACCACCGGCTGCGCCGGATGGACCGCTACCGCGACCTGGACGTGGCCGAGGCCGACATCCATGTGTGGCAGCTGTGCAACCCGGTGGTCACCGAAGCCCTCGTCCAGCTGACGTGGGGCGGCCCCCAGGTGCTCTACAACGGCGGCCTGCAGCAGGCCCGGCTGCGCTACCACGACGCCGAGGCCCGCCGCGCCGGTCTGCCACCGGAGGTCGCCGCGCTGGTCACCTCCATCGACCCCGAGGCGACCACCGTCGAACTGGTGAACCTCTCCCCCGAAGCCGAGCGCACGGTGATCGTCCAGGCCGGCGCCTTCGCCGAGCACACCATCACGGCCGTCCGGTACACCACCTGCCGGGACGACGGCTGGATCGGCGACATGTACGACTACGGTCACACCGAGCCGGTCGTCACCGAGGCGGAGCAGGACTGCGCCGACCCCTTCCTGACCGTACGGCTGCCCGCGTCCACCCGTATCCGGCTCACCCTGCGCCTCCGGCTGCGCTCCCGCACCCCCAGTTACCGCACCCCGTTCGACACCCCGGCGGGCCCGCCCTCCCAGGGCACGGAAGGAGAACGCGCATGAGGCGCATCGCGCAGACCATCAGGCTCCGCCCCGAGCACCGCGAGGAGTACCTGCGGCTCCACGCGGCCGTCTGGCCCGGCGTGGAGGCCGCCCTGCACCGGGCGAACATCCGCAACTACAGCATCTTCCTCCACGGTGACGTGCTGTTCGCCTTCCTCGAGTACCACGGCGACGACTTCGAGGCCGACATGGCCGCCCTGGAAGCCGACGCCGAGACCCGGGAGTGGTGGAGACTCACCGATCCCTGCCAGGAGCCCTGGCCCGACCGGGGCGACTCCCGCCAGTGGACGGAACTGACCGAGATCTGGCACCTCGACCCGCCAGGCGAGGACGCCACCGCCTGACACGGACCGCGCCGGACCGACCCGACTTGGAACCGCCATGACCTCCGCCCCCGCCTCCACGCCCGCCCCCGTTCTCATCGACGCGCACCACCATCTGTGGGACCTCGACCGGCGTCCGCAGCCCTGGCTCGACGACCCCGACCTGACATCGATCCGCCGCACCTTCACCCCCGACGACCTGCGCTCCACCGCGACCCGCCCCGTCGCGGGCCGTCACCTGCACGGCACGGTGGCCGTGCAGTGCATGCCGGAGGTGCCCGAGACGGAGGACCTGCTCGCCCTCGCGGAGCGGGAACCGCTGATCGAGGCGGTGGTCGGCTGGGCGGACCTCACGTCGCCGGCGATCGGCGAGACGCTCGACCGGCTGCTCGCCGGAGCCGGCGGCACGTATCTGCGTTCCCTGCGCCACCTCGTCCAGGGCGAGACGGAACCGGCCTGGCTGCAACGCCCCGATGTCGAAAGAGGGTTGGCCGCGGCGAGGGACCGCGGGCTCTCCTACGACGTCCTGGTCCGCAGCCACCAGTTCGACCAGGCGATCCGGCTGGCCGAACGCTTCCCCGACCTGCCCCAGGTGCTGAACCACGCGGGCAAGCCGGACATCGCCGGGCGCGACCTCGCCAAGTGGCGGGAGCAGGTGCGACGGCTGGCCGCGCACGAGCACGTGGTCTGCAAGCTGTCGGGACTGATCACCGAGGCCGACCACGACAGCTGGACCACCGCCGACATCCGCCCGGTCTGGGACGTGCTGCTCACGTCCTTCGGCCCGGACCGGCTGATGTTCGGCTCCGACTGGCCGGTCGCCAACCTCGCGGGCGGCTGGAACCGCTGGGCCGCCACGGTGGACGAACTGCTCACCGACTGCGCGGAGAGCGAGATCCACGCGCTCCTCGCCGGCACCGCGACCGCCTTCTACCGCCTCCCCGCCCGCGGCTGACGCACGGCGCTCGTGCCGAGAGGACTCCGGAGAACACGATGACCCTCGCCGTCCGTTACACGGCTGCCCGTACCTTGGACACGGCTCCCGCACCGAGCGTGGAGCCGGGCCCCACCGCGCCGCTCGACACGCGCGAGGAGGGCGTCATGCGACGTCGGAGCGTCGCCCGCACGTCCGTCGAACTCACCGCCCTCGGGTTCGGCGCGTCCGTGATCGGCAACCTGTACCGCACCACCTCGGCGGCCGACGCGTCGGCCGCCGTCGACGCGGCCTGGGACGCGGGCATCCGGTACTTCGACACCGCGCCGCACTACGGCCTCGGGCTCTCCGAACAGCGTCTCGGGGCGGCCCTGCGGCAGCGCCCTCGGGACGAGTACGTCGTCTCCTCCAAGGTGGGCCGCCTCCTCGTCCCCAACGAGCGTCCCCGGGGCGTCGACAGTGACGGTTTCGTCGTACGGGACGACCTGCGCCGCCAGTGGGACTTCAGCCGCGACGGGGTGCTCCGCTCCCTGGAGGACTCCCTGAACCGCACCGGCCTCGACCGGCTCGACATCGTGTACGTGCACGACCCCGACGACCACTGGCGGCAGGCCGCCGACGAGGCCCTGCCCGCTCTGGCGGAGCTGCGTGACCAAGGGGTCGTCGGGGCCATCGGCGCCGGTATGAACCAGTCGGCGATGCTCGCCCGTTTCCTGCGGGAGACCGCCGCCGACGTGGTCATGCTCGCCGGGCGCTACACCCTCCTCGACCAGTCGGCGCTCGACGACGTGCTGCCCGCCGCGCGGGAAGCGGGCAAGAGCGTCGTCGCGGCCGGTGTCTTCAACTCCGGGCTGCTCTCGCGTCCGTGGCCCGCCGACGGCATGAAGTACGACTACCAGGACGCTCCCCCGGAGCTGGTCGCCCGCGCACGGGCGATCGCGGAGGTCTGCGAGGAGCACGGCACCAGTCTTCCCGCCGCCGCCATCGCCTTCCCGACCACCCATCCCAGCACCGTCAACGTCACGCTGGGCATGCGCGACCGCGCGCAGGTGACGCAGAACGTGGCACTCCAGCGGAGCGCCGTACCCCGGGCGCTCTGGCACGACCTCCGCGAACGCGGGTTGATCAGGCAGGACGTCCCCACCACCGCCGGCGGTGTCCCCTGACACCGCTGAGGGGCAAGCGCGCCCCACGTCCCGTCGCCCCCGGCCGACCCGACCGATTACCCGGGGCGCACCGCGTCCGTCGCCAGGAAAGCCCGAACCCCCGCTTCCGCCCCTGAGAAGTCACCCGTCCGCGAACCCGCACCGAACAGCACCCCCGGAGCCGCCGCATGACCGCTTTCCCGACCGACCGTTCCAGCGGGAGGGGCAGACCATGAAGCCCTTCCCCTCCACCGTCCGCAGGCTGTCGGCCGTGCTGGCGACGGCCCTCGTCGCGACGCCGCTGACCTCCCTCACGCTGTCGCCCCCGGCCTCGGCCGCGACCCAGGCCACGTACTACGTCGCCCCCGACGGCAACGACACCAACGCCGGGACGATCTCCGCGCCGTTCAAGACCCTGCGGCACGCACGGGACGTCGTACGCACCGTCAACGACGACATGACCGGCGACATCAACGTCTATCTGCGCGGCGGCAACTACCCCGTCAGCAGCACCGTCGACTTCACGTCGGCCGACTCCGGGACGAACGGCCACCGTGTCGTGTACGCCGCCTACCAGGACGAGAAGCCGGTGCTGAACGGTGGTGTCCCGGTGACCGGCTGGACGCAGCACAGCGGGAACATCTGGAAGGCCCCGCTGGACCGCGACGACAAGCTCCGCGCGCTCTACGTCGACGGCAAGCGCGCCCAGATGGCCTCGAAGACGATTCCCTCGGCCGGCTGCCACGGCACCTACACCATCACGGCCGGCCAGGCTCCCTGGGCCTGGGAGTCGGGTTCGCAGTGCGACGGCGCCAAGTACAGCCTCGCCGATCTGCCCGCCGTCGCCGCCAACCAGGACGACGTGGAGATCAGAACGCAGACGACGTGGACGTCGGCCATCGTGGGCGTCCGCCAGATCACCACGAGCTCGGACGGCGCCAACCGCGTGGCGCTGTTCCAGCAGCCGGGCGCGGCCATCGCCCAGGGACCGCCGAACGGCAGATTCGACGCCGCCGGCACCCACACCTTCATGAACGCGTACGAATTCCTCGACCAGCCGGGCGAGTTCTACTTCGACAAGACGAAGCACACCGTCTACTACTACAAGTCGGGCTCCGAGGACATGACGTCGGCGAAGGTCTTCGCGCCGAACAACGTGTCCACCCTCCTCAGGATCGCGGGCACGTCGAGGACCGACCACGCGCGGAACATCACGTTCTCCGGGCTCACCGTCGAACACTCCGACTGGGGCCTGACCAATGTGGCGGGCTCGGTCTTCCGGCAGGGCCAGCAGGGCAACTCCGGTTCCACCGTGTACGCGAGGAAGAACTTCCACGCGTACACGTACCGCAACGTCGACCTGCCGCCGGGCATCATCCAGATCGAGAACGCGGACGGCATCGCCCTGCGGCGCAACACGGTGCAGCACACCGGCGCCGACGGGATCAACATGGTCAACGACGTGACCGACTCGGAGCTGACCGGCAACGTCACCAATGACATAGCCGGCTCCGCCATCACCGTGGGGCACCCCCAGCACGTGTACATCGGGGACTACACCTCGACCAACAACGAGAAGTACCCGGTGAACGTCGAGGGGGTCTGCAAGAACATCTCGGTCACGAACAACTACCTGTACGACAGCGCGGTGTTGTTCCAGGGGTCCAGCCCCGTGTCGGCGTACTTCGTGGACTCCCTGTCCGTGGAGCACAACCGGATCGAGAAGTCCCCGTGGGCGGGCATCACCCTCGGCTGGGGTTGGTGGAACTTCGACGGTTCGACGAACTCGATCCAGCCCGGGAACCCGACCACCACGGCGAAGAACAACACCATCAGCCACAACCAGCTCATAGACAACATGCAGGTGCTCGGCGACTCCGCTCCGATCTACACCCTGGGAGCCCAGCCGGGAACCGAGATCAGCAACAACTACATCCAGGGCGTTCCGGCCGGCCACAAGTACGGAGGGCACCCCGACGAGGGCTCCGCCTACCTCAACGAGCACGACAACGTGCTCGACGTCGACCCGGGCCTGGCCTACACCATCAACTCCGGCACCTGGGGCCGGCAGCACGACCTGACCATCATCAACACCTACGCCACCGTCAACAAGATGTCCAACAAGAACGTGCCGAACAGCACCATCCAGGATGCGCGCGCGTACCCGGACAACGTGTGGCCGTCGCAGGCGTACAGCATCGCGGTGAACGCCGGCCTGCAGGACGCCTACAAGGACCTCGTCCCCCGGAGCACCGTGGGTCTGCAGGACTACGCCCTGCCCGCGAGCACGTTCACCGGCAAGGGCGTGTCGTCCATCCCCGTCCGCGGCGTCGGTGACGCGACCAGCACGCTCTGGCTGGCGCCCTCCGGTACGACGACGTTCGCCGTCGGGCCCACGATGACGAAGGCAGCCGGAACCGCGACGAGCATCGCCGTCCCGCAGACGGCCGGTCAGTACCGCCTCTACGTCGTGGACGCCCAGGGGAACGCGTCCCCCGCGTCGAAGTCCCTCGTACGGCAGTCATGGGCCTACGTCGACGACAAGGCGGCCGGCGTGACCTACTCCGGCACGTGGTCGAACTGGAACGACACGAAGGACATGAACGGGTCCGAGAAGTTCACCAGCAGGGCGGGCGACTCCGTCCAGTACGCGTTCACCGGCTCGGGCGTGCGGTACCTCAGCATGAAGCAGCCGAACATGGGCAAGGTCGACGTCTACCTCGACGGCGCCCTGGTGCAGTCGGGCATCGACGCGTACGCCTCGACGGTGACGAAGCAGGTGGTGCTGTTCGAGAAGACGGATCTCGCCGCGGGTCCCCACACGATCAAGGTCGTGTGCACCGGCACGAAGAACACGGCCTCGTCCAACACGGTCTGCGCGCTGGACGCGTTCGCCTTCATCGCCTTCCCCGGCCAGAGCACGTTCTACAAGGTCCTCAACAAGAGCAGCGGCAAGGTGATCGACGTCTCCGGCGGATCGACCACCGCCGGGGCGAACGTCATCCAGTGGAACGACACCGCGGCGCAGAACCAGCGCTGGCAGTGGGTCTCGGTCGGTGACGGCAGCTACGAGATCGTCAACGAGAACAGCGGTCAGCTGCTGGACGTCACCGGCGGGTCCACGTCGGACGGCGCGACGATCATCCAGCAGCCCGACAACAACGCCGCGAGCCAGCGCTGGACACCGATCGCCGACGGGAACGGCTACTACAAGATCAAGAACGTGAAGAGCGGCAAGCTGCTCTCGGTGTCCAACTCGACGGCGGGCACGCAGCTCGTCCAGACGACGGACGCGAACGCCGACAGCCAGCTGTGGCGGGCGGTGAGCGTGGACTGACCCTTCAGCCACCGTGACCCGCGGCGACGGTGCCGGCCACACGTGCCGGCACCGTCGCCGTTCCCGTGGCGCGGGCTGGGCCGTGGACGCGGTGGGCGCGCTCCGGGTACTGCCGTCAGGCGTGCGGTGCGTCGGCCGGTCCGGGGCTCCTGGTGGACGCCGTCGCCGTGACCGTCCAGGTCGCCACGCCCCACAGGGAGAGCGCGGACATGAGGCCCACCGCGAGGCGGACGGTCTCGTCGGGGCCGTCGGTGAGCCAGAGGGTCGTGCCCGCGGCCCCGGAGGCGATCAGCAGGGCGGCCGGGACGCGCAGGCGGGGCTGCTCGAACACCACCGCCAACGGCAGGAAGTGCAGCCCGACCACCACCGCGACCAGCGGCGGAATGAGCACCGGCACGTCGAGGGCGCGGCACAGCGCGGCGATGGCGATGATCAGCAGCCACTGGACGCCGTTGATCTGGTTGAACCGCCGGCGCCGGTCGGCCGGGAACGGCCCCCCTGCCGAGGCGGGGAGGAAGCGGCGCGCGGCCAGCATCAGCCCCACCGTGACGACACCCCCGACGCCGATCAGGACCAGCCGCGTCGACCCGCCCCACGGGCTCGTGCCCAGCAGCCACCAGCCGAGCCCGAACAACGCGAGAAACCCCACCCCTGACTTGAACATGACCACGACCCTAGGCGGAAGCGCCGCCCGCCACCCGCGACTTTTCCACTCGTTCCCCGGTGCCGCGGCTCTCTTCCCGTACCTCAGTCGGCCGCCACGAAGAGTTTCCGCAGGGGGGAGCGCACCTCCCACTCGGTGCGCTCCCCCGCGCGCAGGCGTACGACGACACCGGGGGTGAGGTCGACGCTCTCCCCGGTCTCGAAGCGCACGGTCGCGTCTCCCTCCAGGACGACGAAGATCTCGTCTGTCTCGACGTCGCGCACGGTTCCGACCGTGAGGGCCCACACACCGAATTCCGTGCCGCCGAGGTCCCCCAGCGTTCGCGCGGCCGCGGCCGGGCGTCCGGCGAGGATGTCCTCCTCCTTCAGCGGCAGGGGGTCGAGCTCCAGCTCATGCGCGTTGACGCGGCGTTCCATCACGGCACCCTCCTCGGGTTCACGGTCTGTCGGCCCCAGTCGATCACGACCGCTCCCGGGTCACGACAGCGAGCCCGGCGGCCGGGGGACGGTGAGGGCCCCGGCCGCCGAGCGGCGGTTCAACCGTCAGCGGTCCCTAGGAGGGGGTGGCGGCGTCGTGCGCGCGGCTGCGGCGCAGACGGTCGCGGAGCAGGGCGACGCCCACGACGCCCAGGGCCACCAGGGTGGACAGGACCACCTGGTCGCGGCCGCCGCCGTCGGCGGTGTCGGTGAGCATGTAGCACAGCACGAACGTGATCATCGCGATGGTGGCCCAGGTCAGGTACGGGTAGAGCCACATCCTGACGACCAGCTTGTCCGGCGTCTCCCGCTGGATGATCCTGCGCATCCGCAGCTGGGAGAAGCAGATCACCAGCCAGACGAACAGGGCGATCGCGCCGGAGGAGTTGAGCAGGAACTGGAAGACCGTGTCCGGCCAGAGGTAGTTGAAGGCGACCGCGACGAAGCCGAAGACCACCGAGGCCAGAATGGCGGTCCGCGGCACCCCGCGGCCGGTGGTGCGGGCGAACGGGGCCGGCGCGTCGCTGCGGCGGCCGAGCGAGAACGCCATCCGGGACGCCGTGTACAGACCGGAGTTGAGGCAGGACAGCACCGAGGTCAGCACGATGGCGTTCATGATCTGGCCGGCGTGCGGGATGCCGATGGAGTTCAGCGCGGCCACGTACGAGCCGTCCTTGAGGATCGCCGGGTCGTCCCAGCGCAGCAGCGACACCACGACCAGGATGGAGCCCAGGTAGAACACCGCGATCCGCCAGATCACGCTGTTGGTGGCCTTGGTGACCGCGGCCCGCGGGTTCTCGGTCTCACCGGCGGCCAGGGTGACGATCTCGCTGCCCATGAAGGAGAAGACGACCATCAGGATGCCCGTGAGGATCGCCCCTGGTCCATGGGGCAGGAACCCGCCGTGCCCGGTGAGGTTGGACAGGCCCGTCGCCGGGTGGTCCGAGCCGGGCAGCAGACCGAAGACGGCCAGCCCGCCGACCACGATGAACGCGGCGATGGCGACGACCTTGATCCCGGCGAACCAGAACTCGAACTCGCCGTAGGAGCCGACCGAACCGAGGTTGGTCGCGGTGAGCACGACCATGACGATCAACGCCCAGCCCCACTGGGGGACGCCGGGGATCCACCCGGTGAGGATCTTGGCGCCGGCGGTCGCCTCCACGGCGAGCACCACGACCCAGAAGAACCAGTACAGCCAGCCGATGGTGAAGCCGGCCCAGCGGCCGAGCGCCCGGTCGGCGTAGGCGGAGAACGAGCCGGAGGTGGGGTTGGCCGCGGCCATCTCGCCGAGCATCCGCATCACGAGGACGACGAGGGCGCCGACGAGGGCGTAGGAGATCAGGATTCCGGGGCCTGCGGCGGCGATGCCCGAGCCGGAGCCGACGAACAGGCCGGCGCCGATGACACCGCCGATCGCGATCATCGACAGATGGCGGTCCTTGAGCCCGGCGCGCAGGCCGGACCCTTCTGGGGCGCTGTCCGTGGCGGTCGCCTGATCGAGGGTGGAGACAGGGGGACGTGTGGTCATCTCGACATCCAGAGGCAGATGGGGACGAGGGAGGGTTCCGGCGGGATCGGTCGGGGTCGCCGCGTGGATTCCGCGGGGCGGGCGTGGGAGGTGCCGGATTCGGGGCGGGTGGCGATCACGGTCGTGGGGAGGGCATGGTGGACCGCGGCCCCTGACCCGGTGGCTGCCGGACCGGTCGTGCCGGTGGCGGCGGTCAGGAAAATAGTTCAGCACGATCTAAAAAAACAAGGGGTCCTGTCGCCGGACGACCGGCATCCGCACGCCCTCCTCCGGAGCCTCTCGCCCTCGTACGACCCCCCGCGACCTCCACGAAGAGGGCCGGTCGACGCGTCCTCCAGGGCGCGAATGCCCTGATCAGGGGCGCGGTGACGCAAGCGCCGACCCGACCTCCACTCCCCGCCCCGCGAGCGAC
Source organism: Streptomyces ossamyceticus (assembly GCF_001418475.1). GTDB lineage: Bacteria > Actinomycetota > Actinomycetes > Streptomycetales > Streptomycetaceae > Streptomyces > Streptomyces ossamyceticus. The sequence continues at coordinate 4,367 of NZ_LIQX01000003.1, read as the reverse complement.
CGCGGGCAGGTCTTGTTTAACTGTTCACCTTGCTCTAATTTTTTCTGCATCGCGGTCCGCCACCGTGCCCTCCCCTCCCGACATCCCTCGCCCTGGGAGCCCCGATGCACCGCACCACCACCCCGTCGCGGGAACCGCCCGCGCCCCCACGGACCAGGTCCCGCGCCGGACCCCGGCCGCGATCAGCGGGCCGTTAGGGTGGCGCCGTGGTGAACGCAGCGGGCAAGTTCGGGCCCTACAACCAGCCGGGCCCCGCCCCCACGGCCTCGGCCATCGGTGTGGGACACGCCCGCGTGCTGCCCCTCGGCGGTCAGAGCGGATCCGATCTCGTCCGCTCCCGGATCGCGCTGCGGATCCGCCTGCGCGTGGTGCGGCCCGGTGACCGGCTGCCGGACGCCGGTGTCCTCGCCGAGGAGCTGGGGATCAGTGAGATCACCGTGCGCCGGGCGCTGGAGGGCATGTGCCAGGACGGTCTGCTCGACCGCAGGCGCGGCCGTGCGGGCGGAACCTTCGTCGCGCAGGGCTGGGACACCGTCGTCGCCCTGACGCACGACATCGAGGAGGCGGCCTCGCTGGACGCCTTCCATCTGCTGCTGGAGTGCGGCCTCGTGGCGCACGGTGCGGGAGAGGTGCCGGCCGAGCGGCTGGACGGACTGCGCGCCCTGGTCGAGGACATGGAAAGCACGGACGACCCGGCGCACCTCGCCGAGTTGGAGACCCGCTTCCATCTGGACCTCGCGGAGGTGCTCGGCGGTCCCGGGATCCGCGAGTTCGCCGCCGATCTGCTCGGCCGCCTGTGTCTGCTGCTGCCCGCGCCGCGGCCCGAGGCGGTACGGGAACGGAACGGCTGCCACGCCGAACTCCTCACCGAACTGGGACGGGGCGCGACCGATCGGGCCGTGCGGGCGGTGAAGGCGCACCAGCGTTCCGGGCACGGCTGACACCCGGTCCGGTCGGCGGCCGCCGTACCCGCCCGACAGCACGATCGTCGACAGCCCGCGCACCCATCACGCCACACCACCGCACGAGGAGTTGCCGCCATGCCCCACCCCGGAGCCGGTCCGCTGTCCCCGCCGGGACCCGCCGGCGGCGCGCCCCAGCGGTTGCGCGGCGGTGTCCTCGGCATGGCGGACATCGCGGCCGCCACCATGGCCAACGTCGGCCCGGCCATGAGCTTCTTCTTCGGCTTCGCCTTCCTCGCCACCACCGCGGGCGTGGCGTCGCCGCTGACCATCGCGGCCGCGGGCATCGCCGTCGCGCTCCTCGGCAACACGCTGGCCGAGTTCTCCCGGGCGCACCCGTCGGCGGGCAGCTTCATCACGTTCGTCGGCAGGACGTTCGGGCCGGTCAGCGCGGTGACCACGGCGCTGTTGGCGGCGGTGGGCTACATCATCGCGATGGCCGGCGTCGTCTCGATCTCCGGCGGGTTCGTACAGATCACCCTGCACCACTACACCGGCGTTGACCTGCCGTGGATCATCTGGACGCTGCTGCTCACCGGGCTGGCGGTGCTGCTGATGCTGCGCGGCGTGGTGGTGTCCACGAAGTGGGCCGGCTACTTCTTCGGCGCCGAGATGCTGGTGCTGGTCGTGGTCTCGGTGGCGGCGCTCGTGGAGCACCGGGGCGCGCTGTCCTTCGACCCGTTCCTGCCCAGCCACATCAGCGACGGTTTCAAGGGTCTGGCGGCGGGATTTCCGCTGGCGGTGTACCTGTTCATCGGCTGGGAGAACTCGGCGGCGCTCGCCGAGGAAACGGAGAACCCTCGGCGCAACGTCGGCCGCGCGGTGTTCTCCTCCGTCGCCATCATGACCGTGAGCTACATCCTGTTCGCCTACGCCACGGTGACCGGCTTCGGCTACGACGTGACCGCGCTCGGCGAGTCCCGGATCCCCTTCATCGAGGTGGCCCACGACACCCTCGGCGTGCTGGCGTTCCTCGCCTACCTCGGCGGTCTGACCTCCACCCTCGGTGTGCTGATCGCGGGCATCAACTCCCAGGCACGCCTGGTGTTCAACGCCGGACGGGAGGGACTGCTGCCGTCCTTCTTCGGCTATGTGCACCCCACCAGGCGCACCCCGAACAACGCGATCGTCACCTTCACCGCCATCGCACTGCTGATCATCGGCGGCTGGGGCCTCGGCCATCTGCTGGGCCCGGGCGGCGGCCCCATGAACCCGGTGGTCTTCTTCACCGAGTCCTCGACGCTCGGCGCCATCCTGATCCTGCTGGTGTACCTGGCGTCCAACATCGCGCTGCCGCTGTACTACCGCAGATACCGCCCGCAGGAGTTCCGGGTGGTACGGCACCTCCTCCTGCCCGCGGTGGGCACAGTGGCCATCCTGGTCCCGCTCTACTACCTCGCCAAGCCCGGCCAGCCGGCGCCGTACAGCTGGTTCCCGTACGCGGCGATCGCCACGCTGCTCGCCGCCGTCGGCTACGCGGCCCTCCTGGTCCGCCGCGACCCGACCCTCGCCGAACGCGTGGGCTCGATCGTCGCCGACGCGGACTGACTGAGACGTGCCCGGCGCGTGACACCGTTCCCAGGTCAAGGCCCTCGTTTCGAACCAGATCGAAAGGTGTCGCCCTTGGCGTCGAGTCGAGCGCACGCTGAACCGCATCAAGCCCGCATGAGACCAGGGGGAACATATGCGCGTCTTCAAGCGTGCGCTGGCGGTGTCGGCCGCCGCCGCGGCACTGATCACCGGAACGCTCACCTCGGCGACGGCGGCACCGGCTCGGTCCGGCACCAACGACGCGGCGTTGCTCGCCGATGTCTACCATCTCGTCAACCGCGGCACGGGGCGCTGTCTCGACGCCTTTTACTCCGGCGGCGGTGAGAACGGCAACGCCGTCGGGCTGTGGGACTGCAACGGCGGCATCAGCGAGCAGTGGCGGCTCGAAAAATCGCACGACTCCCTCTATCCCTACGTCCTCGTGAACGAGCGCAAGGGACGCTGCCTGGACTATCCCGCCGAGTCCGGGGGCGACATCGGCTGGCAGTTCAAGCTGTGGGACTGCAACCGTTCGGCGTCACAGAAACTCAAGCTGGTGCCCTTCGGCAACTACTACAAGATCTACATGCAGCGCAACGGGACCGCGCCGATGGACGCCTACTCCAGCAGCGGTGGCCTCAACGGCAACCCGGTCGGCATCTGGCGGGAGACGGGCAGCCCTCTCCAGCACTGGACGTTGCAGCCGTACTGAGCCGCGAGAGGGTCAGCGCCGCCTTCCCCTCCCCCGTGTCATGTCGTCCCCGGTCTCACACCGCCACCACCGGTGCTCGCAGGAGCGCGCGGGTCGCCTCGTGGGCCGGGGCGGTGAAGACCGTCGCCGTGGGGCCCGATTCCACGGTGCGGCCCGCGTCGAGGACGGTGACCGTGTCGGTGCGGTCGGCGATCAGCGGGAGATCATGGCTGATGAGTACGAGGGCCGTGCCGCGCTCCTCCCGCAGCCGGACCAGCAGGTCCATGATCGACTCGGCGGTGGCGGTGTCCAGCGCCGAGGTCACCTCGTCGCAGATCAGCACGTCCGGGTCGGCCGCCAGGGCCCGTGCGATGGCCACGCGCTGACGCTGTCCGCCGGAGAGTTCGTGCGGATAGCGGGAGGCGAACTCGGCGGGCAGACCGACGTGTTCGAGCAGTTCCGCCACCCGGGCCGGCGCCACGCCGGACGCGCACCGCCGGTGCAGCCGCAGCGGTCTGCCGAGCGCGGCGCCGACCGTACGGCTGGGGTTCAGCGCACCGAGCGGGTTCTGTGTGACCAACTGGACGCGGCGGCGCTGTTCACGGCTGCGCCCGCGCAGGCCCGTGCTCAGCGGCGCCCCGTCGAGACGGATCGTGCCGGCGGTGATCGGCTGGAGCCCGACCACGGCGCGGACGAGCGTGGTCTTGCCGGAGCCCGAGGCGCCGACGATGCCGGTCGCCGCCCCGGGAGCGACGGCCAGTGAGACACCGTCCAGCGCGGGAGCGTCCGAACGCCGGCCGAACACCACGCACAGACCGCGCACGTCGAGCACGGGGACGTCCGTCGGCCCGGTCCGGGGCTCCCGGTGCCGCAGCCGGCCCTCGACCTGGCCCTGCCCGGTGTCCCCGATCCGAACCTTCACCGCGTCTCCGGCCCGGACCTCCTTCGCGTCTCCGGCTCGCGCCTCCACCCGGCCGTCCACCGGGCCCACCGGCGCACCACCCCTGCGGGCCGTGCCGGGCAAGCCCGCCCCCGCCCGGAGTTCCACCACCTCGTCAGCGATGCGCGCCACGAGGTCGGGGTCGTGGCAGGAGAGCGCCACCGCCAGGTCGTGCTCGCGGGCGAGGTGGCGCAGCAGGTCGCCGATGTCGTCGCGGAGTTCGGGGTGGAGGCCGGCCGTCGGC
>NZ_LIQX01000299.1 GCF_001418475.1 Streptomyces ossamyceticus | reverse complement strand
GGGAGCAGAGCGCCTTGACGTCGGGGGGCCGGACGAGGTCGCGCGCGTTGTTGGTCTGACCGTCCTTCGGGAGCGGGGCGATCGCGAACGTCTCCCACACGTGCCGGGTCCGGCAGTCCGCGCGGCTGACGGTGATGAGCCCGGAGACGTCGGTGATGCCGCTCCAGCACTCGGGGCTGACGACGCACCGGCCGCCCACCCCGTCGACCTCCGACGCGGGACAGTTCTCGGTCGTGGTCGCGACCCCGCCGAAACCGGAGGCGGCCCTTGCTGATCGCCGTGTTCGCGGCCGTGGCCGTCTCCGTGAGCGTGTCGGTCACCGTGGTGGTCAACCAGGGGAGCGGAGGGGGCGACGGACGGGACCGGGGCTCGGGCTCGACCGGGGCCCCCTCGACGCCCGCCATCGACGCGGACAAGGCCGCCTCCGGTTTCGGCGGGGTCGCGACCACGACCGAGAACTGTCCCGCGTCGGAGGTCGACGGGGTGGGCGGCCGGTGCGTCGTCAGCCCCGAGTGCTGGAGCGGCATCACCGACGTCTCCGGGCTCATCACCGTCAGCCGCGCGGACTGCCGGACCCGGCACGTGTGGGAGACGTTCGCGATCGCCCCGCTCCCGAAGGACGGTCAGACCAACAACGCGCGCGACCTCGTCCGGCACCCCGACGTCAAGGCGCTCTGCTCCCAGAAGGTCAGGGCCGCGTCCATGGTCCCGAACGGCCGGGACGTCGCGGACGAATGGAACGTCGACATCCTCCCGCCGACGGCCCCGGAGTGGGACAAGGGGCTGCGCGTCTTCCGCTGCGTGGCCGCGGCCGTCTCGCAGGACGGGCAGAAGACGGGAAGCCAGTTCGCCCTGCCGGGGTGACCACCCGCGTGGGGCACATGAGGCAGCCACGCGCACCGCATACGAAACCGGCCATCCGTCCGGCGTTCGATGGCACTGTGGGACAGGGATCGACCGCTTCCTTCATCGAGGATTCGATCCATTCCTCCGTATCAGTCCGAAAAATACTGGCACTCAGTGACACGACTCTCATGGCACGTGGGCTACATTGCCGCGACCATGGTGTTCCTCATCGCAGGCCGAAGGGATCAGGGATGCTCCGCAAGGTACTGGTCGCCAACCGTGGCGAGATCGCGATCCGCGCGTTCCGCGCCGGGTACGAAGTGGGCGCGCGGACGGTCGCCGTCTTCCCCCACGAGGACCGCAACTCGCTGCACCGGCTCAAGGCCGACGAGGCCTACGAGATCGGTGAGCCGGGCCATCCCGTACGGGCGTATCTCTCCGTCGACGAGATCATGCGCGCGGCCCGCCAGGCCGGCGCCGACGCCGTCTACCCGGGGTACGGCTTCCTGTCCGAGAACCCCGAACTCGCGCGGGCCTGCGAGGAGGCGGGCATCACGTTCGTCGGACCGAGCGCCCACATCCTGGAGCTGACGGGCAACAAGGCCCGCGCCGTCGCCGCCGCCCGCGCGGCCGGCGTACCGGTGCTCGGGTCCTCCGAGCCCTCCACCGACGTGGACGAACTGGTGCGCGCCGCCGACGAGATCGGCTTCCCGGTGTTCGTGAAGGCGGTCGCCGGCGGCGGCGGGCGCGGGATGCGCCGTGTCGAGGAACCCGCGGCGCTGCGCGAGGCCATCGAGGCGGCGTCCCGCGAGGCCGCGTCCGCGTTCGGCGATCCCACCGTCTTCCTGGAGAAGGCCGTCGTCGAGCCCCGCCACATCGAGGTGCAGATCCTCGCCGACGGCCAGGGCAACGTCATCCACCTGTTCGAGCGTGACTGTTCGGTGCAGCGCCGCCACCAGAAGGTCATCGAGCTGGCGCCCGCCCCGAACCTCGACCCGGAACTGCGGGACCGGATCTGCGCCGACGCCGTACGGTTCGCCCGCGAGATCGGCTACCGCAACGCGGGCACCGTGGAGTTCCTCCTCGACCGCGACGGCAACCACGTCTTCATCGAGATGAACCCCCGTATCCAGGTCGAGCACACGGTGACCGAGGAGGTCACCGACGTCGACCTAGTGCAGTCGCAGCTGCGCATCGCCGCCGGCGCGACCCTCGCCGACCTCGGCCTCTCCCAGGAGACGGTGACCCTGCGCGGCGCCGCCCTCCAGTGCCGTATCACCACCGAGGACCCGGCGAACGGCTTCCGCCCGGACACGGGCCGTATCAGCGCCTACCGCTCGCCCGGCGGCTCCGGCATCCGCCTCGACGGCGGTACGACCCACGCCGGTACCGAGATCAGCGCGCACTTCGACTCGATGCTGGTCAAGCTCACCTGCCGCGGCCGGGACTTCACCACCGCCGTCAACCGGGCCCGACGCGCCGTCGCCGAGTTCCGTATCCGCGGTGTCGCCACGAACATCCCGTTCCTCCAGGCCGTCCTCGACGACCCGGACTTCCAGGCGGGCCGCGTCACCACGTCGTTCATCGAGCAGCGCCCGCATCTGCTGACCTCACGCCACTCCGCCGACCGGGGCACGAAGCTCCTCACCTACCTGGCCGACGTGACGGTCAACAAGCCGCACGGCGAGCGGCCCGCGCTCATCGACCCGGCAGGCAAGATCCCCGCCGTGCCCGCCGCGCAGCCGCCCGCAGGCTCGAAGCAGAAGCTCGTCGAGCTGGGCCCGGAGGGCTTCGCGAGCTGGCTGCGGCAGTCGCCGACCATCGGCGTCACCGACACCACGTTCCGCGACGCCCACCAGTCGCTGCTCGCGACCCGCGTCCGCACCAAGGACATGCTCGCCGTCGCGCCCGCCGTGGCGCGGACCCTGCCGCAGCTGCTCTCCCTGGAGTGCTGGGGCGGCGCCACCTACGACGTCGCCCTCAGGTTCCTCGCCGAGGACCCCTGGGAGCGGCTGGCCGCCTTCCGCGAGGCCGTGCCGAACATCTGCCTCCAGATGCTGCTGCGCGGCCGCAACACCGTCGGCTACACCCCGTACCCGACGGAGGTGACCGACGCCTTCGTGGACGAGGCCGCCCGCACCGGCATCGACATCTTCCGCATCTTCGACGCCCTCAACGACGTGAGCCAGATGCGGCCCGCCATCGACGCCGTACGGGCCACCGGGACGGCCGTCGCCGAGGTCGCCCTCTGCTACACCTCCGATCTGTCCGACCCGGCGGAGAAGCTCTACACCCTCGACTACTACCTGCGGCTCGCCGAGCAGATCGTCGAGGCCGGCGCCCATGTCCTCGCCGTCAAGGACATGGCGGGCCTGCTGCGCGCCCCGGCCGCCACCAGGCTGGTGTCCGCGCTGCGCCGCGAGTTCGACCTGCCGGTCCACATCCACACCCATGACACCGCGGGCGGACAGCTCGCCACCTACCTCGCCGCGATCCAGGCCGGCGCCGACGCCGTCGACGGAGCCGTGGCGTCCATGGCCGGGACGACTTCGCAGCCCTCCCTGTCGGCGATCGTCGCCGCCACCGACCACTCCGACCGGCCCACCGGCCTCGACCTCAGGGCCGTCGGCGACCTGGAGCCCTACTGGGAGAGCGTCCGCAAGATCTACGCCCCGTTCGAGGCGGGCCTCGCCTCACCGACCGGCCGCGTCTACGACCACGAGATCCCCGGCGGTCAGCTCTCCAACCTGCGCACCCAGGCCGTGGCCCTCGGCCTCGGCGACCGCTTCGAGGACATCGAGGCGATGTACACCGCCGCCGACCGCATCCTCGGCCACCTGGTGAAGGTCACCCCCTCGTCGAAGGTGGTCGGCGACCTCGCCCTGCACCTGGTCGGCGCCGGGGTGGCACCGGCCGACTTCGAGGCCACCCCCGACCGGTTCGACATCCCCGACTCCGTCATCGGCTTCCTTCGCGGTGAACTCGGCACCCCGCCCGGCGGCTGGCCCGAGCCGTTCCGCACCAAGGCCCTCCAGGGCCGCGGCGAGGCCAAGCCCGTGCAGGAGCTGACCGGCGAGGACCGCGAGGGCCTGGACAAGGACCGGCGCGCCACCCTCAACCGGCTGCTGTTCCCCGCCCCGACCCGCGAGTTCGAGACCCACCGGCAGACGTACGGCGACACCAGCGTCCTCGACAGCAAGGACTTCTTCTACGGGCTCGGTCCCGGCAAGGAGTACGCCGTCGACCTGGAACCCGGTGTGCGGCTCCTGATCGGCCTGGAGGCCGTGGGCGAGGCCGACGAGCGCGGTATGCGCACCGTGATGGCCACCCTCAACGGCCAGCTGCGGCCCATCCAGGTCCGTGACACCGCCGCCTCCTCCGACATCCCCGCCACCGAGAAGGCCGACCGCTCCGACCCCGGCCATGTCGCCGCCCCGTTCGCGGGCGTGGTGACCCTCGCGGTCGCCGAGGGCGACGAGGTCGAGTCCGGCGCCACCGTCGCCACCATCGAGGCCATGAAGATGGAGGCCGCGATCACCGCCCCGAAGGCCGGACGGGTCTCCCGGCTCGCCATCAACCGGATCCAGCAGGTGGAGGGCGGAGACCTCCTCGTCGAGATCCGCTGAGCGGGAACGGCGACGCCCGCGCCCGCCCGTCCGAAACCTGTACCGGCGGGTCCTCGCGATCCGCGACCGGGCTCCGCCGCCGCTGTGAGGGCGACGAACTCACCGATCCCGGTCTGTTCGTCGCCCCGGATCAGTGGGGGTGGCACGTTCCCGCGGTGCGGCGGTGGCCATGAGGGAGACGGTGAACGGGTGGCGCGGCGCCGTCAGGACCTGGTGGGCGGGGCCCTGTTCGACGATCTGCCCGCCGTCCAGGACGGCGACGTGATGGGCGACGGCCGCCGTGTCCAGGTCGTGGGTGATCAGGACCAGCGAGAGGTCGCCGTCGCCGTCGAGCAGCCCGGTGAGGACGTCGAGGATGCCCCGCCGGGTGACGGTGTCGAGCCCGGAGGTGATCTCGTCGCAGAGGAGGACGCGGGGGCGGGCCAGGAGGGCACGGGCCAGGGCGGCGCGCTGGAGCTCACCGCCGGACAGCTGGGCCGGGCGGCGGCGCACCAGCTCCGCCGGCAGACCGAGGCGCGCCAGCGTGGTGACTGCCTCGGCCTCCGCCGCGCCGGTGCCGGAGCCGCGCAGCCGGACCGCCGTCCGCGCGACCTGGGACAGCACCGGGCGGTGCTCGTCGAAGGCGGCGCGCGCGTCCTGGAACACGTACTGCACGGCCGCCAGGTGCTCCCGGCGCCGGTCCCGGAGGCTGCGCGGCAGGGGAGCGCCGTCGAGGAGGACCTCGCCGTCGTGGTCGCGGTGCAGCCCCGCCAGACAGCGGGCGAGGGTGGTCTTGCCGCTGCCCGAGCGGCCCACCACGGCCAGGCACTGCCCGGCGTACAGGGCGAGTTCGGGCGCCCGCACGGCCACGGTCGCACCCCGCCGGGACCCGTCCCGGTGGCGGGCGGTGAGGTTCCGTACGCGCAGCACGGGCACCGCCGCGCCCTCGGGGCCGTAGGGCTCCGCCCCGGCGTCGGGGCCGTCGGGCCCCGTCGTGTCCGACAACGAGGGCCTGGACCGGAGCAGTTCGCGGGTCCACTCGTGCCGGGGCGCGAGCCACACCCGCCGCGCCGGGCCCCACTCCACGATCCGGCCGTCCCGCATGACGTGGATCTCGTCGGCGAGCGCGCGGACGACGTCCAGGTCGTGGCTGAGCAGCACCACCGCGAAGCCGCGGGCCGCGACCGCCGCCAGCTGGTCGACCACACGGCTCTTGGTCAGTGCGTCCTGCCCGGTCGTGGGCTCGTCGGCCACGACGACCCGGGCGCCGAGCAGCAGGGCCTGCGCGAGGACGACCCGCTGTTGCTGGCCACCGGACAGCTGATGCGGATACCGCCGCAACAGCTCCTCCCCGTCCGGTAGTTGCGCGTCCGCGAGGGCCCGCAGGACCCGCTCGCGGGCCGCCGCCCGGCGTGCCGGACGGGGCAGATCCCGCACCTGGGCGCGGGCGATGTCGGTCAGCAGCGCCGAGACCCGGCTGGCGGGGTTGAGGACGGCCGCAGGGTGCTGCGGTACGTATCCCACCGGCCCGCCGGCCGCCACATGGACGCGGCCGGTGACCCGCGCACCCGCCGGGAACTCGCCCAGCAGGGCCAGCCCGGTGGTGGTCTTGCCGCTGCCCGAGGCGCCCACCAGCGCGGTCACCCGGCCGGGCAGCGCCCGCAGACCCACCCCGTCGACGATGACCCGTCCGCCGGCCTCGACCCGCAGGTCCTCGATCTCGGCCAAGGGCTCCCCTGCGGCCCGGCCGCCCTCGTCGTCGTACCGCTTCACGGCCGTCGTTCCTTCCGTCCCCGGCGCGCACCGGGCGTCCTCGGTGCGGGTTTCTCCAGTGCGGCGTCGAACAGCAGGTTGGTGCCGGTGGTGAGGGCGACGATCAGCAGCGCGGGCACGACCACCGCCCACGGCTGCACGAACAGCCCCGTGCGGTTCCGGTCGACCATCACGGCCCAGTCCGCGGCGTCGGGCTCCACGCCCACCCCGAGGAACGCGGCCGTGGCGACCAGGTACAGCACCCCGGTGAGGCGGGTCCCGGCGTCGGCGCCCAGGGTGCGCAGGATGCCGCGGCCGACACAGCCGAACGCGGTGCGCCACCAGCTCTCGCCCTGCAACCGCAGCGCCTCCACGACCGGCCGGGCGGCGGCCTCGGTGGCGGCGGCGCGGACCAGGCGTGCCGCGTCCGGCACATTGACCAGCGCCACCAGCAGGGCGAGCCCGACGCCCCCCGGTGTGAACACCGACGCGACCAGCAGGATCAGCAGCAGCGACGGCACGGCGATCAGCACGTCCAGGGGCCGCATCAGCAGCTCCTCCAGCCACCGCCGATGCGTCAGGGCGGCGGCCAGACCGACCGGCAGCGCGACGAGATAGGCGAGCACACCGGCGCCGAGCGCGGTCAGTACGACGGGCCGCCCGCCGTGCAGCACCTGCCGCCACACATCCCGGCCCACGAAGTCCGTCCCCAGCCAGTGCCCCCCGCCGAGCGTGAACGACACCGCGCGCGGGCCCGGTTCACCCGCGAACACCGGGCCCAGCAGGGCGAGAAGGAGGGGCACGGCGATGATCGCGACGCCGAGCGCGAAGCGGCCCCGACGCCGCCCGGCACCGGAACGGCCCGTACGCCGCCCCGCGGTGGCGCTGGTGGTGGGGGAGGCGGTGGTCACGCGACCACTCCCGCGCGCGGGGCCAGCCGGTGCGCGACCACGTCGGCGCCCAGGTTGAGGACGACCGTCAGCACGCCGAACACCACGGCGAGGCCCTGCACCACGGGCACATCGCGTTCGGCGACGGCGTTGAGGAGGACGGTGCCGAGTCCGGGGATCACGAAGAGGGCCTCCACGACGATGACACCGCACAGCAACCAGTCGACGGTGCGGGCGAGTTGCTGGGCGGCGGGGGCGAGCGCGTTCGGCAGGGCGTGGGCGTAGCGGACCCGGGCACCCGGCACGCCGTACCGGCGGGCGTGGGCCGCGTACGGGGAGGCGAGGGCGTCGACCATGCCGGCGCGCACCAGACGGACCAAGGAGCACACCGGCCGGGAGAGCAGTACGAGCACGGGCAGCACGAGCGCGGCCGGATGGGCGAGGAGATCGGTGCCGTAGCCGACGGCGGTCGGCGGCAGCCAGCCCAGCCGCAGCGCGAACACCGTCACCAGCAGCACCCCGAGGGCGAACTCGGGCACCGCGTACACGGCGAGCGTCAGCCCGCTGACGAGACGGTCGACGGGTCCGCCCTCGTGCCGCGCGGCCAGCACGCCGAGGCCGAAGCCGATCGGCACGAGCAGCGCCACGGTGAGCGCGGCCAGCAGCAGCGTCGGGCCGAAGCCGTCGGCGATGTACCGGCTCACCGGGCGGCCGGACGCCAGGGAGGTCCCGAAGTCCCCGTGCGCCAGTCCGGCCGCCCAGTCCCCGAGCCGTTCCAGCACGGGCCGGTCCAGGTGCAGAGCCTCCCGGAGGGCGGCGACGCGATCCGGGTCGGGCTGGTCCCCGGCCAGGGCGACCGCCGCGTCGCCCGGCAGCGACTCGGTGAGCGCGAAGACCAGCAGCACCACGGCCACGGTCTGCGCGGCGCCGAGGAGCAGCCGCCGGGCGACGAAGGAGCGCAGCCCGCTTCCGCTCACGCGAGCCACACCTTGTCGAAGCGCGCCCAGTCGAGCGTGTTGGCGGGGGCCCCGGTCTCCACTCCCTTCACGTTCTTGGCGGTGCCGAGGATCCAGTCGGCGAACCCCCAGATGAGGAAGCCGCCCTCCGCGTACAGGCGGCGTTGCATCCGCCCGTAGACGGCGGCCCGCTCGGTCCGGTCACGGGTGGACTGGGCCTGCCGGTACAGCGCGTCGAAGTCCTTGTGCCGCCACCGGGTGGCGTTGGTGGTGGAGCCGGTCAGCAGCCGCTGCGAGATGTGCGCCTCGATGGGCATGGCGCCGGAGCGGTAGCAGGCGAGGGTGCCGGAGTCGAGGATGTCGCTCCAGTACGAGTCCTTGCTGCCCATCCTCACCTCGACGGTGACGCCCGCCTTCGCGGCCTGGTCGCGGAAGATGCCGGCCGCCTCGGTGAACCCGGCGGCGACGGCCGAGGTGTCCAGCCGGACCTTCAGCTTCTCGGCGCCGGCCTGCTTCAGCAGGGACTTGGCGCGGTCCAGGTCCTGTTCGCGCTGCGGCAGGTCGGCCGCGTAGTACTCGTAGCCCTTGCCGAACAGGTCGTTGCCCACGACGCCGGCTCCCGACAGTGCGCCGTCGACGAGTTCCTTCCGGTCGGCGATCAGGAAGAACGCCTCACGGACCCGCCTGTCGTCGAAGGGCGGCCGGTCGGTCTTCATGCAGAACCCCTGCATGGCGCTGTTACGGAGCCGGACGATCTCGATCTGCCCCTTGTCCTCGTGGGCGCGCGCGGTGGTGGGGTTCAGCTCGTGGGCGTACTCGACCTGGCCGCCGAGGAGCGCGTTGACCCGGGCGGACTCCTCGTTGGCGACGACGAACTCCAGCTCGTCGAGGTGCGGGGCGCCCTCCCAGTACGCGTCGTGGCGGCGTAGGACGGCCGAGCGGCCGGGGGTGAAGGACACGAAGCGGAAGGGGCCGGAGCCGATAGGATTCCTGTCGAAGTCGCCGGCCTTCCGGCCCGCGTTCTCGGGCACGATGTACGCGCCGAACGCGGCCAGCACATTGGGGAACTCGGCGGTCGGCCGCTTCAGCACGAACTCGATGCCCCGCTCGCCGGTGGCGCGGCTCGCTTCGAGGTCGATGGGCTCCAGGGAAGCCTTGGCGCGGTATGCCTTCTCCGGGTCGGCGATACGGCGGTAGCTGTAGAGCACGTCCTTCGCGGTCACCGGCCTGCCGTCGTGGAACGTGGCCTGGCGCAGGGTGACCTGCCAGCGGTCCATCGTCCTGTTCGCCTCCCACTTGGTGGCCAGGCGCGGCTGCGCGGACAGGTCGGCGCCGTAGTCGGCGAGTTTGTCGAACAGCGCCTTGGCGCGGGCGACGTCCGCGAACAGGTTCGCCAGGTGCGGGTCCAGGGTCTCGCTGGCGCCGCCGCCCGCGAACGCGGCACGCAGCCGTCCGCCGCGCTTCGGCGTACCGCCGTCGCCGCCGTCCGCTCCGGAGTCGGTACCGCCCCCGCCGCACGCCGTCAGGGCGAGCGCGCCGAGTGTGACGGCACCGGTGGCGGCGAGGAGGCCGCGGCGGCGCAGGCCGGGGAAACGTTCGTCGTGCATGGAGGTTCCTTGGGGTGTGGTGGTGGATGGGAGAGGGGGAGGCGCGCGACGAAGGTCGGTGGGGGCAGGTGCGTCGTGCGGGTGGTCTTCAGCGGGGATGTGGGTGGTCTTCAGTGAGGATGTGGGTGGTGCTCAGCGGGGAGCGGTGAGCCGTGCGACGAGGTGCAGCCGGTCGGCGTCCGTCGTACTGCGGGGCAACTGGCCCTCCCGCCATACCGGTTCGGTGCGGGGGCCCGGCCCGTCGTGCAGTTCGAGCACCTCGAATCCGTGGGCGGCCAGGACATGGCGCAGCTCCAGGGGGAACAACAACCGCCAGGCGGAGCGCTGTTCGAGGGGCGGCGCTCCGTCGTCGGAGGTCCACACGCGGACCCGGCGCAGGAGCTGGGCGGTGCGGTCCACGGTGAGGGTGGTGGTGGACCGGTAGGCGGTGCCCCGCCAGGTGAAGCCGTCGACGGTCGGGGTGTCGAGCAGATCGGTGCGGCCCAGGAGATGGGCGCCGTTGCGCATCTCCGCGACCAGCAGCCCGCCGGGGGCGAGCGCGTGGCGGCAGGAGGCGAGGAAGCCGTCGAGCTGGTCGCCGGTGTGGCAGTACAGCAGGGAGCTGTCCAGACACACGACGGCGTCGAAGGCGGCCCGCCCCAGGTCGAAACCGTGCAGGTCGGCCCGGACGTACGCCGGTCCCCGATGGTGGACGCGGGCGTGGGCCAGCATCGCCCCCGAGAGGTCGGCGCCGGTCACGGTACGGCCGGCGCGGTGCAGATGGGCGGCGTCGCGGCCCGTGCCGCAGCCCATGTCCAGTACTCGCGCGCCCGCGCCGTGGCGGCGCAGACAGTCCTCCGCCCAGCGCCCGGCGAGCCGCTCGGGGTCGGGGAAACGGGCCTCGTACAGCTCGGGGTTGTCGGTGAGGAGGTTCCGGGTCGCCGCCCGATCGACGGTCTGGCGCTCCTGCGACGCGCTCACGCGCTGCTCCGTGCGTCGGCCGGGGCGGGAGCTGTCTC
>NZ_LIQX01000298.1 GCF_001418475.1 Streptomyces ossamyceticus | reverse complement strand
TGCCGTACGCCACCGCACAACGGGGAGGCTTCGTGCTCACGGGGATCGACGACGTCGACTGGGCGTCGATGGGGCATGCGTACACCGATTCCGCGACCGACGTCCCCGACCTGCTGTGGGGCCTGGCGTCGGAGGACCCCGCCCGGCGGGACATCGCGCTGGACGGGCTGTACGGGGCGGTGCACCACCAGGGCGACGTGTACGACAGCACGGTTGCCTGCATACCGTTCCTCTTCGAGCTGGCGTCGATGCCGGGTCTGCCGGACCGGGCGGCGATCGTGCGGTTGCTGTGCGGCATCGCCGGCGGGCGGAACCCCGACCCGGCCGAGCTGGACGCCCCGTTCGAGGACGAGCGGGAGAACGCGGCGTACGTCCAGCTGTATCTGGACGCCTGGGCCGGGGTCCGGGAGCGCGCCGACGCCTTCCTCACGCTGCTCGGCGACCCGGATCCGGAGGTGCGCGCGGCGGCCACCGAGGCGCTGGCCGAGGTGCATCCGCAGCCCGCGCGGGTGTTCGACGCGTTGCGTGGGCGGCTTCCGGTGGAGCGGGACCCCGGGGCGCTGCGTGCCCTGGTGGGGGCGATCGGCGAGCTGGCCGGCGCGCACCCGGAGCAGTTGGGTGACACGGCCGAGCCCGTCCTGCGCGAGATGGTCCTCTCGGGCGGGGCCGATCACGAGCTGCGGCTGGCGGCTCTCGTCCAGCTGGCGCGCTGCGCCCCGCGGACCCTGCCCGCGCACAGTGTGCGGATCGCCCTGGACACGCTGCGCTCCGCGTACGAGCGGAAGGCGTCCGCCGCCCGCGCGGCCGGGCCGGCCCGGGAACGCCCGCGGACGGACACGATGGTGTCGTACCTGCGCGACCTGGAGGCCACGCACTACGCGCTCGCCGACTCGGACGCCACTCCCGACCTGCTCCTGGAGCTGCACCACGCGCTGGGTGACCGGACCGACCTGCGGTTCCCGCTGCTCCTCGGGCAGTTGGGGAGCGCGGACTGGGGTCAGCGCATGGCGGCGATCAGGATGGCCGGGGCGCTGATGACGGGCTGGCGGATCCCGGACGACGAGCCGCTTGTCGCGCTCGCCGGGCAGCTGCGGGAGCCCGAACTCCGTCTGAACAAGGCCGCCTTGTTGGAGCTGCGGTATCTCGCTCCGGTCGCCCGGGTGGTGGCCGACGACGTGGTGGCGTTCGTCGAGGACTGGTGGGAGAGCGGGCGGACCGAGCCCATGGACGGCCTGCGCTGGCTCGACACGGCGATCGGCAGGGCCATGGAGGTGCTGGCGCTCCAGGGCGACGACCGGGCGTTGAACGCCCTGAAGTCCGTCCTGAGCCGGCTGGACCCACCGGAGGAGACCGAGCGGTGGCTGACGGCCTACGGGCCGGAGGCGGGCGCGGAGTTGGGCCCGGTGCTGCACGAGCGGCTCGCCGACCTCGACCCGGCCGACCGGGGTGTCACCCGGCGCCGGCTCCTCGACGGACTGGGCATCCTCCGGCATCGGCCGTCCCTGCCCCTGGTCATCGCGGCGCTCCGCGACAGCGGCGAGGACGCGGCGACCGGGCGGCACGCGCTGAAGGCCCTGGCCCGCTACGGCACGGCGGCGGCCGAAGCCGCCCCGCTGTTGCGGGAGCGGGTCTCGGACGCCACCGCCCGCGATCCCGACCGCACCGAGGCCGCGGCGGCGCTGTGGGCGGTGACCGGCGATGCCGAGGCGGTACTTCCCGCCCTGAGGGCCGGTCTGCGCTCCGAGCGCCGGTACGAGCGGAGGGCCGCCCTCCAGGTGATCGGCTCGCTAGGCCCGGCGGCCGTGTCGCTCGCGACGAGCCTGCGCGGGACCGATCCTCAGGGCGTCGACGAGGCCGTCGCCCTGTGGCGGATCACCGGAGACGCGGAGGAAGCGCTGCCGGTGCTGTCGCACCACTGGACCGCCCAGCCGGTGCACCGCCCGGAGATCGCCGCCTGCCTCGTCGAAGTGGGCCCCGCGGCGGCCCCGGCCCTCCCCCTGGTCCGGGCGGAACTGTCCTCACCCCGCCGCCATCGCACCGACATCACCCACGAGACGGCCCACGCCGCCGTGAACGTACGAGGGGACGTGGCGTCGGACGAGGAGTTGCTGAGGGATTGCCGGCGCATAGTGGCGGCGTGCGGGACCGGCTGAAGGCGGGGGCGGACCCGCCGGACCGGCCGAAGCGCCCTCAGCCGCGGGTGTAGGTGAGGAACGCCGCCCCGCCCTCCAGGACGACGTGGTGCGACAGATTCCATACGCGCGGGTCGAAGGCGGCCGAGCGGCCGAAGAGGGGAATTCCGGTGCCTATGGTCAAGGGGCCGAGTTTGACGATGAGTTGGTCGATCTCGTCGTACAGGACGCCCGCGAGTTCACCCCCGCCGATCAGCCAGAGGTCCTTGCCGTCCTCTTGCTTCAGCTCCCGTACCTTCGCCACCGGGTCGCTCGTGACCAGTTCCACGGCCGGGGCGGGGCTCTCGGTCATGGTGGTGGAGAAGACCAGGTGCCGCAGGTGGGGGTAGGCGTCGGCGATACCGGCCTTGAGGCCGATCTCATAGGTCTTGCGTCCTTCGAGGACGGTGTCGAAGTGGGTGCCCTCGGCCTCGACGGACAGCGCCTTCCTCGCCGGGGCGGGCAGGGTCTCGGGGTACTCCGCGGCGAGGTACTGCACATAGTCGCCGGTGACGGGCCAGAAGCCGTCAGGTCCTGTGGGGTCGGCACCGTCGGGCCCGGCGATGAAGCCGTCGAGGGTGGAGGCGATGTAGTACACGAGCTTGCGCACGAAGGATTCCTTCTGGATCGGTTGCCGGACAACGGTGGCGGTGGCGCACAGGGCGGATCGAGACGAGCGACGGCGGAGCGGGGCGGGCGAGGCGGGCGGCAAGTCCAGGGCCTCTTCCCGCCGATGCGGTGTCAGCCGTGCTCGGATGCGGCCCACTCGACGAACTGGATGATCACCCCGTTGGGATCGGTGACCTGGAACAGGCGCTCCCCCCAGGGTTCCTCGCGCAACGGCATGGTGATCCGGACCCCGGCCTCACGCAGCCGCTTCTCCTGCTCCCGCAGGCCGGAGGCGACGGTGAAGGCCAGGATCAGGCCACTGACCCGCTGGTCACGCTGCTCGGGCGGCAGCACCTCGATACCGCGGGCGAGCAGGACGACATCGACCGCGTCGTCGTGCCACAGGGACACGAAGCCGTCGGCGGCGTGCCGGACGGCATAGCCCAGGTGGGCGGTGAAGAACTCCTGCGAGCGAGTGACGTCGTCCACGGTCAGCGAGACGGTGGAGGCGGTGAACTGCACGAGACTCCCTGGATGCGGCGGGGACCGGCCTGCACCCGACCCCCACCGTCTGATCGACGTAAACTTATAACGGACGTAAACTTATCCTTGACCATTCTTGGCGTCAACATAAAAATGCTACGGGGGTAAGATTCCGCCATGGCTACCCAGGTGCCGCCTCCCAAGGCCGGGCTTCGTGAGACGAAGAAGCAGGAGACCCGGCAGCTCATCTCCGACCACGCGACGCGACTGTTCATCGCCCGGGGTTTCGAGCGGACGACCATCGCCGAGATCGCCGCCGCGGCCCGTGTCGCCAAGAAGACCGTCACGAACTACTTCCCCCTCAAGGAAGACCTGGCGCTGGACCACCAGGACCAGTTCGCCACCTCACTGGCCCGCGCCGTCGACGCGCGACACCCCGGGGAATCCGCGCTGGCCGCACTGCGCCGGGCCTTCGCCGACTCCGTCGCCGCCCAGGACCCGGTCGCCGGGTTCTCCGGCCAGGAGTTCGCCCGCATGATCGCCGACAGCCCCACCCTGAGCACGTGCGTGCGCGGCCTCCACGACCAGCGGGCACACCACCTCGCCCGGGCGCTCGCCGGGGCCACCGGCACCGACCCCGACGACATCACCGTCCGGGCCGTCGCCGAACTGCTGGGCAGCGCGCACCGCACGCTGTTCCAGCGCATCCAGGAGCTGACTCTCGCCGGCCACCCCGGCGCACGGATCGCCCGGACCATCACCGCCGAAGCCGCCCAGGTCTTCGACCTGCTGGAACCCGCCCTGGCCGACTACGCCACCGCCTAGGACGGCGTCCCTCGTCAGCCGGGGAAGACGCTGGCGTCGGCGCAGCGGGTCACCCCTTCTTCGCCCGGCTCGGCTGCACCCTCTTCGGCTCGCCCGGCATCTTCGGGTACTCCGGCGGATACGGCAGGTCGCCCAGACCGTGGTCGTGCTCGTCGCGTGCGGCCAGTTCGAGCAGCGCCTCCAGCGAGTACGCGTGGTCGTCCATGTCGGCGTGGACGTCACCGCGTTCGACGTAACGCACGGGCATCGTGGCGAGGTCGAAGTCGCGGGGCAGGGCGGAGCCCACCTCGTCCCAGGTGAGGGGCGCGGAGACGGGGGCGTGCGGGCGGGGCCGTACGGAGTAGGCGGAGGCGATGGTGCGGTCACGGGCGGTCTGGTTGTAGTCGATGAAGATCTTCTCGCCCCGTTCCTCCTTCCACCACGCCGTCGTCACCCGGTCCGGCATCCGACGTTCCAGTTCCCGGGCGGCGGCGATGGCGGCCCTTCTGACCTGGGTGAACGTCCAGTGCGGTGCGATCGGGACGAACACGTGCAGACCACGCCCACCGGAGGTCTTCGGCCAGCCGCGCAGGTCGCCGTAGTCGTGGAGGACGGAGCGCAGTTCGTGCGCGGCGCGGACGGCGTCGGCGTAGTCGGTGCCGGGTTGCGGGTCGAGGTCGAGGCGGAGTTCGTCGGGGCGGTCGACGTCGTCCCGCCGGACCGGCCACGGGTGGAAGGTGAGCGTGCCGAACTGCGCGGCCCAGACGACGGCCCCGACCTCGGTGGGGCACATCTCGTCGGCGCTGCGGCCGCTGGGGAAGGTGATGTGGGCGGTGGGGATCCAGTCGGGCATGTTCTTCGGGGCCCGCTTCTGGAAGAAGTTCTCGCCGGTCACCCCCTCCGGGTAGCGCTCCAGGGTCGTGGGCCGGTTGCGCAGGGCCCGCAGGATGCCGGGGCCGACGGTGATGTAGTACCGGGCCAGGTCCAGCTTGGTGAAACCGCGCTCCGGGAAGAACACCTTGTCGGGACTGGACAGCCGTACCGTCCGACCCGCCACCTCCAACTCCACCGCATCAGCCATGCGGCCACGGTAGGCGGAGTCGACGTATGCCGCATACCGGGTGCTGATCCTCGATACCCGGTGCATATTCCCGATCCGGATGTCTCTGCTCGATGCCGGGCGAATCCTCTCGCGGGGCCGCAGAATCGGAGCATGGATCTGCCGGTGATGCCGCCCGTGAAGCCGATGCTCGCCAAGTCCGTGGCGAAGATCCCACCGCACATGCACTACGAGGCGAAGTGGGACGGGTTCCGGGCGATCGTGTTCCGTGACGGGCCCGAGGTGGAGCTGGGCAGCCGTACGGGCAAGACGCTGACCAGGTATTTCCCGGAGCTGGTGGAGTCGCTCGCGGAGCGGTTGCCGCAGCGGTGCGTGATGGACGGCGAGATCGTGATCGTCCGGGAGGGCCGCCTCGACTTCGACGCGCTCACCGAGCGCATCCACCCCGCGGCCTCCCGGGTCCGGATGCTGGCCGGCGCACAGCCGGCCTCCTTCATCGCCTTCGACCTGCTGGCCCTGAACGACGAGTCCCTGACCGACGTCCCGCTGACCGACCGGCGCGCGCTCCTCGAACGCGCACTGGCCGATGTGACGGCCCCCGTCCATCTCGCCCCGGCGACCACGGACCGCGAGGTGGCCGAGCGGTGGTTCGAGCAGTACGAGGGCGCGGGCCTGGACGGGGTGATCGCCAAGCCGCTCGATCTGCGCTACCGGCAGGACGAGCGGGCCATGTTCAAGATCAAGCACGAGCGGACGGCGGACGTGGTGGTCGCCGGGTACCGACTGCACAAGAGCGGGCCCGTCGTCGGCTCCCTGCTGCTCGGCCTGTACGACGACGGGGGCACCCTCCAGCACGTGGGGGTGTCCGCCGCGTTCCCCATGAAGCGGCGGGCCGAGCTGGTGACCGAGCTGGAGCCGTCGCGGATGCCGGACGTCAGGGAGCACCCCTGGGCCGCGTGGGCCGACGAGGCGGCGCATGAGACCGCGCGGCTGCCGGGCGCGCCGAGCCGCTGGTCGGGGAAGAAGGATCTCTCCTGGGTGCCGCTGCGGCCCGATCTGGTCGCCGAGGTGGCGTACGACCACATGGAGAACGGCGTCCGGTTCCGCCACACGGCCCGCTTCCGCCGCTGGCGCCCGGACCGCACCCCCGAGAGCTGCACCTACGCCCAGCTGGAGGAGCCGGTGAACTACGACCTGGCGGAGATCCTCGGATCGTAGCGCCCACACAGGGGCCCACACCGGCCCAAGGTTCGCTCACGGCTCCAGCAGTACCTTCACCGCCCCGTCGTCCTTGCGCTGGAACATCTCGTAGGCGTGCGGTGTCTCGCTGAGCGGCATGCGGTGGGTCGCGAAGTCGTCGACGCCCAGCGGGTCCTCGTCGGTGAGGAGGGGCAGGATGTCGTCGCTCCAGGTGCGGACGTTGGCCTGGCCCATGCACAGCTGGATCTGCTTGTCGAACATGGTGAGCAGCGGCATGGGGTCGGCGGTGCCGCCGTACACCCCGGAGATGGAGATGGTGCCGCCGCGCCGCACCAGTTCGATGGCGGTGTGCAGGGCGGCGAGCCGGTCGACGCTGAGGTGTTCCGCGAACTTGGCGCCGATGGTGCGGGGCAGCAGGCCGGCCGCGGTCTGGGCGAGCTTGGCGGCCGCGCTGCCGTGGGCCTCGGTGCCGACGGCGTCGATCACGGAGTCGGGGCCGCGCCCTGCCGTACGGTCGCGGATCGCGGCCACGAGTTCCTTCTGGCTGTCGAAGTCCCTGAGGTCGTACGTCTCGACGCCGCGTGCGCGGGCCCGGCGCAGCCTCTCGGGCACCAGGTCCACGCCGAACACCTGCTCGGCGCCCCGTACCTGGGCGACCCGGCAGGCCATGTCGCCGATGGGCCCCAGGCCGAGCACGGCGACGCTGCCGCCGGGCGGGACGTGCGCGTACTCGACCGCCTGCCAGGCGGTGGGCAGCACATCGGAGAGGTAGACGAACCGGTCGTCGGGCGGGCCCTCCGGCACCTTGATCGGCCCGAACTGGGCCTGCGGGACCCGCAGGTACTCGGCCTGGGCGCCCGGTACGGCGCCGTACAGCCGGGTGTAGCCGAAGAGGGCCGCGCCCATGCCCTCGGCGGTGCACTGGGTGGTCTCGCACTGGGTGGGCAGCCCGGTGAGGCACATCCAGCAGTTGCCGCAGGCGATCTGGAACGGCACCACGACCCGGTCGCCCGCCGCGAGGTCCGGTACCGCGGCACCGACCTCCTCGACGATGCCCATGGGTTCGTGCCCGAGGATGTCGCCCGGCGTCATGAACGGTGTGAGCACCTCGTAGAGGTGCAGGTCGGAGCCGCACAGCCCGGTGGAGGTGATGCGGATGACCGCGTCCGTCGGCTCCTGGATCGTCGGGTCGGGCACGGTCTCGACGCGTACGTCCCGCCTGCCCTGCCATGTCACTGCCTTCATCGCGTCCCGCTCCGTCCCTCGACTCGGCCTCGCAGGTCCGGCACGAGTACCCGGAGCCCCAGCTCCGAACCACCTCGAAGCGCGGACGGCCCGGTCGATCGGATGCAGTCAGAAGAAGACAGGGATAGCCATCTATCAACCTATAAGTCCACAATCAAAGACAAACTCGGTGAAGGATGGGCACGGTGGGCATGAAACTGAAGGCGCGGCGGACTCGGCGGCATGTGACGACGGGCATGGTACTCGCCGCGCTCACGGCGGGCGCCCTCCTCGCGGGCTGCTCCGGCGGCGGCTCGGACGACGACAACCGCCAGGGCGAGAGCCCCACCCGGAGCCCCGGCACCACGGCTCCCGTGGGCTCGATACTCGCCGTGAAGATCGACAACGTCCGCACGGCGAGACCCCAGACGGGGGTGGACGCCGCCGACATCGTCTACGCCGAGCAGGTCGAGGGCGGCCTGAGCCGGCTCATGGCCGTCTACGCGACGAGGTTCCCGGACGCCGTCGGCCCGGTGCGTAGCGCCCGGGAGTCCGACCTGGAACTCCTGCGCCAGTTCGACGAGCCGACGCTCGCCTTCTCCGGCGCCCAGAGCAAACTGCTCCCGCTGATCGACAAGGCGCCGCTGGAGGCCAGGACCCCGGGTGACGCCGGTGCCGCGTACTACCGGGGCGGCGACAAGCCCGCCCCGCACAACCTCTATCTGCGCCCCGCGAAGCTGGTCGGCTCCCCACCCGGCGCCGAGGCCCTGACCACGGGCTTCCGCTACGGCCGGGCGCCTGCCGGCGGCACACCCGAGGACTCCCTCACGATCCGCTACCCGGCGGCCCGCTTCACCTTCACCTGGTCCGACGAGGAGCGGCGCTGGCTGCTCGCCATGGACGGGCAGGACACCGTGCCGGCCGACGGCGCGCGGGTCGCCCCGGCCACGGTGGTCGTGCAGCACGTCACCATCCGGCAGTCCCGCTACCACGACTTCCTCGGCAACAACACGCCCTACACGGAGACGGTGGGCTCGGGGAAGGCCGAGGTCCTGCGTGACGGACGCGTGTTCGAGGCCGACTGGGAGCGGAAGTCGCCGTCGGACGGCACGACCTTCACGACACCGGACGGCGAGCCCCTGAACTTCGCGAAGGGCCAGGTCTGGGTGCTGTACGTCAAGAAGTGACCGGGTCCCCCCCATGACGCGCCACATCGGGAGCGGGGGCTGCGCCGAGCCGGTCGGGGTCCTGGCGGAGCGGCTCCGCCGGGCTGCGCAACTCCTCCGCGGCGTCGGCCACCCGCCGGATCAGCTCGAAGAACTGGCTCTGCTCTCCCTCCGACAGGGGGGCGAGGAACACCTGGTTCATCCGGGCCGTCCGCACGGTCAGCCTGCGGTGCGTCCGTACGCCGTCCTCCGTGAGCCGCAGCAGGAAGCGCCTACCGTCCTGCGGGTCGCGGACCTTGTCGAGCAGGCCCCGGCGGCCGAGCCTGGTGATCACCTCGGACATCGTCGAGCGGTCGAGGCCGACCCGCTCCCCCACCGTGCGCTGGTCCAGCCCCGGCTCGGCGACGAGCGTGTTGAGGACCGCGAACTGCGGCGAGGTGATCTCCTCGGAGACCATCACGTTCCACAGCAGGTAGTGCGCCTGCTGCAACCGTCGGGCCAGGTGCCCGGGGTGGGTGGAGAGGTCCACCGCGGCCATGTGCGCTCCTCGGCTAGGTCGACAGGGACGGTAATTCGTTTGTGTACTGAACAATACCCGCCGCCCGACAGAGCGCGTCCAGAGCATCGCACGCGTCTGACCTCGCCCTTCATGCAGGTCTTGACGACGGACTCCCCGAGTGGCAGCGTGAAGGAATCTTCACTGAAATACTCAGTGCCCTGATTAATTGCTCACCGGGCGCTCGGCGTGGGCCAGGGCCTCACCCCGGTCCTCGAACGCTAAGGAACCCTCATGACACTCACCCAAGCGGACATCGACCTGGAGATCGCGGCCCAGCACGCCGCCTACGAGAAGCGGATCGCCGACGGCGCCCCGGTCGAGCACCAGCCGCGTCGCGACTACGCCCCCTACCGGTCCTCGCTGCTGCGGCACCCGAAGCAGCCGCCGGTCTCCATCGACGTCAGCAAGGACCCGGAGGTGGTGGAGCTGTCCTCCCCCGCCTTCGGCGAGCGGGACATCACCGAGATCGACAACGACCTCACCCGGCAGCACCACGGTGAGCCGATCGGTGAGCGCATCACCGTCTCCGGCCGCCTCCTCGACCGCGACGGGCGCCCGATCCGCGGCCAGCTGGTCGAGATCTGGCAGGCCAACTCGGCCGGCCGCTACGCCCACCAGCGCGAACAGCACGACGCCCCGCTCGACCCGAACTTCACCGGCGTCGGCCGCACCCTCACCGGCGACGACGGGCAGTACCACTTCACGACGATCCAGCCCGGCCCGTACCCGTGGCGCCAGCACCTCAACGCCTGGCGGCCCGCCCACATCCACTTCTCGCTCTTCGGCACGGCGTTCACCCAGCGGCTGGTGACGCAGATGTACTTCCCGAGCGACCCGCTGTTCCCGTACGACCCGATCATCCAGTCGGTGACGGACGACGCGGCGCGGCAGCGGCTGGTCGCCACCTACGACCACAACCTGTCGGTGCCGGAGTTCTCCATGGGTTACGTCTGGGACATCGTGCTCGACGGCCCCCACGCCACCTGGATAGAAGAAGGACGCTGACCTGCCATGACGAAGATCGACACGAGCCGTCCGGAGACGGTGCTCCCGACCCCGTCGCACACGGTCGGCCCCTTCTACGGACACGCCCTGCCGTTCCCCGGCGGCGGCGACATCGCCCCCGTCGGCCACCCCGACACCATCGCGCTCCAGGGTTACGTCCTCGACGGCGCGGGCGCTCCGCTGCCGGACGCCTTCGTGGAGCTGTGGGGGCCGGATCCCGACGGCAACATCCCGCAGGTCGACGGCTCCATGCGGCGCGACCCCGCGAGCGGCGGCTTCCTCGGACGCAACGGCGTGGAGTTCACCGGCTGGGGCCGCGTCCAGACCGACGCCAACGGGCACTGGACGGCGCGGACGCTGCGGCCCGGCGCACGCGGCCGGAACGCGCCCTACCTCAGCGCGTGCGTCTTCGCCCGCGGTCTGCTCGTCCATCTGTACACCCGGATCTATCTGCCGGGCGACGAGGCGGCGCTGGCCGCCGACCCGCTGCTCTCCCAGGTGGAGCAGGCGCGCCGCGGCACGCTGATCGCCGAGGACAGGGGCGACGGCACCTACCGTTTCGACATCCGCCTCCAGGGCGAGGGCGAAACGGTCTTCCTGGAGTTCCGGTGACGCCCTCACCCGTCGGGCGTGACATGCCCCCGGTCGAGTCCGACGCCGGTCTGCTCGCCCCCGGGTGGACCGGCTCCCCGGCGGCGGCCGCGACCGGCGACGGCGCCTACCTGAGGGCGCTGCTCGACGCCGAGGCCGCCCTGACCCGCGCCCAGGCCGCGCTCGGGCTCGCCCCCGCCGAGGCCGCGACGGCGGTGACCGAGGCGGCCCGCTCCGGCGCCTTCGACGTACGGTCCCTCGCGGAGCGCGCCCGAGGCGGAGGCAACCCGGTGATCCCCCTGGTCGCCGACCTCACCGCGGCGGTCGGCACGGTGTACGGCCCGTACGTCCACCGAGGCGCCACCAGCCAGGACGTCCTGGACACGGCGACGATGCTGGTCGCCGCCCGCACCCTCGACCCGGTCCTGGCCGACCTCGGCGGTACGGAGTCCGCGCTCGCCGGACTGGCCGCCGAGCACCGGGACACGGCGATGCCCGGGCGGACGCTCACCCAGCACGCCGTGCCGACGACCTTCGGACTGAAGGCGGCGGGCTGGCGGTCGCTGGTGCTGGACGCCCGGGACCGGATCGCGGTCGTACGGGCGAGCCTGCCCGCCCAACTGGGCGGTGCGGCAGGCACGTTGGCCGCCTTCACCGTCTTCGCCCCGGTGACCGGTGGCGGGACACCGGACACACCGGTCGACACACGGCCCCTCGTCGCCGCGTACGCCCGTGAACTGGGCCTGCGGGAACCGGAGTTGCCCTGGCACACGCTGCGCACCCCGATCGCCGACCTCGCGGGGGCGCTCGCCTTCACCGCGGGGGCTCTCGGAAAGATCGCGGTGGACGTGCTCACGCTGGCCCGCACGGAGATCGCGGAGGTCGCCGAGGGCAGCGGCGGCGGCTCGTCCGCGATGCCGCACAAGGCGAACCCGGTCCGCTCCACGCTGATCGCGGCGGCGGCCCGGCGGGCACCCCAGCTCGCGGCCACGCTGTACGGAGCGATGGCCGCCGACGACGAGCGGCCGGCCGGGGCCTGGCACGCCGAGTGGGAGCCGCTGCGGGACTTGCTGCGGCTGGTCGGGGGCGCCGCGCGGGACGCGGTGGAGCTGACCCGGGGGCTCCGGGTGGACGCGGACGCCATGCGGCGCCATCTCGACCTCACCCAGGGGCTGATCGTCTCCGAACGCCTGGCCGCCGAGCTGGCGCCTGTCCTCGGCCGGGACCGCGGCAAGGAGCTGCTCACCCGGACCGCCGCCCGCGTCCACACCGAGGGCCGGCCACTCGCCGACCTGCTGGCCGAGGAGCCCGACCTGAAGGACCTCGACCTGGCGGACCTCACGGACCCCGCCCGCTACACCGGCTCCGCCGGAGACCTCACCGACCGTGCCCTGGAGCGACGTTGACGGACACACTGCTCGACCACCGCGCGGAGGGACCCGCCTCCGCTCCCCCGCTGCTGCTCGGCCCGTCCCTCGGCACCTCCACCAGGCTGTGGGACAAGGTGGCGCCCGAACTGTCGATCACACACCGGGTGATCCGCTGGGACCTGCCGGGGCACGGCGGCTCCCCCGCCGACCTGATCGCCGCCGGGGCCACGGTCGGCGACCTGGCCGCGCTGGTGCTGTCCCTCGCCGACTCGCTGGGCGTCGAACAGTTCGCGTACGCGGGGGTGTCGCTCGGCGGGGCGGTGGGTCTCCAGCTCGCCGCGCACCACCCGGAACGGGTCTCGTCCCTCGCGGTGATCTGCTCCTCGTCGCACTTCAACGGGGACAAGCCGTGGCGTGAACGGGCCGACCTGGTGCGACGGGAGGGGCTGGCGGGGCTCGCCGAGACCGCCGACTCCCGTTGGTTCACCCCCGGGTTCACCGTGCCGGAGCTGGTCGACGACCACCGCGGGGCCGACCCGGAGGCGTACGCCGCGTGCTGTGACGCGCTCGCCTCCTTCGACATCCGCGGCGCGCTGCCGGGGATCACGGCGCCGACCCTGCTGATCGCCGGGCGGGAGGATCCGGCGACCCCGCCGGCGCATCTGCGGGAGATCGCGGACGCGGTGCCGGGCTCGTCGCTCACGGAACTGTCCGGCGCGTCCCATCTCGCGCCCGCCGAACGCCCGGAGGCGGTGCTGGCCGCGCTGCGCGCGCACTTCGACGGGTATCCGGGGCGTGGGATGGAGGTGCGCCGCCAGGTCCTCGGCGATCCGCACGTGGACCGCGCCCAGTCCCGCCAGTCGCCGTTCACGGCCCGCTTCCAGGACTTCATCTCCCGCTACGCCTGGGGGGAGATCTGGACCGACCCGACGCTCTCGCGCCGCGAACGCAGCATGATCACGCTGACCGCGCTGGTCGCCCACGGCCACTACGACGAACTGGCCATGCACATCCGAGCGGCCCGCCGCAACGGCCTCACCCCCGACGACATCGCCGCCGTCCTCCTCCAGACAGCCGTCTACTGCGGAGTCCCCGCAGCCAACTCAGCCTTCGCCACGGCACAGCGGGTGCTGGCGGAGGAGGTGGGTGCGGAAGAGGCCTGACACTCGGGGCGGGCCCTCCCTCGCGGCGTGACCATCACGGGTCTGGAGCCTCGTCCGTGGCCCGCCGCCGACCGGAGAAAGAGCCGTCGGGGCCTCCTGGCCGCACCGCGCCATCCCCGGACCCATGTGGATCCGGCGGTCGTGACCGCCACTTCGGTGAGCCCGACAGAGGCGGCCCAGGGGGTTTTGTGAAAGTCCAGTGCGGTGCCCGCGGTGTCCGGTGCGTGGCCTGGGGGTCCCCCTGCTCGAAGAGCTTGGGGGAGTGCCGGACGAAGGCCCTCGTAGTGGCGCTACGTGGGTCTTTGGCCGGTGCGGCGAGTGGGGGTACCCCCTGCTCGAAGAGCTCGGGGGAGCGTGCCGGACGCTGCGGGTGCTGTGCGGGACTTTCACAACACCCCCTAGACGAGCCGAGCGATGGCCTCCCGCGCACGGTCGACAAGACTGTCCGCTCCGCAGGACTCGGCCAGGGTGAGGCCCCGCTGCAGTTCGGAGGTCGAGCGGGTGGCGATGCCGTATTCGACGCGGGCCGCGGCGTGTTCATACGCGGAGGGTGAGGCCTCCAGGTAGGTGACGGCCTTGGCGTACAGGGCCGCGGCCTGCTTGCCCGTGGCGAGGGATGCCTCGAGGCGCAGCGCCTCACCGATCGCCGTGTCCGTGCCGAAGCGTTCGGCGCGCCGGCGGACGGTGGCGGCGAGCTCGGCCGCACGACGAGGGTCCTCGTTGGCGAGGGCCCGGGCGAGCGCGCCGGCCCACGTCGCGGAGACCGTGTTGTAGTGGCCCCGGGCAGCGGTCGCCTTCCCGGCGGCCTCCAATTCGTTGATGCCTTCCTTGGTGCGGCCCACGGCGAGGAGCAGTCGGCCCCGCACGGAGCGGGGCTCCGGCATCACGATGGTGGACGGGTACGGCGGTGCGAAGTTGTACTGCTCGGCGACCTGCCAGGCCTCCTGGATGTGCCCGCGGACGAGCAGTGTGTCGACGAGGTTGCAGGTGGCGCTCCAGTACAGCGGCAGGCCCCTGCCGACCCGCTCGGCGAGCACCAGCGACTTGCGCAGGAAGGTCTCCGCCTCCCTGAGCCTGCCCCGCAGACGATGGACGAGCCCCACGTGCGCGTGGGCCAGAGCGAGGTGACCGCCGCTCCAACCGGCGGACTCATAGGTGCGCAGGGCCTCCGTGCACAGTCCTTCCGACCGGTCGAGCCGGTCCGCGTAGGCGTACGCGACGGCCAGCAGCAACAGCAGTTCGATGCCCCACTCGGTGTCCGTCCAGCCGAGTCCCGGCGCGAGGCGACCGTTGACGAGTGCGCGGTCGCAGTGTTCGGCGACCACCTCGGCGTTCTCACCCCGTGTCATCGCGTCGTAGCCGCGCAGGATGAGCAGTGCGCGTTCGGAGTTGTCCCTGCCCCTGCAGGTCTCCGCGAGTCGGGCGAGCGCCTCGGAGTGGGCGGGCGGGAGTTCCTCACCCACATGGATGGTGTCCCACATGTAGCGCACGGCCTGCAGTCGCATCCTGGCGGGTCCGGAGTCCAGGCGGGCGATCTCCGCGTCGACCGTCCGGATCGCCTCGTCCGACTGATCGTTGTGGAGCAGCGCCTGGGACAGGCGGAACACCGCGTTCACTCGTTCCGCGTTGTCCAGGCCCGGTTCGGCCAGGGCCGAGCGGAGGTATTCGACTGTTTTGGCGGGGGCGGTGAGGAGGGTGGCGCAGCCCAGTTCGTAGAGGACGCGTACGCGGACGTCGGGGCGGGGCGGTTCCTGGAGGGCGCGTTCGAGGCAGCGCCGGGCCGCTTCGGGGGCGCCGACGGCGAGGTGCTCGGTCGCGGCGGACCGGAGTTGTTCGACGAGTTCGGGTTCGCCGTCGGGGAGGACCTCGATGAGGTGGCGGGAGGCCGCCGCGGGTCCGCGTCCGGACTCGGTGACGACGGTCGCGGCCACGCCGTGGAACGCGGTGCGCACGCTGGGCAGGATCGAGTCGTAGACGGCGGTGGCGATCAGGGGGTGGACGAACACCAGGTCCCCGTCGTCCGGCTGGCGGTTGGCGGGGTCGGGCGGGGTGAGGATGCGGGCCTGGGTGAGCAGTTCGGCGCACTCCCGCGCCGTGTCCGCGGGCAGCCCGGCGAGACGGGCGACGATCTCCACGGTGATGCCGGTGTGCAAGATGGCGGCCGCCCAGGCGAACCGGGTGGCTTCGACGCCGAGTTTCTCCAGGCGCGCGACGAGTCCGTGGCCGCGCGCAGTCTTGTTGAGGGCGCGCAGTTCGGCGGCGGAGTCCTCCACCGGGTCCAGCTGGCTGTCCTTGACCTTGGCGAGGAGTTCGACGGTCTCGTAGGGGTTGCCCGCGGTGACCGCCCACACCTCGCGGCAGAACGCGTCGTCGGCGTGTTCGCCGACCGTGGTGCGGGTGAGCCCCGCGGTGGCGTCGGGCGTGAGCGCGCTGATCTTGGTGACGGGCCCGGCGACGGCGGCGATCTCCTGGAGATAGCGGGCCTGTTCCCCGATGGCCTCGCCGGGGCGGCGGGCGACCACGACGAGGACGCACATCTCGGCCAGCCGTCCGGTGAGCGCGGACAGCCAGTGCAGGGTCTCCTGGTCGGCCCAGTGGGCGTCGTCGATCAGCAGCACGAGAGGCCAGGTCCGGCGAACGAGCCTGCCCACGGCGGCGACGAGGCCGTCGCACACGTGCTGGGGGTCGGCGGGTGTCTCGCCCGGTTCGGCGAGACCGAGGGCGGGGCCCGCGATGTCGTACCAGTCGCCCAGGTAGTCATCTCGCCGTCCATCAGCTCCAGCAGCGCGGGCTGGAGCAGTTGACGCACCACGTTGAACGGGACGGACGTGACGGTCTCGCCGCCGCGCGCGTACCAGGCGGTGCAGCCGCGTTCCCTGGCGATGCGCCGGGCCTCGGTGAGGAGGGCGGTCTTGCCGATGCCGGCCTCGCCCCGGAAGACCAGGACTCTGCCCGGTGACGCCTGGTCGACACAGAGCTCCTCGATCGCGTCCGTGATCGCGGCGAGCTCCGCGTCGCGCTCCCACAGGGAAGCCGAGGCAGCCGTGTCGGGCCGTGCCTCCGTCATCCCGGTACCTCCCCAGGTCGCCCAAACGACGTACAGGTGATTGAGCGTAGCCGTCCGACTGCCGAAGTGGAGGCTGGTCGGGGCACCTATTGCCGTGTCGGGTGACAACGGGCTGCCACAGGGCGACGCTTTCGTCCGCCCACCTGCCGTGTTGCTAGTGATGGACAGTCAACTGGCCGTGACGGGGCGTCGGTTCTCCGGTGCGACGGACACGGCCGTGGGGAGGCGGGACGGCCATGACGCTCCAGGGGACACGGCCCCGTCGGGCGCTGTTCGCGGGCTCGGTCGGCAACTTCATCGAGTGGTACGAGTTCGGGGTGTACGGCTCCTGCCGGTTGGACACCCTCATCGGGCGGGCGTTCGCGGCGGTGGCGGTCGAGGCGGACCGGGAACTCTGCTCGGGGCGGGCCGAGTTGGTGGCCTCGCACGGGCAGACCGTGCACCACTGGGTGGAGGGCGGCCGGGCCCGCGGCAGTCTGCAGCTCGGGCAGCCCGCCTGGATCGCGGAGGCGACGGGACTGCCGGTGGTGGCGGAATTCCGCCCGCGTGACATCGCCGCCGGGGGGCAGGGCGCGCCTCTGGTGAGCCTGTTCGACCTGCTGTGGCTGCGGGGCCGGCCGGGGACGCCGGTGGCGCTGAACCTCGGCGGCATCGCCAACCTCACGGCGCCCGACGGCACCGCCTTCGACACCGGGCCGGCCTGCGCGCTGATCGACGCGGCCGTGCGGGACGCCACGGGCGGGGGCGCGGCGTACGACGTGGACGGCGCCCTGGCCGCGCGGGGCGCCGTCCACGAACCGCTGCTGCGCCGCTTGCTGGACGAGCCGTACTACGCGCTGCCCGCGCCGAAGACGACGGGCAAGGAGCTGTTCCACGGGGGTTATCTGCGCGACGCCCTGGCCGGGTTCCCCGCGCTGCCCGTGCGGGACGTCGTCGCGACCCTGACCGCGCTCACGGCCCGGACCGTGGCCGGGGCCGCCCTCGCGGTGCGGGCGACGGAGGTGATCGCGTCGGGCGGCGGCACCCGCAATCCGGTGCTGATGCGGATGCTGGCCGCCGAGTTGGTGGGGGTCCCGTTGCGGGTCTCCGACGAGCTGGGGCTGTCGGCGGCGGCCAAGGAGGCGTACGCCTTCGCCGTCTTGGGTTTCCTGACCGTGCGGGGGCTGCCGGGCACCGTCGCGTCGAGCACGGGGGCGCGTCGACCGAGTGTCCTGGGCTCGGTGACGCCGGGGCGGGCCGGTTTCCCAGCGGGGCCGCCGGACGGCACGCGACCTCCGGTACGGCTGGTGGTCGGGCGGGCACCCGTCGGTTCCTGACATGGGACGGCGGGGCAGCGCACCCCGGACGGCGCGCGGCGGAGGCAGCGCACCCCGGTCGGCGCGCGGCGGGGGCGGCGCACCCCGTCGGCGACCGGGCCTGGGCTCCCGGCGGTGAGGAGCGCCCCCTGCTCATCGTCAGCGATGCCGGGGCAATACGGATCATCGTGCGGTAGTTCGCCAAGGGGGCGGAACGGCGCTCGGCGCGGCGAATTCCGGCCCCCTCTCATCCACTTTTCACTCCGGCCTCATACGGTGGCGTCATGACGCAGGTGACTCCTCCCGGCTGGTACCCCGATCCCGGCCAGACGAATGACGCGCCGCCCACCGAGCGCTGGTGGGACGGCAGGGCGTGGACGGACCAGGTCCGGCCCGCGGGCTCGGCCGGGACGTTCGGCCCTCCGGCCTTCGGGCCGGCCGCCGGGCCGTACCCGCCCGGCGCCGCACCGGCGTATCCCGGCTACCCGGCGTACGGCGCCCCGGCGCCGAAGCGCGGGCTGCGCACGGGCATAGCCGTCACCGTGGCCGTCGCGGTCCTCGCGTGCATCGGGATCGGCGCGTACGCCCTGGTGGGCAGGGACGGCGGCGATGACAGCAGCACGACGTCGCAGGGCTCCGGGGGGCAGGACGGCCGGGGCGGCGACGGCGGCCGGGACGGGGACTCCGGCGGTCAGGGCGGGCCCGGCGGCTCGGGCGGTTCCGGTGGCTCCGGCGGGCAGTCGCCGACGCCGGACGGCTCCGGGCAGCCGCCGCAGACCGAGGACGGGTACGCCACCGACTCGACGAGCGGCATCAGCATCCCGGTGCCGGACGGCTGGATCACCTCTCCGCTGCCGGTCGGCGCGCAGGTGGTCACGAAGGCGTCGTACAAGTGCCCCGCCGACCCGTCGAAGAACTGCACGCGCGGTGGC
Source organism: Streptomyces ossamyceticus (assembly GCF_001418475.1). GTDB lineage: Bacteria > Actinomycetota > Actinomycetes > Streptomycetales > Streptomycetaceae > Streptomyces > Streptomyces ossamyceticus. The sequence goes on along the minus strand of NZ_LIQX01000298.1, from coordinate 2,974 downwards.
GCGTACTCCATGCCGGCCAAGGAGCTGAATCTGAAGGCCACCACGGCGGAGGCGGCAGCCAAGGAGGACATCGCCCAGAACGCCGAGGACGCCTACGGCACCGAGGGCTACGGCAAGATCAGCTCGCACAAGGAGCTGGCCTCGAAGGCGGTGACCGTGGCCGGCGAGAAGGGCTATCTGGTCCGCTGGAAGGTGGCGACCGGCAAGGGCGACGACGGTTACGTCGAATCGCTCGCGTTCCCGTCCCCGGCCGACTCCTCGCGGCTCGTCGTGGTGCGCTTCGGCATCGACGTCAGCGACGAGGCGCCCGAGCAGTCGGTGATCGACGACATCACCAAGGGCATCAAGAAGGCGGCGATCACCAGCGGCGGGGGCGACGGACAGGACGTGTGAGTCGGCCGGGTGGGGTTCCTCTCCGCTCCAGAGGAACCCCACCCGGCCGAGGGGTGCGCGCCGCCCCCGTCCCCACGGTGCGGCGCATCGGGTCGCCGTCCGGTCATCCCTGAACGGCGGCCCGAGCCTCAGGTGAGGCCGAGCGCGGGGAACACGGCCGCCTCCATGAATCTGATGACGTATGTCTCGTCCGCGTCCTGCCCGTCCAGGACCGGGCGGGCCCGGATCACCCCGAAGATCTGGGCCGGGACGAACTCCAGCGCGGGATGGCCGACGGGGACCTCGCCCCGTGCGACACCGCGGTCGATCATCGCCTTGAGTGCGTCGATCTCGGGCTCGACGAGGGCGTGGCGCAGGGCGGCCCGCAGTTCCTCGTCCTGGACGACGGCCTGGCCGAGCGCCTGGTAGATCCGGCCCTCCAGGGCGAACCCCTCGGTCGCCTGCTGGGCCACCTCGCACAGGTCACCGCGCAGGGACCCGGTGTCGATGCCGCCGAAGCGGACGCTCCGGCGGGCGCGCAGCGCCGCGGCCACGAACTGGGGCTTGTTCTTCCACTGCCGGTAGAGCGTGGACTTGCTGCAGCGGGTGCTCGCGGCGACACCCTCCATGGTCACCGAGTCGTAGCCGCACTCTCGGATCTGTTCGAGCACGGCGTCGAAGAACTCCCGCTCACGCTCGGGCGTGATCTTGGAGCGGCGCGAGGCGACGGCCGTGTCCGGCCCGTCCGCGGCCTGCGACGTCATGACTCTCGTCTCCTTCGGTCGGGTCACATCCCTGGGCCTGCCAAGACGCCACTGTACCGGAACGCCAACGTATCGGTACAGCATCGTATCGATACCCCCTAGTTTCGGTACAGTGGCGTATCGGTACACTCGCGTATCGGAACTGTCCCGTATCGGAACAGATTCGTATCGGTACGCGTTCGGTTCGTTCGTCGTGCCACCAGGAACCAGCGCCACCAGCGCCGTCAGGGAAAGGGCCGGGGGATGGAATGCCGCACCGCGCCTCCAGAGCCGGCCGCCGCGACACCGCGGCCGCCCCTCATCCGTGAGCTCCTGCTCGTCGCGGGTCTCTTCCTCCTCTACAAGTTCGGCCGGACGCTGACGAGCGGGCACACCGCCGAGGCATTCCGCGACGCCGACCGCGTGTGGGAGTGGGAGCGCGCGCTCCGGCTGCCCGGCGAGGGGGCCGTGCAGTCGGCGCTGCTGCACGGCGACACGCTGGTCCACCTCGCGAACGTCTACTACGCGACCGTCCACTTCCCGGCCACCGCGGCGTTCCTGGTGTGGCTGTACCTGCGGCGCCCCGCGCACTACGTGTGGGCCCGCCGGGTCCTCGCGGCCGTCACCGCCGCCGCCCTGCTGCTCCACCTGGCCTTCCCGCTGGCCCCGCCGCGGATGCTGGAGGCGGCGGGTCTCGTCGACACCGGGCAGGTGTACGGCCCGACGGTGTACTCGGCCGTCCCGGCGACCGACTCCCTGGCGAACCAGTTCGCGGCGATGCCCTCGCTCCACTTCGGCTGGGCCCTCATGGTCGCCATCGGGCTGATCGCAGCGACCCGCTCCCGGTGGCGCGCGCTCTGGCTGCTGCACCCGCTGGTCACGCTGCTGGTGATCGTCGGCACCGCGAACCACTACTGGCTGGACGCGATCGTGGCGGGCGGGCTGCTGGGCATCACCCTCGCCGTGATCCGGGTCCCGCGTCGGACGGCCACGACCGCCCGGCGGCCGGTGGGGCTCGCCCCCGTCGAGGAGCCCGCGCTGGTCGGAGCGGGCCGATGAACGCCACGCTCGTCGCCGTCGCCCTCTCCCTCGTCTCGGCCGTCGCCTACGCGGCCGCCGCCGTCGCCCAGGAGCGGCTCGCCGCCCGCGACGCCGGCACCGGGGCACGGCGGATGCTCGCCAGCGGCGCCTGGTGGAGTTCGGTCGCGCTCAACGCCGGGGCCGCGCTGCTGCACGTGGTCGCCCTGAAGTACGGGCCACTCACCGTGGTCCAGCCGCTGGGCGCGCTCACCCTCGTGGCGGCGGTGCCGCTAGGGGCGCGGCTGGCCGGGCGGCGGGTCGGCACGGTGGAGTGGCGCGGTACGGCGCTCACCCTGGTGGGGCTCGCGGCGATCCTGGTCACCGCGTCCGGTTCCGCTCCGGGCGACGTGCTGAGCGTGCCGGAGGCGGTCGCCGTCGCCGGGGCCACGGCCGCACTGATCGGGCTGCTGTCCCGCCGCGGCACCCGGCCCGGACTGCGGCACGCGACCGCGTCCGGGGTGGCGTCGGGTGTCGCGTCCGCGCTGACCCAGACGGTCACGGTGGCCGCGACCGACCCTGCGGGCGCGGTGCTGAGCGTCGAGGTCGTCGTCGTGGCCCTCCTGGTCGCGGCCTTCGCCGTGGGCGGCCTGTTCCTCTCGCAGACGGCCTACCGGGGCGGCCTCGGCGCCCCGCTCGCGGTGGTGACCCTGACGAACCCGGTCGCGGCCGCGGTGATCGGCCTGTCTCTCCTCGGCGAGGGCCTGCGGGGTGGCGCGGCGGGGGTACTCCTCGCCCTGGCCGGGGCGGTGGTGGCGGGCCGGGGCGTGGTCCTCCTGACC
>NZ_LIQX01000297.1 GCF_001418475.1 Streptomyces ossamyceticus | reverse complement strand
CCGGGCCGTCCACCGGGCGTCCGCCGGGCCGTCCACCGGGCGTCCGCCGGGCCGTCCACCGGGCGTCCGCCGGGCCGTCCACCGGGCGTCCGCCGGGCCGTCCACCGGGCGTCCGCCGGGCGTCCACCGGGCGTCCGCCGGGCCGCCCACCGGGCGTCCGTCGGGCTGTCCGCCGGGCCTCCACCGGTCGGCCGCCGGGTGGTTCCCGGTTGTCCGCCGGGTCGTCCACCGGTGCCGGGCGACACGCTGGGCCTTCCGTCGCCGGGCGGCGGCACTCGGCAACAGTCCTGGTCGTGAGGGGTTTCCCAGGTGTTTCCCGTTGCCCGGTGGGATGGGGCGACGCCCGGATCTCGACGCGCGGGGTGCTGGTCGAGCAGGCTGCTGCCCGACCACCACCAGTTCATCGGACCGACAGGAAACGGGGGTTCCGGCATGGTGAGTCGGACCAGTCTCATCCGCACACTGATCGCACTCGTGGCCCTGCTGCTGTGCGCGCCGCTGACCACGGCCGCGGCGGCACAGGCCGCGCCAGCCGCTCCCGCCGCCGGCTGCGGCGTCCTCGCGCCGGGCGCCTCGGCCGCCGCCGAGCGGGCCATCGCCGCGGCCTGCGCCGAGGTCGCCGCGGGCACCTGGTACACGTGGGGCGGCGGCCACGGCGACCGCCCCGGCGCGACGTACGGGCAGGTCGACCCCACCGACCCGGCCAGCGAACACGACCCCGAGCGGCGCGGCTTCGACTGCTCCGGCCTCGTCCGGTACGCGTACGCCCAGGCCGCCGGCGGTACGGACATCCTCGACGGCGTCGCCAGCCAGCAGTACTACACGCACCGCGCCGCGGCCCGCTTCACCGCAGCCCAGGGCCTCGCCCCGCTGCTGCCGGGCGACCTGCTGGCCTACGGCACCAAGAAGGACCTGCACCACATCGCCATCTATCTCGGCGCGGGCAAGATGGTCGAGGCCAAGCAGTCCGGCACCAGGCTGATGGTCAGTGACGTCCGTCTGGGCGGCGACTACTTCGGCGCCGTCCGGGTCAACACCGGCCAGGTCAACGGCCACATCCACCAGACGTGGGGCACCGACGTGTGGACCAAGGAGGAGCCCCGCATCGCGTCCGGGCGCGTCTACGCCTTCCCGTACTCGACCACCATCCGCGTGTACTGCCAGAAGCACGCGGAGAAGGTCAACGCGGAGGGCTACGAGAACGACGCCTGGTCCTACCTGCCGGACTACAAGGCATGGGTCACCAACATCTACATCAAGGGCCCGGCCTGGCTCGCGGGCGTACCCAACTGCGACGACGTGCCCTTCCCGCCTCCCGGCCAGTGACGCCTCGCGCCGGTGACCGTCGGGGGGCGGCCACCGGCGCGAGTGGCACCCCGCCCGTACGCTGCGTCAGCGTACGGGCACAATCTGTGGACAGTACGCAGATCTTCCCGCCAGTCTGGGTGCCGTCGGGGCATGGGGGCCACAGCGCACGAAGACCGGAGGTGGCCGCGGATGACGGGCGGCGGCATGGGCAACGAGTACGACGAGGCACCGGCCGACGAGGGGACGGTGGTGGACCGCGAACCTGACCCCTCGGACAGTCTGCGGACGTGGGGCGCCGTGACACAGGCGCTGCGCGAGCACGCGGGCTACAGCCGGGCCGAGTTCGCGGATCTCGTCCGCTTCTCCAAGCACACGGTGGAATCGGTGGAACAGGGGCGCCGGATGCCGGATGTGACCTATGTGGAGCGGGCCGACGAACTGCTCGGGAACACGGGGGCGCTGCGGAAGTCCTCCCAGTACGTGACCCGGGGGAGAGGGGACGTGGGCCTGGCGGCCTGGTTCCGCCAGTGGGCCCGGCTGGAGCGGGTCGCGGTGAGCCTGTGCACCTATGAATGCAGGGTGGTGCCGGGGCTGTTGCAGTCCAGGGACTACGCGCGGGCGGTCTTCGAGGGGACCGTCCCGGTGACGCCGGACGACAGGCTGGACAGCTTCATGGACCGGCGGATGGAGCGGCAGCGGATGCTGTCCGAGCGGCCGACGACCCCGTTCAGCTTCATCGTCGAGGAGCATGTCTTCCGGCGCCGGTTCGGCGACGGCACACGGATGCGGGGGCTGTTCGACCATGTGCTGGAGCTGAGCGCGCCGCGCAATGTGACGCTCCAGATCGTGCCCCTGGAAGCCGGGTTGCACGCGTGCCTCGACGGGCCGGTGCGCCTGCTGGAGACACCGAAGGGCCAGCGGTACGCGTACTCGGAAGGGCAGCAGAACGGCCGTCTGATCTGCGACGCGAAAGAGGTGAGCCTGCTCCACCAGCGCTATGACACACTGCGCTCGCAGGCCCTGAACGCCAAGGATTCCCGGGCGCTGCTGGAGCGACTCCGAGGGGAACTAGACCTATGAGCACGACGGAACTGGCGTGGTTCAAGTCCAGCTACAGCGGCAGCCAGGGTGACGACTGCGTCGAAGTCGCCCTCACCCGACAGGCCGTGTGCGTACGGGACTCCAAGGACCTGGCCATCCCTCACTTCGCGGTCGGCCGCGAGGAGTGGGCGCGGTTCGTGGGGTTCGTGGGGTTCGTGGGGCGCGACGGAAGCCCCCGGCGGGCGGATCCCATCGCGTAGACCACGGCGGTGGGCGCCTCCCGCGCGGAGGCGCCCACCGGCACGTCGTGTGTGCCGCCGTCAGGGCGAACAGTCCTACAGAGCAGATCAGTTGGCGAGGGGCAGCCGTTCGACATGGGCGACCCGGAGGGAGTCGATGTCGGCCAGGGTGTGCTTGTCCGCCAGCTCCACGTACTCGTCGAAGTCGCCTTTGGCGGAGTCGGTCTGGCCCGGTCCGAGATGGGTGGAGCTGACGTACGCCTGACCCACGAAGTCCCCGTCGTCGTCGAACCCGTTGACGATCACCGTGTAGTTGGCGGGTTCACCACCCTTGTTGGTGATCTGGTAGTCGAAGCTGTACGTCGTGCTCGCGTCGCAGTCGTTGTAGTCGAACTCGTCGCGGTCGTCGCACTGTTCGCCCTCGTCGAGGAGGTCGTTCCGCTCCTTCGCGAGCTTCCCGCCCGAGATCGAGACATGGCTCATGGCGTCGTCCTCGCCCGCCACGGCCCACCAGGTGACACCCGCGCCGACGAGCAGGCCCGCCACGACCCCGAGGGCGACGAGCGCGCCCCGTCCGCCCAGCCGCCTCGGCGTCACGTCGGGGCCGTACGGCGGCACCTCGGTTCTCATGGGCGTCACATCGGGTACCTGCGGCATCTGGCCGGTCATGGCGCTGCTCCTCGTAGGGATGGATGGTCGTTCACACACATCCACACCGTCGGTGCGGAAAAGGTTGCACCGATCGCCGTCCCGCCGCCGCGCCGATCACGGAAAACGACCACCACAGGACGATTTCAGCCCACTACAGGGCGGCACGGGGCCCGTACGTTCGTCGTATGCCAACCAGCAAGGACCTCCTGACCTCGGTCCAGGTGGCCCGCTTCGTCGCGCAGGGATTCCTGCGCATGGACGGGGTGGTGCCGCCGGAGACCAACGAACGGGCCGTCGCCGCGCTCGCCGAGGGCCTGCCCGGCGTGCCCTACGGCACCCCGCTGAGCGAGGCGTTCCCACCCGGCACCTTCGTCCGCGAGCTGCTCGACCTGCCCGTCGTCGCCGGTGCCGTGGAGAGCCTGGTCGGCCCCGGACCGACCGTCGACCATCACGCCGTGCACGTCCGCGAACCCCACGAGGGCCACGCGCAGGACCTCCACGCGGACGCGATCATCGACGTACGGCCGGACGCCTTCGACATCCAGCTCATGTACTACCCGCACGAGGTGACCGCCGAGATGGGCGGCACGCTCAGCGTGCCCGGCAGCCATCTGCGCAGGATCAACGAGACGGACATCGGCCGGGTCCAGAACCTGCGCGGCCAGACCCGGCTGACCTGCCCGGCGGGCACGGTCGTCCTCGTGCACCACGGCATCTGGCACGGCGGCCGCCGCAACGACACCGCCCGCCGCCGCTTTATGTACAAGCTGCGCCTCAACCCGACCGTCCCGCAGGTGCGCCTGTGGGACACCGCCGACCTGCACGCCCCGGCCGTCACCGCGGAGTTGGGCACCCACTTCCCGTGGTACGAGCAGGCCACCGGCCGACTGGAGATCCACAACCGGGCCCTGCTGTGGCGGGCCCTGACCGGCGATCCGTCGTTCGACGTCGAGTACTGGGTCACGCGCGTCAGCAACCGGCCCGCCCTGAGGAGCCACGCATGAGGCAACAGGTCCTGGTCCTCTATCTGTCGACCTCGGCGCTCGACTCCCCGGTCGTCGGCTGGTCCCGCTACGACGGGACCGGCCGGACCCGCCCCACGGCCGGCGACAGTGACGAACCGCCCTACGACACCGGTCTCGACGCGCTGCTCGACGGATGGCGCCTGTTCCAGGCGTCGCAGCTGCTGCCGCCCCAGTCCGGCCACGAGTACGACGTCTCGTTCCTGAAGCACGAGTTCTTCTTCGAGAAACTGGAGGAGACCTGCGTGCGTTGACGGGGAGAACTCCGTGCGCTGACGAGGAGGGCTCCGCGCGCTGACGGTGAGCCCCATGGCCCGGTCGCGGGGCGAGCGAACCGGGCCACGGGAGTCCGGGGCCGGCGTCCGCGAGCCATGGCCGCGGACGCCGGCGGGCGCTCAGTAGCCGTAGATCATCTTGTAGGCGACCTCGGGCAGGAACTGCCCGGCCGAAGTACCGGAGCCGACACCGCAGTTGCCGTCCGACTCGCCCGGCACCTTGATCCACAGCAGCATCTCGGCGCCGCCGCCCATCTGGGTGGCCGGGCCGATCCGGCGGCCCGACGGGTTGCACCACTGGCCGTTGGAGCCGTTGCCGTTGCGGCTGGTGTCCACGACGAACGGCTTGGTGTAGCCGTAGCGGGCGCTGAGCTGGCTGTTCACCGCGTTGCCGTAGGCGGTGTTCTCGCCCGTGGTGAGGTAGTTGGAGATGTTCAGCGAGAAGCCGTGGGCCTGCCGCAGGCCCGCCTCGTGCAGCCGCTTGGCCATGGTCGCGGCGTCCGTCCAGGCGGGGTTGCCGGCGTCCATGTAGACCCAGGTGTTGGGGGCCTGGCGGCTGAACTGGGAGACGGCGCCGCTGAGCATGCTCTGACGCTCGGCTATCTGCGCCTGGTTCATGCAGCCGTAGTCCCCGAGGGAGTCCGGCTCCAGGATCACCAGGGCCGGACGGTTGCCGATACCGCCGGCGAACTGGGAGATCCAGCTCGCGTAGGCGGACGGTGACGAGGCGCCGCCCGCCGAGTGCCCGCCGCAGTAGTCGCGGTTGTAGACGTTGTACGCGACCAGGATGGGCAGCTTGTCCCGGCTGTCCGCGGCGCCCGTGAACGAGCTCGTGGCGGAGCCGATCGAGCCGCTCCACGAGCCGAACCAGCGGGCCATCGGGGTGTTGGCGATGGAGTTGTTGATCGCCGACGCCCGGCCGTCACCGGGGTTGGACGCGACCCACCGCTTCGCGCTGGAGTCGGGGTCCACATAGAACCCGCTGGTCATGCTGGTCGGGTCGGCGGCATGGGCGGAGGGGGCGACGGTGAGCGCGAGCGGCAGAGCACAGAGCGCTGCCATCAGGACGCGGAGCCTGCGGCGCATGACTTCACCTCGGATTCCTGGCAGGGATGCGGCGCGCGCTCTCGTCCCGAGCGTGCGACGCGCTGAGGAAGTGCGATGGTTCGACGTACCCAGAAGGGGAGTGGGAGCGCTCCCATTGGAAGCGCTTCCAGTAGTGCGGAGAGTGCTGAGAACCTTTGGGGTGTGCTCGGTATCGTGTGGCTGGCTGGTAGAACTGTCAAGAGTCGAGGTGTGAAACTCCCTCTGTACAGGGTGAGTTCGAGGCTCTACGGTCGCTTGGACCGGAAGCGCTCCCAGTTTTCGGTCAGGGGGGAGAGGCACATGGTCATGGCGGACGATCCGCCGCGTCGGCAGCCCACACTCGAGGCCGTGGCCGAACTCGCGGGCGTCTCCCGCTCGGTGGCCTCCCGTGTCCTCAACAACGCGCCGCACGTCAGCCAGGTGAAACGCGAGGCCGTCGAGCGGGCCGTCCGGGAACTCGCCTACGTCCCCAATCCGACCGCCCGCGCGCTGGCCACCCGGCAGACGGGCGCGGCCGCCCTGGTCGTCTCCGGCGAGGACCCGTCGATCTTCGCGGATCCGTTCTTCGCCCAGGTGATCGTGGGGGCGTCGGCGGCGCTGGAGGAGGCCGACCTGCATCTGATGCTGTGCCTGGCCGCGACCGACCGGGGCCGCAGACGCGTGGAGGAACTCCTCCGCGGCAAGGGGGCCGACGGGGTCATGCTGATGGCGCTGCGCGAGAACGATCCACTGGCGCGGACGGCCGACGAGGCGGAGATGCCCGTGGTGTTCGGGGGCCGACCCGTCGGGTCGGCCCCCCGCTGGTACGTGGACGTCGACAACACCGGTGGGGCGCGCGAGGCGACGGAGTATCTGCTCTCCCGGGGCCGGACCCGGGTGGCCGTGATCTGCGGGCGGCTGGACACCGAGGTGGGGCGGGCGCGGTACCGCGGCTACCAGGACGCCATGCTGGCCGCCGGCCTCGAACCGTTCCCGCCGAACGAGGGCGACTTCACTGAGCCCAGCGGGGCCGCCGTCATGGCCGCGCTGCTGCTCCAGCACCCCGACCTGGACGCGGTGTTCGCCGCCAACGACAACATGGCGGCGGGGGCGCTGCGCACCCTGCGGGAGGCCGGGCGACGCGTCCCCGCCGACGTCGCCGTGGTCGGCTTCGACGACCTGGCCGCGGCTCGCATGGCCGATCCACCGCTCACGACCGTCCACCAGCCGATAGCCGCCCTGGGCCGCGAGACGGCCCGCATGCTCGCCGCCCTCATCCACGGCGAGACCCCCACCCCACTGATCCTCCCGACCCACCTGGTCCGCCGCGCCAGCGCGTGACCTGGCGGGGGCCTGGCCGGGAGGGCTCGTGCCTGTGCGGAGCGTCCGAGCGAGGGTGGCGCGTCCGCGCCAGGGTGGTGGGCTCGTGCCAGGGTGGCGCGCCCACGAGAGGCCGGCCGGGGATTCGCGCGGTCGGGCCCCGGACAGCGGTAGCTGCGCTCGGGAGTGCGCGGCGACAGCGGAGCCACCCGCTCCCACAGTTCGTCCGGAACAAGAGCGGCCCGCACCCGGACACCCTGCCCACCGTGACTGCCAACGGCAAGACCCACATCTCGACTTTGTCTCGGAAGGCGTCTGGTGGTGAGTTGGCGGGGCGCGAATCGGATCAGCTCAGTCGTGGTGGGACCCAGGCGTGGTGCCGAAGAATCATGCGTGTCGCCGCCCGGGAGGGTGTCAGCCGCATCGCCGTGTTCCGCAGGGCGACGGCCAGTGGGTGGGAGAGCCGCTGGCCCATCCGCCCGGCCTGCCGCGCGGCCCGCGCGACGGCCTGGCTGCGCGGTCGGCGCTCGGCGTCGTAGCGAGCGAGCGCGGCCCTCACGGTGGCCTCGGTGGCCAGCGCGGCGGCCAGGGTGACCGCGTCCTCCAACGCCTGGCAGGCACCCTGTCCGAGGTTGGGGGTCATCGCGTGTGCCGCGTCGCCGAGCAGCGCGGTCCGGCCGACCGTGTATGAGGGGAGCGGTGTGCGGAGTTCGTCGACGTCGTGGTGCAGCACGGCGGCAGGCCGGGTCGCGTCGAGCAGCGCGGGGATCGGGTCGTGCCAGGTATGGAATCGACTGCGCAGTTCGTCCAACGGGTCGGCGAACCGCGTCCCGGCGGGAAGGCTGAGAACGGCGTGCCACTCGGCCCGCCCGTCATGGAAGGCGATGTGCCCGAACTCGGCCCCGTGTCCCCAGGTCAGCTCGAAGTCGGTGCTCAGGTCGACCGCCCGCTCGGTGACGGCGCGCAACACCGTCGAGCCGCTGTAGACCGGACCGGGATGGGCTGGGAAGAGCTGGCTGCGCACTTTGCTGCCGATGCCGTCGGCCGCCACTACCAGATCGGCGTCCAGGACCGTCTCGCCGCAGCAGACTCGAACCGTCCCGGGGTCGAGCTGCTCGACCCGGTCCGCCTCGGATCCGATCAGCAGGGATTCGGCAGGCAGACAGTCGCGAAGCAGTCGGTGCAGAGTGGAGCGGGGGACGCCCATGATCGGTGTGCCCACCGCCTTCTCCAGCGCCGAGCCGTCCATCCGGGCCAGCCAACCGCCCTGCGGCGTCCGGGTGCCGCCGCTGTACTGGCCGCGCGAGGCATCCCGTACCGCGTCGCCGACGCCGAGTTCATCCAGTGCCCGCAGGCCGTTGGCGGCCAGTGAGATGCCCGCCCCCGCGTCCTCAAGTATGGGCGCGCGCTCGACGACCGTTACGTCCCATCCGATCCGGCGCAGACCGATGGCGGCGGCCAGCCCACCGATGCCCCCTCCGACCACCACTGCCGTGTCGCCCATGTCGAAGCCCTCACCCTTCTACATCTGTAGAAGGGTTGACTCTATATGAGGCTCTACAGGTGTAGAAAGGAGTCATGGCTTCGGATCGGCGCACCCTCCTCGCGGACGCGGCTCTCGACGTACTCGCGGACGAAGGGATCCGCGGTTTGACCCACCGCGCGGTCGACCGCGAAGCGGCCATGCCGCCCGGCACCACGTCCGCCTACTTCCGCACCCGGGCCGCGCTGCTCACCGGACTGGTCACACGCCTGGTCCAACTCGACCAGGCGGAACTGCAAACGATGGCCGAAGAGCTCCCACCCCTTCGCACCGCCGAGGAACTGGTGGACGGCATGGTGCTGCTGGCCCGACGCCGACTCACCGGCGAGGGCCGCCGCCGCTCGCACGCTCGCTACGCCTGCGCCGTCGAGAGCGTGCGTGACCGGGAGCTGCGCGAGATCCTCGTACCCCGCGAGAACGCCGGCCGCGATGCTGTCCGGCTGTTCCTCGCCGCGCACGGCGTGACGGACGTCGAGAATCGCAGTCACATCCTGCTGACCTGCATCGACGGACTGGTCTTCGACCGGCTGGTGAGCGGCGGCGAAGTACCGCGCGAGGCCCTCGAAGGCCTGGTCGCCGCCGCCCTGCGGTAGGACCCAGGCATATCCAAGTCCCCCTCGGACAAGCTCAAGGCATTCAGCTCGCGTTCTTGCGGACCTCCTCCAGCTGGACCGGGCGGCGTTCGGCGACCGACAGGGTGCATGCCTCGGCGATCCAGCTGGCCTCGATCGCGTCGGCGACCGTGCAGGGGGAGGGGCGGGTGCCCGCGACGACCTCGGTGAACGCGGTCAGTTCGGCGCGGTACGCGGGGGCGAAGCGGTCCATGAAGAAGTTGTGCGGCGGACCCGCCGGGAAGGTCACGCCCGGCTCCGCCGAGCGGAGGGGGAGCTGGCCGTCGAGGCCCGCCGCGATGCTGTCCTTCATTCCGTGCACCTCAAGGCGCACGTCGTACCCGCGGGCGTTGTGCCGGGTGTTGGAGATGACGCCGATCGTGCCGTCGTCGAACGTGAGCAGCGACGACGCCGTGTCGACGTCACCGGCCTCCTTGATGTACTCCGCGCCCTTGTTGCCGCCCGTCGCGTACACCTCGACGACCTCGCGGCCCGTCACCCAGCGCACGATGTCGAAGTCGTGCACCGCGCAGTCCCGGAAGATGCCGCCCGACACCGCCACGTACGCCGCCGGCGGCGGAGCCGGGTCCAGCGTCGTCGACCGCACGGTGTGCAGCGCGCCCAGCTCGCCGCTGAGCACCGCCTCACGCGCGGTCATACAGCCCGCGTCGAAGCGGCGGTTGTAGCCGATCTGCACCTCGATGCCGCTGTCCCGGACGGCGCGCAGCACGGTGAGGCTGTCCTGCACCGTCTTCGCCACCGGCTTCTCGCAGAACACCGGGATGCCCGCCTCGACGGCGGCGAGGATCAGTCCGGGGTGCGCGTCCGTCGCCGCGGTGATCACGACTCCGTCGATCCCGGAGGTGAACACCGCCTCCGGGGAGTCGGCGACCGTGGCGCCGAACTTCTCCGCCGCCGAGGCCGCCGCCGCGGCCACCGGGTCGGAGACCACCAGCTCCTCCACGACGTCCAGCCCGGACAGAGTCCCGGCGTGGAAGGCGCCGATACGGCCCAGCCCCAGGATGCCAATGCGCATGATCGAGTGTCCCTTTCAGATGTACGGGGGGAGAAGGAGAAGAGGAGAAACTAGGAGAAACGAGGAGAAGGGTACGTGCGGGTCGAAGGGTCAGTCGGTCGCGCCGACCACGTTCTGGTCCCAGTCGATCAGTGAACCGGTGACCACACCACTGCGGTCGGACAGCAGGAACACGACGAAGTCGGCGATCTCGTCGACCTGGCCGAGCTTCCCCATCGGCAGTCGCTCGGCCGCCCGTTCCCGCCAGTCGTCGCCCGCGTCGTGGAACTCCCGCTGGATCGCGTCCTCGCCCTCGGTCTCCGTCCAGCCGATGTTGAGGTCGTTGATCCGGATCCGGTCCCAGCGGTGGGCGTGGGCGGCGTTCCGTGTGAGGCCCGCCAGGCCCGCCTTCGCGGCGGAGTACGGCGCGAGGAACGGAGGGCCGCCGTGCGCGCAGTTCGAGCCGATGTTGACGATCGTGCCGGGTGCCCCGCGGGCCACCAGATGCGCCACCACCGCCTGCATGGCGAAGAAGGGCGCGCGCAGGTTGATCGCGATGTGCGCGTCGAACAGCTCCGGCGAGGTGTCGAGCAGCGAGCCGCGCGAGGTCAGCCCGGCCGCGTTCACCAGGCTGTCGACCCGGCCGTGGGCGGCGATCACCTCGTCCACGCTGCCGCGCACCCGCTCCGGGTCGGCGAGGTCCGCCCGTACGAATGTGGCGCCGGTCCGAGCCGCCAGCTTCTCGCCGACCTCGGCGCGGCGGCCCGTGAACGCGACGGTCGCGCCCTCGCGCAGGGCCGCGCGGACGATGCCCGCGCCGACGCCCTGACTGCCGCCGTTGACGAGGACGACCTTGTCCTCCAGGAGTGCCATCAGGGGGTGTTTCCTCTCGTTCGAGCCCGACTCTTCGGCCGACGGGCGGTGCGGGCGCCGAAACCGGCGCCGACGGTTCAGGTGACGCGTCGGCGGTTCACGTACGGCCTCCGCGGTTCACGTACGGCGCCGCTCCGCGCCGGCCCGTAGTTCCTCGCGCAGCCGCGCCGGGTTCCACTCCTCCGCCACCGCACGCCACAGTGTGTCCGCCTGGGACGGTGGGGCGAGTCCGTCGACCGGCGGGTCCCGGTCCAGGTTCGTGGGGAACGCGTAGCCGTCGGCGGTGGCCGCGACCACGTGGCGCAGCGCGTCCTCGGGGGCGCCCTCGGCCTTGCGCGCGAGCAGGACCGGGAACACGGCGTTCGCCATGGCCTCGCGGTCCACCGTCTCCATCGCCCGGCCGAACGCGGAGGAGACCTGGAGCAGGTTCGCCATCCGCCGGATGTCCGTCGACCGGTTGTGCCCGGCGGCGTGGAACAGCGCCGGGTTGAAGAAGACCGCGTCGCCCTTCTCCAGCGGGAGCTGCACGTGGTGGGCGTCGAAGTACGCGGCGAACTCGGGCAGCCGCCAGGCCAGGTAGCCGGGCTCGTACGTCTGCGAGTACGGCAGGTACAGGGTCGGGCCCGACTCGACGGGCATGTCGCAGTGGGCGACCGCGCCCTGGAGGGTCAGCACGGGGGAGAGGCGGTGGACGTGCGCCGGGTATCCGGCCGCCTGCCGTCGGCCGAGGAAGCCGAGGTGGTAGTCGCGGTGCGGGCTCTGCGCCGCGCCGCCCGGGTTGACCACGTTGATCTGCGACGTCACCTGGTAGCCGGGGCCGAGCCACGCCTCGGAGACCAGCGCCAGCATGTCGTTGGAGTAGTAGTCGGCGAACGCCTCCGGGGCGCGTAGTGCCGTCTTCTCCAGCGCGTTCCACACCCGGTCGTTGGCGCCGGGCTTCGCGAAGTGGTCGCCGCGGGCCGACCCGGAGGCCCGCTCCTCCTCGATCAGTGCCGTGAAGGCCGCGGTGGCCGCGTCCACGACCCGCGGGTTCGGGAAGGCCCGCTTGAGGACGACGACACCGGGACCGTCGAGCATCGCCCGGACCAGTTCGACCTGTACGGCGCGGCGGTCCGACGCCGCCCGGAGCCGCTCGCTGTCGTAGACGGGGACGTTCCGCTCGACGCCCTCCGCGTAGGGGTGGTCGCGGGGATCGGTGGTGCGCTCGACCAGGGCGCGGAACGCGACGAGGTCGCAGTCCTCCTCGGACAGCCAGATCGCCGAGCCCGCAGCGGTGAGGGCCATGCCGGGTCCTTTCCCTGGTCTGGTCGGCCGGTCTTTCGTCGGGCCGCCGTCTCTGTCAGTCTTGGGCCCGGACCACCCTCATTCAACCCTCAGCAGCCCCTCAAAAACCCCTCATCCACAGCCGGGAACAGCAGCCATGGGACACCCCTACACGATCCGTGAGATCGCCCGTCAGGCCGGGCTGAGCCTGGCCACGGTCGACCGGGTCCTCAACGGGCGCGGCGGGGTGCGGGAGAGCACCGCCCGCGAGGTCGAGCAGGCGATCAAGGACCTGGACCGGCAGCGGACCCAGGTGCGCATCGGCGGCCGTACGTTCATGGTCGACATCGTGATGCAGTCGCCGGACCGGTTCTCGACGGCCGTGCGGGAGGCCCTGGAGGCCGAACTGCCGTCCCTGCACCCGGCGGTCGTGCGCTCCCGCTTCCACTTCCGGGAGACCGGACCCGCCTCGGAGATGGTCCGGATGCTCGACCGGATCGGTCGGCGCGGCTCGCAGGGCGTGATCCTCAAGGCCCCCGATGTCCCCGAGGTCACCGCCGCCATCGAACGGCTGGTCGCGGCCGGCGTCCCCGTCGTCACCCTCGCGACGGACCTGCCGAGCAGCCCGCGCAGCGCCTACGTCGGCATCGACAACCGGGCCGCCGGGGCGACCGCCGCGTATCTGGTCCGGCAGTGGCTCGGCGACCGGCCCGGCGCCGTCCTGGTGACGATCAGCCGGGGCTTCTACCGCAACGAGGAGGAGCGCGAGATGGGGTTCCGGGCGGCGATGCGGGCCGCCGAACCGGCCCGGCGGCTGGTCGAGGTCACCGACAGCGACGGCCTCGACGCCACCCAGCGGGACCTGGTCCGGGACGCGCTGGAGCGGGAGCCGGACCTCGCCGCCGTGTACTCGATCGGCGGCGGCAACACCGCGACGCTCGACGCCTTCGCCGCCGCGGGACGGGAGCCGCACGTCTTCGTCGCGCACGACCTGGACCACGACAACACCCGGCTGCTGCGGGCCGGCCGGCTGTCCGCCGTGCTCCACCACGACCTCCGCCAGGACCTGCGCCGCGCCTGCCAGACCATCATGCGGGCCCACCAGGCCCTCCCGGACGAGGGCCCGTCGCTGCCCTCGGCGATCCAGGTGGTCACCCCGTACAACATGCCGCCGGGCAACGGCTAGCGGGCGGGCCCGAGGGCCCTCAGACGCCGGCCCGGAACGTGCGCCGGTAGGCCAGCGGGGACACCCCGATCGCCGCGTGCAGGTGTTGGCGCAGCGAGGTGCCGGTGGCGAAGCCGACATGGCCGGCGATCTCGTCGACCGGCAGGTCCGTGGACTCCAGGAGATGCCGGGCGCGGGTGATCCTCTGCTGGACGAGCCAGCGGCCGGGGCTCATGCCGACCTCTTCGTTGAAGCGGCGGGCGAAGGTGCGCAGGCTCATCCGGGCGTGCTGGGCGAGGTCCGTCAGGGTGAGCGGGGAGTCGAGGCGTTCGAGCGCCCAGGCGCGGGTGGCGGCCGTGCCGCTCGCCGGGTCCTGGGGGACGGGCTGCTCGATGTACTGGGCCTGGCCGCCCTCCCGCCACGGCGGCACCACACACCGCCGGGCCACCCGGTTGGCGACCTCGCTGCCGTGGTCCTTGCGCACCAGGTGCAGACAGACGTCGATGCCGGACGCGGCGCCCGCCGAGGTGAGGATGTCGCCGTCGTCCACGAACAGGACGTCCGGGTCCAGATCGACCTTCGGGAAGTGCTCGCGGAACGTGTCGGCGAGCGCCCAGTGCGTGGTGGCGGGCCGGCCGTCCAGCAGACCGGCCGCCGCGAGCACGAACGCGCCGGTGCAGATGGACACGAGCCGGGTGCCGGGGCGGATCCGGGCGAGGGCCGACGCCAGGGGGTCGGGAAGCTCGGACGACAGCAGTCCGAGGGCCGCGGGGAACGGACCGAACGAGGCGATGATCACGGTGTCGGCCGTGGCCAGCACCTCCGGACCGTGCTCCACGGAGATCGTGAAGTCGGTGGCCGAACGCACCGGCCGGCCGTCGGCGGTGCAGGTCAGGACCTCGTACAGGCCGTCGGTCGAGCCGAAGATACGGCTCGGCATGCCGAGTTCGAAGGGGTAGACCCGGTCGGGGGCCAGGACCACCACACGGTGCGGGGACGTCATACGGACAGTCTGCCACGACACCTGGCACGATCCCATCGAATGATGGCCATCGTGCCATTGTCGCGGCGTCGGCCCCCGTCGCAGGCTGGACGACATGACGGAAACGAACGTGAACCACGGCACCATGCGTGCCGTCAGCCAGGACGACTTCGGCGGGCCGGAGGTACTGAAGGAGGTCGAACGGCCGCGTCCCGCGCCCGGCCTCAGCGAGATCCTCGTCCGCGTCCACGCGGCCGGGGTGAACCCGACGGACTGGAAGAACCGCGCCCACGGACTGTGGGTACCGGACCCCCTGCCCGTACTGGGCTGGGACGTCTCCGGAGTCGTCGAGGCGGTGGGCTTCGGGGTCACCCTGTTCCGGCCGGGCGACGAGGTCTTCGGCATGCTGCCCTACCCGCACGGGGCGGGCGCCTACGCCGAGTACGTCACGGGACCGGCCCGTGCCTTCGCCCACAAGCCCGCGAACATCGACCATGTCGAGGGCGGCGCGCTGCCGCTGGCCGCGCTCACCGCGTACCAGGCGCTCGTGGACACCGCCGGCGTAGCGCCCGGTCAGCGGGTGCTGATCCACGCGGCCGCCGGGGGAGTGGGGCATCTCGCCGTGCAGATCGCCAAGGCCAGGGGCGCGTACGTCATCGGTACGGCCAGCGCCGGCAAGCACGACGTGCTGCGTGAACTGGGCGCCGACGAGCTGATCGACTACCGGACCGAGGACTTCGCCGAGCGGGTGAAGGACGTCGACGTGGTCCTGGACACCCTGGGCGGGGAGGTCCGCACCCGTTCCCTGGAGGTCCTGCGTCCGGGCGGCACCCTCGTCACGATCGTGCCGATGGGCTTCGAGGGCGACGCGAGGAGGGCCGCCGAGCTGGGGGCGCGGCTCGCGGTGCTGCTGGTCGAGGCGGACCGGGCGGGGATGCGGGCCGTCGCCGACCTCGTCGCGGAGGGCAAGCTGCGCGCCCGCGTCGACGCCACCTTCCCGCTCGCCGAGGCGGGCAAGGCACACGCCCACGGGGAGACCGGCCGGACCACCGGGAAGATCGTGCTCACGGTGGACTGAGTCCGGCCGCCGGGCGCCTTCGGCGTCAGCTCGACACCAGCTGGGCCTCGTGGCGCTCCGCGCCGGCCCCCACGGCCACGGTCACCTGCTCCGGCACGGTCACCGTGGCCGTCGCCGTCTCCTGGCCCTCGCGGTTGCCGTACAGCCAGGCGATGTCCCGCCCGAACGACCAGACCAGCGAGCCCAGCGCCACCGCGACGACGGCGAAGTTCGCGGCGTACGGCAGCAACCCGGAGGCGGCGACCAGCAGGAAGACACCCTGGATCGCGGCGACCGTCTTGCGGGCCATGCTGTGCGGGAGGGAGCCGTTCAGCCACGGCATGGCCCTGGCGGCG
Organism: Streptomyces ossamyceticus; assembly: GCF_001418475.1. GTDB lineage: Bacteria > Actinomycetota > Actinomycetes > Streptomycetales > Streptomycetaceae > Streptomyces > Streptomyces ossamyceticus. Next base: position 2,540 of record NZ_LIQX01000297.1, on the reverse strand, counting down.
GCGACGAAGCCGTACCGCATCAGGCCGATCAGCAGCACCCAAGGGCCGAGCGACATCGACACGTACACGCTCAGCACCAGGATCAGGAACGCGTCGACCTCCATGTCGAAGCGGGCGCCCAGCGCGGTCGACGTGCCCGTGCGCCGGGCCACCTTGCCGTCGACGCCGTCGAGTATCAGGGCCACGGCGGTCAGGCCGACGAACAGCGAGACGGGCGGCGAGCTCTGGAAGGAGTCGGCGACCAGCGCGGTGACCGCGCCGACCAGGACCGCCCGGCCGAGGGTGACCCGGTTCGCGGGGCCGAAGGAGCGGGGCCGGGTGCGCAGCAGCGCACGGTTGAGGACCGCCCAGGTGGCGAACGCGAACGCCAGCCCGGTCAGCCAGCCCGCGGGACCCAGTCCGATCGCCGTACCCAGGAAGGCGAGCAGCAGCACCTGGGCGCCCGCGCCCACCGCCGTCTCAGAGAGCACCAGCCGGCCGTCGTAAGTGTTGTTCAGGGCCACCGCAAACCTTCCGAGCGTGTGTGGAAGAGTCGATCATCGCCGCGTACCGTTCCGCGACTTCCACCGCTGCGTACGTGGAGAACCGCCCGACCGTTCACGGAGACCCCTATGAAACACACAGCCCGCGCCTTCTGGCTCAGCACCCCGGGACAGGGCGAGATCCGCGAGGAGCGGCTCGCCGCCCCGGCCGAGGACGAGGTGCTCGTCCGCACCCTGTACACGGGTGTCAGCCGTGGCACGGAGACCCTCGTGTTCAGCGGTCGCGTACCCGAGAACCAGCACAAGACCATGCGCGCGCCCTTCCAGGAGGGAGAGTTCCCGGCCCCGGTGAAGTACGGCTATCTCAGCGTCGGCCGGGTCGAAGAGGGGCCGGACGCACTGGTCGGCCGGAACGTGTTCTGCCTGTATCCGCACCAGAGCCGCTACGTCGTCCCGACGAGCGCCGTCACCGTCGTGCCGGAGTCCGTCCCCGCGGCCCGCGCCGTTCTCGCCGGGACCGTCGAGACCGCCGTCAACGCCGTGTGGGACGCGGCGCCCCTCGTCGGCGACCGGATCGCCGTCGTCGGCGGCGGCATGGTCGGCTGCTCGGTGGCCGCCCTCCTCGCCCGGTACCCCGGTGTACGGGTCCAACTCGTCGACGCCGACCCCGCGCGCGCCGACATCGCCCGCGCCCTCGGTGTGGACTTCGCGCTGCCCGGCGACGCGCTCGGGGAGTGCGACCTCGTCGTGCACGCCAGCGCCAGCGAACAGGGCCTCGTCACCTCGCTCGGCCTGCTCGCCGCCGAGGGCACCGTCATCGAACTCAGCTGGTACGGCGACCGCCGGATCTCCCTGCCGCTCGGCGAGGCCTTCCACTCGCGCCGGCTCACGATCCGCAGCAGCCAGGTTGGCACCGTCTCCCCGGCCGCCCGCCCCGGCCGCACCTACGCCGACCGGTTGGCGCTCGCCCTCGAACTCCTCGCCGACGCACGCTTCGACGCGCTCGTCACGGGGGAGTGTGCCTTCGACGAACTCCCGGACGTGCTGCCGAGACTCGCGAGCGGAGAGCTGCCGGGGCTCTGCCATCGGGTACGGTACGCCGCCGAGTGACCTACTGACCGGTCAGCGCATCCGCCCCACCCGTCCCTGAACTGCCCCGACGGAACGCTGACCTCCAAGAAACCGCAAAACTCGGCTGAACAACGGGTAGGGAGCAGCCGTACTACACGGCATGCCCCGGCCCGGGGGCAGACGTACCGCACTGGAGGGTCGTCCGTTGTTCAGCATCACCGTCCGCGATCACATCATGATCGCCCACAGCTTCCGCGGGGAGGTCTTCGGACCCGCGCAGCGCCTGCACGGCGCCACCTTCCTCGTGGACGCCACCTTCCGGCGCGCCGAGCTGGACGACGACAACATCGTCGTAGACATCGGGCTGGCCACGCAGGAGCTGGGTGCCGTGGTGAGCGAGTTGAACTACCGCAACCTCGACAACGAGCCCGACTTCGCGAACACCAACACCTCGACGGAGTTCCTCGCCAAGGTGATCGCGGACCGGCTCGCCGAGCGGATCCACAAGGGCGCCATGGGCGAGAACGCCAAGGGCATCGCGGGCATCACGGTCACCCTGCACGAATCGCACATCGCCTGGGCGAGTTACGAGCGTGCCCTGTGACCGACACGACCATCGACCGGGCGGACCTCGGCACCGCCGCCCAGACAAGCGGTGCCGCCCAGGCCGACGGGGGAGAGCAAGTGAGGCTCGGCTACGTGCCCGTGCAGAACGCGGCGCTGAAGACCGCCGCGATCGTGCCCATGTCGCTGCGCTCGGTGCACTTCGTGATGCCGGGCGGCGTCAACGACGTGGCCCGACCCAGCGGAGGCAACGCCTACGACCGCCGGATCTGCCTCGATCTGCCCGGCTTCGGGTGGCAGGTGCACCAGCACGCCCTGGCCGGCAGCTGGCCGCGCCCCGATGCGGACGCCCGCGCCGAACTCGCCCGTACGCTGCGGGAATTCCCCGACGGCACGGTCGTCATGCTGGACGGACTCGTCGCC
>NZ_LIQX01000296.1 GCF_001418475.1 Streptomyces ossamyceticus | reverse complement strand
CCGGACCGCCCCGACCGCCCGCACCCGCGGGCCCGTCCGCGCCGGGCGGTCCGGGCGGTCGGGGCGGTCCGGGCGGTCCGGCTGGGGCGCCATCCCCGCCGTGCCGCCCGGCGCCCCGCTCCGGCAGCGCCGCCCGTACCTCCGACAGGAGCCGCAGGGTGAGCGGGTGCCGGGCATCGGCCCCCGCGAGCGCCTCCTCCGGGATCCCGTACCGCAGCCGCGCCCGACGCGCCTCACCCTCGGTCAGCTCACCCAGCCGTACGCACGGCGGCAGCGACGCCCCCTCGCCCTCCGGCCGACTCCTGTGCAGTGCCTCCGACGGGAACCGCGCTCCCGCCTGCTCCCAGTACTCGGCCCGGCACGCCACCACGAGCCGCGCACCGTTCGCCCGCAGCCAGGCGACCGTGCCGTCGGTCCACTCCGCCAGCCGGTGCGCGAGGGCGGGTGGCATCTCCTCGGGCCCGTCAAGCAGAAGCAGCAACGGCCGCCCCTCCTCCGACGCGAGCCGGGCGAGCCGCTCCGGCCGGATGTCCCCCAACGCACCGTCGTATCGCCCGCCCGCCACCGGCTGCTCGGCCACACAGCCGAACGGGTCGGCCACCGTACCGAACGGATCGACCGGCGTGGTGAAAGCACCCATACCGGCGGACGCGGCGGAGACAGTGAACGTGCTGGACCCGCTGGACGCACCGGACGCACCAGACGCACCGGACGCGGCCACGATCCGCCCCGCCCGTTCCAGTGACCGTCGTGCCGCCTCGGCCACCGACCCGTCGTCGGCGAGGAGGTCGGCGCCCCGGAGCCACAACGTCGGGCTGGGCTCCGCCCCGCGCGCGCGTCGGGCGGCGAGCGCCGCGAGTGCTGTCGTACGACCGCTGCCGGGCGCCCCCACGAGCCCGAGGACGGTAGCCGGTCCGTCGGTGAAGTCGGCGAACTCCCGGACACATGCGGCGCGTTCGACGGGTTCCGCGGTGGCCGACGCGGTGGGCCCGGCCGGCGGTCGGGGCCCGTCGGATCCCACCGTGGTGGCCGTCAGCTCCAGGACCCCGGCGAGGTTCAGATCCGCCCCGTAGGCCGGGACGGTCGCCGCGTTGCGTGCGAGGAGGTCGGCCAGCGGCGGTACGGCCCGCCATCCGCGCAGGGGTACGGCGAAGCCGGTGGACCGGTGGGGTGCCTCCAGCGCGGTGCCGAGGACTCCCACCACGGTCCCGGTGGTCATGTCGAGGACGGGCCCGCCGGCTGCTCCCCCGCCCGGCCGCAACGCCTCGCTGCCCGCCGTCCCGATCGCCAACTCCAGGGCACCGGGCAGGAGATGGAAGCCGTCCGGCGCGGTGTAGGTGACGTCCGCCGTGCCCAGCACACGGGCCTCGCGCCAGCCGCCGGCGGCGATGCGGACATAGGCACCGACCTCGGCCTCATGGCTCAGCGAGAAGGGCAGCGGATCGACGCAGAGCCCCTCGGTGCGGATCAGCGCGAGATCGAGGGCGGGCAGCGGGGTCACCGCGTCGGAGGTCACCACACAGGTGCGGTCCCCGGTGGTGTGCAGCACGATCCGGGCCAGCCCGTCCACCGCCTCGTGGCTGGTGACGACCGTGCCGTGGTGATCGGCCACGAAGCCCGTGCCGCGCGGCCGTCCCGCAGGATCGACGACCCGCACCAGGACCTCGTCCCGCGCGGCCCGGCCGTCACCCGTCGCCCGACGGCCCCGTACCGCCATCCCTGACCTCCCCGTCGTACCTCTGTTCCGACGGTAGGCAAGCGAAGATCAGCAGGACAGACCGCTCCGCGAACGCGCCCCCCTCCGCTCCCTCGGTTCACTCCGAGCGCCTGCACGAAGGGGTGAATAGGCGTGGGCGGATGGATACACCTCTGAGTGGGGGAACCGAGGGGGGACCGTGGAGCGGCGGGAACAGCACACCCCGTGACCGTCGCTCCACGCTCGCTCCACCGGACCCCCACCCCGGTTCCCGGGCCCGCAGCGCGCCCAAGGCCCTCGGACTCTCCGGCCCTCAGCCGAAGACGGCCAGGCTCTTGGCCTTGCCCTTCAGGTTCTCCACCAGGGCCAGGAAGCGACCGTCGGCGTCGAAGACCGCGACGGCGCCGGCACCCGCGTACTCCTCGGGCATCTCCAGGCGCACGCCGTTCAGCAGGAGCCGGGCTCGCTTGGTGTCCACGTCCCAGCGGGGGAACGCGGCGGCGGCCGCCTCGGCGATCGGCATCACGGTCAGCTCCTCCTGGAGCTGGTCGAGAGTCCGGGCCGAGTCCAGCTTGTACGGACCGACCCGGGTCCGGCGCAGGGCGGTGAGGTGACCGCCGACACCGAGGTCGGCGCCCAGATCACGGGCGAGGGCCCGGATGTACGTCCCGGAGGAGCACACCACCGACACCACCAGGTCGAGGACGGGGGTGCCGTCCTCGGCGACCGCGTCCCGGATGTCGTACACGGCGAAGGAGGAGACGGTGACGGGCCGGGCGGGGATGTCGAAGTCCTCGCCGTCCCTGGCCCGCTTGTACGAGCGCACCCCGTTGATCTTGATGGCGCTGACCTTGGACGGCACCTGCATGATGTCGCCGGTCAGCTTGGCGATCCCGGCGTCGACGGCGTCGCGAGTGACCTTCGACGCGTCGACCGACGCCGTGATCTCGCCCTCGGCGTCGTCGGTGACGGTGGTCTGCCCGAGCCGGATGGTGCCCAGGTACTCCTTCTCGGTGAGCGCGAGATGACCGAGGAGCTTGGTGGCCTTCTCGACACCGAGGACGAGCACACCCGTGGCCATGGGGTCCAGGGTGCCCGCGTGCCCGACCCGGCGGGTCCGTGCGATGCCTCGCATCTTGGCGACGACGTCGTGCGAAGTGAAGCCCGACGGCTTGTCGACGATGACAAGTCCGTCGGGCGTGGTGCTCTTCTGGCGCTGCTGGGTCATTCGGCGGCGTCGTCCTCGTCGTCGCCCGGCTTCTTGTACGGGTCGGCTTCACCGGCGTACTTCGCGCCCGAGGCGCTCTCGCGCACCTTGGCGTCCGAGGTCCGCGCCTTGTCGAGGAGGTCCTCGATGGTGCGGGCGGTGTCCGGGAGGGCGTCGGCCACGAAGGTGAGGGTCGGCGTGAACTTCACGCCCGCCGCCCGGCCGACCTCGGAACGGAGGATGCCCTTGGCGCTCTCCAGTCCGGCGGCGGCCGCAGCCCGCTCCTCGTCGTCCCCGTACACCGTGTAGAAGACGGTCGCCTCCCGCAGATCCCCGGTGACCCGGGTGTCCGTGATGGTGACGTGTGAGCCGAGCCGCGGGTCCTTGATCCCGCGCAGCAGCTTCTGGGCCACCACCTCTCGGATGAGGTCCGCCAGCCTCTTGGCGCGCGCGTTGTCGGCCACTGGTCCGTCTCCTAGCTCGTTCTGCGTTACCGCTGTTTCTTGAATTGTCCTGCGATCCGGCTCCGCGACCGGTCTAGTCGTCGCCGCCGTGCAGCCGCCGTCTGACCGAGAGCAGTTCCACCTCGGGACGACCGGCGACCAGCCGCTCACACCGGTCCAGTACGTCGGTCAGGTGCCCCGTGTCACCGGAGACAACCGCCAGCCCGATGACGGCCCGGCGGTGCAGATCCATATGGTCGACCTCCGCCGCGCTCACCGCGAACTTCCGCTGGAGCTCGGCCACGATCGGGCGGACGACGGAGCGCTTCTCCTTCAGCGACCGTACGTCGCCGAGCAGGAGGTCGAAGGACAGAGTCCCCACGTACATGTGTGTAGCCGGTTAACCCGCCGGGCCGGGGTAGATGGCCTGCGCCGTGTCCGGGCAGGAACATCTGAACCGTACCCCGAACCCGCGGTGCGGCTCGACGGGATATCGGGCGCCCAGTGGGTCGGGGGGTGCGGGTGCGTTGGCGAGTGCGGCTGGGTGGGGTGTTACTCGCCACCCGGGGGCGCCAGCCCCCGGAAAACGGCCACACCGGCCGGCGGTGCCCGAAGCACCCCCGGCCGGCATGGACCTCGGGCTTACGCCCTCGGCTTCTCCCGCATCTCGTACGTCGCGATGACGTCGTCCACCTTGATGTCGTTGAAGTTTCCGAGGTTGATACCACCCTCGAAGCCCTCGCGGATCTCGGTGACGTCGTCCTTGAAGCGACGCAGACCCTCGATGTTGAGGTTCTCCGCGACGACCTTGCCGTCGCGGATGAGGCGGGCCTTGGTGTTCCGCTTGACCTCGCCGGAGCGGATGAGAACACCCGCGATGTTGCCCAGCTTGGACGACTTGAAGACCTCGCGGATCTCCGCCGTACCGAGCTCGACCTCTTCGTACTCCGGCTTGAGCATGCCCTTGAGGGCCGCCTCGATCTCCTCGATCGCCTGGTAGATGACCGAGTAGTAGCGAACGTCCACACCCTCGCGCTCGGCCATCTGCTGCGCACGCCCGGCGGCGCGCACGTTGAAGCCGATCACGATGGCGTCGGAGCCCATCGCCAGGTCGATGTCGGACTCCGTGACCGCACCGACGCCGCGGTGCAGGACGCGGATGTCGACCTCTTCGCCGACGTCCAGCTGGAGCAGGGAGGACTCCAGGGCCTCGACGGAACCAGAAGCGTCACCCTTGATGATGAGGTTGAGCTGCTGGACCTCGCCGGCCTTGAGCACCTTGTCCAGGTCCTCGAGCGAGACGCGGCGCGTGCGCTTGGCGAACGCGGCGTTGCGCTCACGGGCGGCGCGCTTCTCGGCGATCTGACGGGCCGTACGGTCCTCGTCCACCACGATGAAGTTGTCGCCCGCACCCGGGACGTTGGTGAGACCCAGGACCTGCACCGGCGTCGCCGGGCCCGCCTCGAGCACGTTGTTGCCGTTGTCGTCGTGCATGGCACGGACGCGGCCGTACGCGTCGCCGACCACCATCGTGTCGCCGACCCGCAGCGTGCCTCGCTGGACGAGGACCGTCGCCACGGCACCGCGGCCGCGGTCGAGGCGGGACTCGATGGAGATACCCTGCGCGTCCTGGTTCGGGTTGGCCCGCAGGTCGAGCGAGGCGTCGGCGGTCAGGATGACCGCCTCGAGCAGCGAGTCGATGTGCAGACCCTGCTTGGCGGAGATGTCGACGAACATCGTGTCGCCGCCGTACTCCTCGGCCACCAGGCCGTACTCGGTCAGCTGACCGCGCACCTTGGTCGGGTCGGCGCCCTCGACGTCGATCTTGTTGACCGCGACGACGATCGGCACGCCGGCCGCCTTCGCGTGGTTGAGCGCCTCGACCGTCTGCGGCATGACGCCGTCGTTGGCCGCGACGACCAGGATCGCAATGTCGGTCGACTTCGCACCACGGGCACGCATCGCGGTGAACGCCTCGTGACCCGGGGTGTCGATGAAGGTGATCTTGCGCTCTTCTTCGTTGACCTCGGTGGAGACCTGGTAGGCACCGATGTGCTGGGTGATGCCGCCGGCCTCGCCCGCGATGACGTTCGTCTTGCGGATGGCGTCGAGCAGTCGGGTCTTACCGTGGTCGACGTGACCCATGACGGTGACGACCGGCGGGCGGACGACCAGGTCGTCCTCGTCGCCCTCGTCCTCGCCGAACTCCAGGTCGAAGGACTCGAGCAGCTCGCGGTCCTCCTCCTCCGGGCTGACGATCTGAACCGTGTAGTTCATCTCGTCGGCGAGGAGCTGGAGCGTCTCGTCGGAGACGGACTGCGTCGCGGTGACCATCTCGCCGAGGTTCATCATGACCGCGACGAGCGACGCCGGGTTGGCGTTGATCTTCTCCGCGAAGTCGGTGAGGGACGCACCGCGCGACAGGCGAATGGACTCGCCGTTGCCGCGAGGCAGCATCACGCCGCCGACCGACGGGGCCTGCATGGCCTCGTACTCCTGGCGCCTCTGCCGCTTCGACTTACGGCCACGACGCGCCGGACCGCCGGGACGACCGAAGGCGCCCTGCGTGCCACCCCGGGCACCCGGACCACCGGGACGGCCACCGAAGCCGGGACGACCGCCGCCGCCCGCACCCGGACCACCGGGACGACCGGCGAAACCGCCGCCACCACCGGGAGCACCGGGACGACCGGCGAAACCGCCACCGCCGCCACCGGGACGACCGGCGAAGCCGCCGCCACCCGGACGACCGCCGCCGCCACCACCG
>NZ_LIQX01000295.1:269-12752 GCF_001418475.1 Streptomyces ossamyceticus | reverse complement strand
GACATGCAGGATCGTCGGCAGGCCCGCCATCACACCCAGCGTGAGCCGGTCACGCCGGGTGAGCAGGCGCCTGTGCCCCTGGGGCACCTTGGTGGCCGCCGTCTTCGCGGCAGGGGTGGAGCCCGGAGGCGGCGCGGGCGCTTCCGGGCTCTTGGTGGGTGAGGTCGTCATGTCTGTCGGTCATCCAGTCGTGAGGACGGTCTTGGGGGCGGACAGTCCTGGGGACAGCCGCCCCGGCGGCCGCCCGCCCGACCGCGGAGGCGGTCGTGGGGCGGCCGTCGGGACGGTCGGCCGTCAGGACGCGAAGATCGTCTTCTTCTGGCGCTCGATCGACGAGAGCAGGCTGTCGATGCCCTTGGGGTCACGGATGAACTTCTGCAGCGACGGCTGCATCACCGTGGAGGTGAAGTCCGGGCGGCTGTCGCGGTCCATGAACTGCGTGAGGTGCTTGGCCCCGGCGATCGTCGCGTACGCCTTCTTCTGCAGCGGCGTGTACGAGGAGGTGTCGGCCTTGGTGGAGGCGGCCACCACGTTCGGGTCGGCCTTGAGGTAGATCTGCTCCGCCTCGGGGGTGCCGAGGAACTCCAGGAGCTTGACCGCGCCGGCCTTGTTCTTCGGGCTCTTGCTCATCATGAAGCCGTCGGTGGGAGCCTCGACGGTGTCCTGGCCGTACGCCGGGTCGATCTCCGGGAAGGCGAAGAAGTCCAGGTCGTCCAGGTCGGCCTTGTTGGTGAACTGCTGGCCCACGAAGGAGCCCAGCAGGTACATGCCCGCCTTCTTCGACACCAGCGTCTGGGCCGCGTCCTGCCAGGTGCGGCCGACCGCGCCCTCCTGGTGGTACGGCAGCAGCTCGGACCACAGGTCGAACGTCTTGCGGACCTTGGCGTCCGTCCAGGCGACCTTGCCCGCCATCAGCTCGACGTGGAAGTCGTAGCCGTTGGCACGGAAGTTGATCTGGTCGAACGTGCCCATCGCCGGCCAGGCGTCCTTGTCACCGAAGGCGATCGGGACCAGGCCGTCCTTCTTCATCTGCTTGCACAGCGCCATGAGCTGGTCCCACGTGGTGGGAACCTCGTAGCCCTTCTCCTGGAAGACGCTCTTGCGGTAGAAGAGCGCCCAGGGGTACGTGTACAGCGGAACGAAGTAGGACTTACCGTCCTCACCCTGGCTCAGCTTCTTCATCGCCTCGGGGAAGTTCCCGCCGATCGTCTTCCACACGTCGTCGATCGGGGAGGCCAGGCCCTTGGCGGCGAAGAACTGCATCCGGTAGCCCGCGAACCAGTGGAACACGTCGTCCGGCGTGCCCTGCAGATAGGAGTTGATCTGCTCCTGGAACGTGTTGTGGTCCTTGGTGTTCACGTCGACCGTGATGCCGGACTTCTTGGCGAAGTCGGCGTAGATCTCCGCGAACGCCTTCTTCGGCACCGCGTCGGAGGCGTTGGAGCCGAGCGAGACGGTCTTCGAGTCAGCGGCCGAGCTGCCACTGCCGCCGCAGGCGCTGAGCAGCGGGACGCCCGCGCCGAGCGCCGCGGCCCCGCCTATGCCGCGCAGCAGGGTGCGGCGGCTCGTGCCGGGCACGGAGAGACCGGAAGGTGTGAGATGCATGTACGGCTCCCTGGGGACAAGTGGTTCGGTCATCAAGAGGCCCTCGTCGGTTAGTGATCGAAATCGACCAGAAACCAACTTGACCGAACACGGTGGTCGCCATAACAGCCTTATGCCAGGTCGCGCGTCAAGCCTTCTTGTCTCCCTTTGTTGAAACGTAATCCCTGTTCGCCGAAACGTGACCGTCACACACGTGAGCCAGGTCACTAGATGCAACATACACGCATCAGGGGTGCGCCGACCGCACAAGACCTGTCACGCGCGCGGTCCGTTCAGCCCGCAGGGTGCAGGGTCGCCTCGCCCGTGACACGGACGCCGGTCGCGTCGCCCGGCCCCACCGGCAGCGGGCCCGCGACGCGCACGCCGACCGGGGTGTCGTGGCCCTCGACGGCGACGGTGACCATGGCGTCGTGGCCGTAGAAGCACACGTCGGTGACCGTGCCCCGCACGACGCCCCCGGCGGCCGGAGCGGTGAGCCGGAGCTGTTCCGGGCGGAGCAGCACGGTGCCCGTGGCCGGCCCGTCGGGCGCGGCGGCGAGCGGGACGGCGCCGAGCGGGGTCCGGGCCGTGCCGTCGGCGCCGACGGTGGCGGGGAGCAGCACCGCGTCACCGACGAAGCCCGCGACCCAGGGGTCGGCCGGGCGGCGGTAGAGGTCCTGCGGGGTGGCGCACTGGGCGACACGGCCGTCCCGGACGACAGCGACGAGGTCGGCCGTGGAGAGCGCCTCCTGCTGGTCGTGGGTGACGAGGAGCGCCGTGGCCCCGGTCGCCCGCAGCGCGGCCCTCACGTCGGCCCGTACGCCCGCCCTGAGGGCGCTGTCGAGGGCGTTGAACGGCTCGTCCAGCAGCACGAGCTGGGGCCGGGGCGCGAGGGCCCGGGCGAGGGCCACGCGCTGTTGCTGGCCGCCGGAGAGCTCGTGCGGCATCCGGTCGCCGTATCCGGCGAGGCCGACGAGTTCCAAGAGCTCGCCGGTGCGCCGCCGCCGTTCGCCCCGGGTCAGCCCGGTGAGCCCGAAGGCCACGTTCCGGGCGACGGTCAGGTGCGGGAAGAGGGCGCCCTCCTGGGGCACGATCCCGATGCGGCGCCGCTCCGGCGGCACATGGACACCGGGCCCGGCCAGGATCCGCCCGCCGAGCCGGACGGTGCCCGCGTCGGCCCGCAGGAACCCGGCCACGATCCTGAGCAGGGTCGTCTTGCCGCCCCCGGAGGGACCGAGGACGGCCGCCAGGGCACCCGCCGGGACGGTGAGCCGGAGCGCGCGCAGGACCGGGTCGTGGCCGGCCGTGTAGGACTTCGTGAGGCCCTCGACATGGAGCGCGTTGTCGTGCGGGTCGTCCGACTGCGCCGGATTTGCGTGCGGCCCGTTTGCTTCGGATCCGCCCTCCCGCCGCTGTGACGGTTCTTGTTCGATCGTGTGCTGTTCGTCCTTGGTGGATCCGTGCGTGTCCGGTACGTCCGTACCCGGCTCGCTCGCGTGCGACTCGTTCATGATCGGTGCCTCCCCAGCAGGTACGAAGGCACGGCGGCCAACAGGATGAGCGCGGCGGCGTACGGGGCGGCCGCCGCGAAGGAGCCCGCGCCCGTCTCGGTCCACAGGCGGGTGGCGAGGGTGTCCATGCCGGTGGGGCGCAGGAGCAGGGTCGCCGGGAGTTCCTTCATGCAAACGACGAAGGTCAGCGCGGCCCCGGCGGCGACGCCCGGCGCGGCCAGCGGGACGGTGATCTCGCGGAGCACCTGCCAGGGCCGGCGGCCGAGCGAGCGGGCCACGTCCTCCAGGACGGGCGGGGCCTGGAGCACGGCGGCGCGGGTGGCGGCCACCGCGACCGGCAGGAAGAGGACGGCGTACGCGCACACCAGCAGCGGCAGCCGCTGGTAGAGCGGGTAGGCGTAGCGGACGGCGAAGAAGACCAGGGACAGGGCGACCGTGATGCCGGGGAGGGCGTGCCCGGCGTAGGCGGCCTGTTCCAGCAGCCGTGCCCCGCGCCCCCGGTGCCGGGCGGCGATCACGCCGACGGGCAGGGCGAGGAGCGTGGTGAGGGCGGCGCCCGCCGCGGCGACACCGAGCGTGGCCCAGGCCGTCTCGGTGAGGCCTCCGAGGTCCCAGGTGGCGGAGGAGCCGACCGCGAGCCAGTACCCGAGGGTGCCGAGCGGGAAGGCGACGGCCACGGCGACCGCCGCACCGCACCACAGCAGAGCGAGCGGCTTCCAGCGGCCGAGCGCCACGGGCACCGCCGGGCGGGCGGTGCCGCCACCGGTCCTGGCGTGCCCGGCACGGCCGCGCGTCCGCGCCTCCGCGGCGACCAGGGCCACGGTCATCAGCACCAGCACGACGCTGAGCGCGGCGGCGGGCGTGCGGTCGAAGGAGGCCCGGTACGAGGTGTGGATGGCCCGGGTGAAGGTGTCGTAGCGCATGAGGGAGACGGCGCCGAAGTCGGAGAGGACGTACAGCGCGACGAGCAGCGCCCCGCCCGCCGCCGCCGGACGCAACTGCGGCAGGGTGACGCGGAGGAACGTACGGAGCGGACCGTGCCCGAGAGAGCGCGCGGCCTCCTCCTGCGCCGGGTCGATGCCCCTGAGCGCCGCCGCGACCGGCAGCAGCACATACGGGAAGCTCACCAGGGTCAGCGAGAGCGCGGCCCCGCCGAACCCGGCGAGGCCCGGTTCGGCCGACAGCCACGCGAAGGCCGCCACATAACTGGGCACGGCCAGCGGCAGCGTCGCGGCCACGGACCAGAAACGGGCGCCGGGCAGCGCCGTACGCACCGTCAGCCAGGCCAGTGAGACCCCGAGGACCACGCAGGCGGCGACGACCGCGGCGGTCAGGCCCAGGCTGCGCCCGAGGAGGTCCAGCGTCCGCTCGTCGGCGACCACCTCCCAGGCGAAGGCGGGGCCGCGTTCCAGGGCGCGGACGGCGAGGTAGCCGAGCGGGAGCAGGGCGAAGAGAGCGGCCAGGCACGCGGGGACGAGCAGGACCAGGGGCGGCCTGCGCTCCGCCCCGCGTCCGGCGAAGCCGGCCGGTGTCCCCGCGGGGCGGGCGGTGGCCCGCGGGGACGGGTCGGTTGCCGCGGTGCGGGCGGTTCCCGCGGGGCGGGCGGTGGGCGACGGTTTCACGGCCGGTCAGACCAGCCCGACGTCCTGGAGCATGGCCAGCGTCTCCTGGAGGGACTCCAGCTTGCCGAGGTCGATGTCGGGCGACTGGAGCGACTCGAACGGCGGCAGCCCTTCGACGGAACTGGTGACGCCCGCGGCCAGCGGGTACTCCTTCGTCGTGTCCGCGAAGTAGGTCTGCGCGTCCTTGGACAGCAGATAGTCCACGGCCTTCCGCGCGGTCGCGTTCTGGTCCTCGTTCGCGGCGAGGACGCCGACGCCGGCCACGTTGATGAGTGCGCCGGGGTCCTTGCCGGGCAGGAAGTGCAGCTTGGCGTCGACCCCGTCGACGCCCTTCTCGGCGACCCGCTCGTACCAGTAGTAGTGGTTGACGAGGCCCAGCGAGACCTCACCGGCCTCCACGGCGTCGAGCGTGGCGAGGTTGTTGGTGTAGGTCTTGGAGCCGTTGGCCTTGAGATCCTCCAGCCACTTCCGGGCCGCGTCGTCGCCCTCCAGGACGCGCATGCCGGTGACGAACGCCTGGAAGGAGGCGTTGGTCGGCGCGAAGCCGACCTTGCCCTTCCACTCGGGCTTCACCACGTCGTGGACGCTGTCCGGTACGTCGTCCGCGCTCACCCGGTCCGGGTTGTACGCGATGACGCGGACGCGCCCCGACAGGCCCACCCAGTCGCCCTCGCCGCCGCGGTACGCCTTGTCGACCTTGTCGAGGGTGGCCTGCGGCAGCTTCGCGAGCATGCCCTCCCTCGAGAGCGCGCCGAGCGCCCCGGCGTCCTGGGAGAAGAACAGCCCGGCCTTGGTGCGGTTGCCCTCCTCCAGGATCTGCGCCGCGAGTTCGGCGCTGTCGCCGTAGCGCACCTCGACGTCGGCGCCCACGGCCTTCTCCAGTTTGTCCAGGATCGGCTTGACCAGCTTCTCGTTGCGGCCGGTGTAGATGACGAGGGTCGCGTCGCCCGCCTCACCCGACCCACCGTCCTTGTCGTCGCCGGAGCCGCAGGCGGCGAGGGCGGGGAGCAGCAGACCGGCCGCGACGAGCGCGAAGATCCGGCCACCCAGAGGGGGTCGCATATGTATGCCTTTCCTGCGCGGCCCGCCGGTGCACCAAGGGTCCTGACCCCGGTCGGCGAGGGCGAAGTGACGCTTCTTGGCCAACTGTGAACATGCTATGAATAAGGTAAAGCTTACCTAAGCGTCAAGGGGCGTGTGGTACCCGCGAACGCTGTCGTGAAAGGTCACGCCCCGTGATCCACTCCCTCGGCCCGGTCCGGGCCCCCTCCGTCGCCCTGCCCGTCCGCACCGCCCCGGCCACCCCGGTCCTGCTGCCGAGGCCCCCGGCACGGCCGCTCTCGGTGCCCTTCGCCCGCGACCTCGCCGCGCACGGCGACCGCGTCGCGCTCCACACCCCCACCGGCACGGTCACCTACCGCGCCCTCGCGGAGCACGTCGCCGGAGCCGCCGAGCGGCTCGGGCGCGTACGGCGGCTGGTGCTGGTGGCCGGGGCCAACCGCGCCGACGCGCTGGTCACGTATCTGGCCGCCCTCTCCGCCGGCCACCCCGTGCTGCTCGTCCCCGGCGACGGCGACGAGGCCATCGCGTCCCTCACCGCCGCGTACAGGCCCGACGTGGTGGCCCGCACCGGCACCGACGGCACCTGGACGCTCGACGAGCACCACCCCGGAACCGCCCACACCCTCCACCCGGACCTCGCCCTCCTGCTGAGCACCTCGGGCTCGACGGGCTCGCCCAAGCTCGTACGGCTCTCGCACGACAACGTGCAGGCCAATGCCGAGTCCATCGCCACCTACCTCGGCATCAGCGACACCGACCGGGCGGCCACCACCCTCCCGATGCACTACTGCTACGGCCTGTCCGTCATCCACAGCCATCTCGCGCGCGGCGCCGGGCTGCTCCTCACCGAGCGGTCGGTCACCGACGACGCGTTCTGGGCCGAGTTCCGTGCCGCCGGCGCGACATCCCTCGCCGGGGTGCCGTACACCTTCGACCTGCTCGACCGGATCGGCTTCGACAGGATGGAGCTGCCCCGACTGCGCCGGATCACCCAGGCCGGCGGCCGGCTCGCGCCCGAGCGGGTCGCCCGTTACGCCGAGTTGGGGCGCCGCCGAGGCTGGGACCTGTTCGTCATGTACGGCCAGACCGAGGCCACGGCCCGTATGGCCTATCTGCCGCCCCACCTCGCGGCCACCCGACCGGAGGCCGTCGGCATCCCGATCCCCGGCGGCTCCTTCCGCCTGCGGCCGCTCGACGACCACGAGCACGCACCCGCCCCGGGCGACGAGCTCACCCCCGACCACGGGCTCACTCCCGGCCACCGACTCACCACCGACCACGGACTCACCGCCGACCACCGGCTCACTCCCGGCCACCGACTCACCACCGACCATGGGCTCACCCCCGACCACCGACTCACCGCCGACCATGGGCTCACCCCCGACCACCGACTCACCGCCGACCATGGGCTCACCCCCGACCAGGGACTCGCCCCCGTCCCCGCCTCGGACCACGGCCCGACCGGCGGCGAGAACGACCGGCGTCCCCTCGTGGGCGAGTTGGTGTACTCGGGGCCCAACGTGATGCTCGGCTACGCCGAGAGCCCCGCCGACCTCTCCCTCGGCCGTACCGTCGTCGAGCTCCGCACCGGCGACCTCGCCCGGCAGGCGCCCGACGGCCTGTACGAGATCGTCGGCCGCCGCAGCCGCTTCGCCAAGATCCTCGGTCTGCGGATCGACCCGCAGCGCGTCGAGGCCGCGCTGGAACGGCACGGCGTGAGGGCGTACTGCGCGGGTGACGGCGACGAGTTGGCGATCACCGCCGCCGGAACCGCCGCCGACGAGCCCCGCCTGCGACGCCTGGCGGCCGCCGCGTGCGGTCTCCCGCCCCGGGCGGTGCGCCTCCGCGCGCTCCCCGAAGCGGACCTCCCCCGCCTGCCCACGGGCAAGCCCGACTACACGGCGGTCCGCCACCTGACCCGCCCGGCCGCTCGCCCCTCAGCCGCGGCGCGGTCCACGCCCACCCCTACCGACGGGCACGCCGGGGGCGCGGGGAGCACCCCGGTTGACCAGCACACCCCTGCCCCCGAGAGCGTCTCGGCCGCCCGGCGGGACACGGCTGCCGACCGGAGCGCGACCGCTGAGCCGGACGCGGCCGCTGACCGGCGTGCGCCCGCCGACCTGAGCGCGACCGCTGGGCCTCCCTCGGACGGCCTCCCTCCGGTCCACGACCGGCCCTGCACCGACGACCGGGGCCCCACCGATCAACTCCGCGTCCTCTACGCCGAGATCCTCGACCGCACCGACGTCACCGACGACAGCACCTTCGTCGGGCTCGGCGGCGACTCCCTCTGCTACGTCGAGATGTCCCTGCGTCTGGAGCAGGCACTCGGCACCCTCCCGCCCGACTGGCACACCCGCCCCCTGCGCGACCTGGCCACGGCGGCGGCGACCCCGGCCGCCGCCGTCCGGACCGGGACGGGGCCGGCCCCCACCCGCTCCGGCCTGCGCCGCACCCTGGAGACCGGTATAGCCCTGCGCGCCGTCGGCATCGTCCTGATCGTCGGCTCGCACATCCACCTCTTCACCCTCCAGGGCGCCGCCCACATCCTCATCGGCGTCGCGGGCCACAACTTCGCCCGCTTCCACCTCACCGACGCCGAACACCGCACGCGCGTACGGCACCTGTGGCGCAGCATCGCCCGGATCGCCCTGCCGAGCGCGGCGTGGATCACCGCGGCGGTCCTGGCGACCGGCCTCTACGATCCCGCGAACGCCCTTCTCCTCAACAGCCTCGTCGACCAGGGACCCGAACGCCACGAGTGGCACTACTGGTTCATCGAGGCCCTGCTCTACTTCCTCGTCGCCCTCGCCCTGTTGCTGACCCTCCCCCTGGTCGACCGTCTGGAGCGGCGCCACACCTTCGGCCTCCCGCTCGCCCTGCTGGCCATCGGGCTTCTCGGCCGCTACGACATCGTCGGCCTGGCCCCCGCCCGCTTCCACCTCGGCCCCACGGTGGTCTTCTGGCTCTTCGCCCTGGGCTGGGCCGCGGCCCGCGCCACCACGGCCCGGCGCCGCCTGCTCCTGACCGCGGTCCTGGTGCTCGCCACGCCCGGCCTGTTCCAGCCGGACCAGCAGCTGCGCACCGTCGTGGTGATCGCCGGCCTGACCCTGCTGATCTGGGTGCCGACGCTGCCAAGCCTCGCTCCCCTGAACCGCCTGGCCGGACTCCTCGCGGGCAGTTCCCTCTACATCTATCTGACCCACTTCCAGGTCTACCCCCACCTCCAGGACGACTTCCCCGCCCTCGCCCTCCTCGCCTCCCTCGCCGTGGGCATCACGTACGCGGCGGTGACGACCCGGGTGACCCGAGCCGTGCGGCGGCCGTGACCCCGTGGTGGGCGACGGCGACTACGTGAACACCGACGCCGGCCGCGTCTGTCTGCGGCGCCGCATCGCCCCGCGATGCCCCTTGCGTGTCGGCCCTCTGCCGTCCGGGGCGCCCAGCTGGATCCAGATCCGCACCTCGGTGCCGCCCAGCACCGACGATCCGATGCGTACGTCGCCGCCCGTCGCCTCCGCGAGGCGGCGCACGATGTCGAGGCCGAGCCCGGTCGAGCCGTCGTGCCCGGAGCCTCGACCACGTGCCATGGCCGCCTCGGGGTCGGCGATGCCGGGGCCCGCGTCGGAGACGAGCACGATCACGGCGTCCTCGCCGTTGTGCACGTCGACGGCGAAAGCGGTGCCTTCCGCCGTGTGCCGGAAGACATTGCCGAGGAGGGCGTCGAGCGCGGCGGCGAGGTCGGCCCGGGCGACGGGTATGCGGACCGGCCTCTCGACCCCGGCCACCCGCCACTTGCGGCCCTCGTCCTCCGCGAGCGCCGACCAGAACGCCATCCGCTCCCGGACCACCTCCGCCGCGTCGCACCCGGCGCCCGGCCCCACCGCCGCGGTCTGCGGCTTGGCCTCCCGCGCCGTCCGGATGATCGTGTCGACCTCGCGCTCCAGCTGCTCCACCGCCGCCCGGGTCTGCTCGGCGGCCGGCCCGTCGCCGAGCGAGGCCGCGTTGAGCCGCAGCACGGTCAGCGGCGTGCGCAGCCGGTGCGACAGGTCGGCCGCCAGCTCCCGTTCGTTCGCCAGGAGCTGGACCACCTGGTCGGCCATCGCGTTGAACGCCACCGCCGCCAGCCGCAGTTCCTTCGGCCCCTCCTCGGGCACCCGCGCGCCCAACTGCCCCTCGCCCAGGTCGTGGGCGCTGTCCACCAGCCGCCGGGCGGGCCGGACCATCCGCACCCCCAGCCGGTCGGCCACCGCGACCGAGCCGACGACGAGGGCCACCCCCACACCGGCGAGCACCGCCCACGCGGTGGCCACGCCGTTGCTCACCTCGGCCTCGGGGACGAACACCTCGACGACCGCTATCTCGCCCGAACTGAGCGCGGTGGGCTGGAGCAGCGTGGACCCGCCCGCCACCTCGGTGGTGGACGCGCGGCCCAGCTCGCGCACGGTGGCGATGTCCTGGTCGGAGGCCCGCTGCCGGCCGAGGTCGAGCGCCGCGGCCCCGTCGCCGACCGCCGGGATGTGGACCGCGAGTCCGTCGTCCGCGCCCGCCGAGGCGACGACCCGCTCCAACTGCTCGCGGTCGCCGGTGATGGACAGGGCCGGGGCGATGGCCGCCGCCTCCCGCTCGGCGCCCGAGAAGGCGCGGTCGCGGGCCATCTCCTTGACGACGAGCCCTAGCGGCACGGCGAAGGCGACCACGACCATCGTCGTCACCGCCACGCACACCTTGACCAGCGCCCACCTCATGGCAGCACCGCCGGCCCCGGCGGCTCCAGCTTCACCCCGACGCCCCGCAGGGTGTGCAGATAGCGGGGCCGCGCCGCCGTCTCGCCCAACTTCCGCCGCAACCACGACAGATGGACGTCGATCGTCTGGTCGTCCCCGTACGACTGCTGCCACACCTCCGCCAGGAGTTCCTTGCGGGGGACGACCACACCGGGCCGGCCGGCGAGGAACGCGAGGAGGTCGAACTCGCGTCGTGTCAGGTCGAGTCGTACGCCGTCCAGTTCGGCCTGGCGGCGCAGCGGGTCGATGGCGAGACCGCCGACGCGGATGACCGTGGACGGGGGCGGCTCCCCCACGGGGCCGCGCGCGCGGCGCAGGACCGCGGCCATCCGGGCGGACAGGTGCTCCACGGAGAACGGCTTGGTCAGATAGTCGTCCGCGCCCGCGTTGAGCAGGCGGACGATCTCCGTCTCGTCGTCCCGCGCGGTGGCGACGATCACCGGGACGTCGGTGATCCCGCGCAGCATCTTCAGCGCCTCGGAGCCGTCCAGGTCGGGCAGCCCGAGGTCGAGGACGACCAGGTCGAATCGGTGATGGGCGACCTCGCGCAACGCCTCCAGGGCCGTACCGACACTGCGCACGGTGTGTGCGGCGTCCGTCAGATGTCTGATCAGCGCCGAGCGTACGAACTGGTCGTCCTCGACCACGAGCACACTTGCCATGCGCCGCACCGTACGCCATCGGGACGAGCCCGGTCGGGGCCTGTGGACAACTTGTCCACACCCTCCGCGCACACGGCCGCCGCAGGCTCTCCACGCGCCGGACGGGGCCTCGCACCCCACGACACGGGTGGGGCTCGTGGTGCAGGATGGCCGCGATGCGCAGAGGACTCCTCCATGTACTGGCCTGGCTGCTCGCCACGGGCGCGGCGGTCACGCTGTCGTGGTGGGGTGTCCACACGGTGATGGCCGGTACGGCCTACGACCCGCCCCGCGCCCTGCCCATCACGGCCGCCGGGGCGAAGGATCCGGGGAAGGACCGCGAGGAGCCCGCGCAGGTCTCCGACACCACCGAGCCGGACTCCTCCCCCAGTGCCGACCGACCGGAGCGGAAGGGCGGTCAGGGGAGGAGCGGCACCGGTGGAGCGTCTCCGGCCCCGACGAAGTCCCCGCGGGTCAGCCCGAGTCCGGGCGCCGGCCCGTCCGGCGACTCCGGCGACTCCGGTGAGGTCAAGGCGTACGACACCGAGGGCGGCCGGGTGGTCTTCTCGCTGACGAGGACGTACGCGACCCTCGTCTCGGCGACGCCCGGCTCGGGCTGGTCGATGCAGGTGTGGAAGACGGAGTCCTGGATCCGCGTGGACTTCGCCGCGGGTTCGGACCGGGTGTCGGTGTTCTGCACCTGGCACGACAGCGCGCCCCGCGTGGACGTGCAGAACTTCTGACCGCCGACCGCCGTGCCCGGGCCGCGGGTCAGCGGAACACCGAGGGCGGCGGGGCGGGCGAGGCGACGGCCGCCGCGTCGGTCACGGGTGCCGCCCCGCCGGTGAAGTCGGTGAGCGCCCTGCCGTGCTCGACGCGGCCGGGATGCGGGTCGGAGGCGGCACGGCGGGTGAGTTCGGCGAGCGGCAGCGGCCGCCCCGAGGCCACGAGNNGGCGGCCGTGGCGATCTGACCGCGCAGATGGGCGAGCGGGGGACCGTCGGCGATGTTGGCGGCGTAGCAGCCGTCCGGTTTCAGCACCCGCCGTACGTCCGTGAGGAACTCCGTGGACGTCAGATGTGCCGGGGTGCGCGCCCCGCTGAACACATCCGCGATCACCAGGTCCGCCCAGCCGTCCGGCACCTTGGCCAGGCCCTCGCGCGCGTCCGTCGACCGCACCCGTACCCGGGCGTTCGGGTCCAACGGCAGCTCACGCCGTACGAGTTGGACGAGCGCCGCGTCACGCTCCACGATCTGCTGGGTGGACCGGGGCCGGG
>NZ_LIQX01000295.1:0-242 GCF_001418475.1 Streptomyces ossamyceticus | reverse complement strand
CGCCGTTGGTACTCGAACGACAGATACGCGGGGTCGTCGAGGTCGACGTGCGACTGCGGAGCCCCGTCGACGAGCAGCGTCCAGGCCCGCGCCCGGTCCGGATCCGGCACCAGCTCGGCGAGCCCTCCGTCGACCGCCTCGGCGACGACGTCGGCTCCCCGTCCCCGCCCCTTCTTGGACCTGCCCATACGGCCATTATCGACCGTGCGGAGCAGGTCCTCCACGCCGGTGTACCCCCCGAC
>NZ_LIQX01000294.1 GCF_001418475.1 Streptomyces ossamyceticus | reverse complement strand
CTCCCCCGCATCTCGCACTGCACTGCCCTACCCGGCCCAGCCCTGTCTTGCCCTGCCTTGCCTTCCTCCGCTTCACTCCCTCCCATGGGGGAGATCCCTCGAAGGAGCACGCCGTGTCCGTCCCCGCCGCCCCTCCCGGCCAGCCCAGGAAGGCCGCCACGGCCGCCTGGATCGGCAGCGCCCTGGAGTACTACGACTTCTTCATCTACGGCAGCGCCGCCGCCCTGATCTTCCCGAAGGTCTTCTTCGACGAGTCCGACCCGGCGACCGCGACCCTGCTGTCCCTGGCCACCTTCGGTGTCGCGTACGCGGCGCGGCCGATCGGCGCGCTCTTCCTCGGCCACTTCGGCGACCGGCTGGGCCGCAAGAAGATCATGGTCTTCACGCTGATCCTGATGGGTCTGTCGACGTTCCTCATCGGCTGCCTGCCCACACGTGACCAGGTCGGCACCCTCGCCCCGGTCCTGCTGGTGATCTGCCGCGTCCTCCAGGGCATCTCGGCGGCGGGCGAGCAGGCCAGCGCCAACTCCATGACGCTGGAGCACGCGCCGGAGGAGCGGCGCGGCTTCTTCACCAGCTTCACCCTGAGCGGCACCCAGGGCGGCCAGCTGCTCGCGACCCTGGTCTTCATCCCGATCGCCGCGCTCCCCGAGGACCAACTGCTGTCGTGGGGCTGGCGCGTCCCGTTCTGGATGAGCATCGCGGTCGCCGTTGTCGGCTACGTCATCCGCCGCACACTGGACGAGACCCCGGCGTTCACCCGGCAGCAGACCGCCTCCGAGGGTGTCGCGAAGCTGCCGCTCGCGGTGCTGATGCGCGAGCACTGGGCGGATGTGCTGCGGGTGATCGCGGGCGCGCTGGTCGCCTCGGTCTCGACGATCTTCACCGTGTGGGCGCTGGCGTACGGCACGAGCGAGTCGGTCGGTCTGTCGCGTTCCTCGATGCTGTGGGTGGGCGCGCTGGCCAACCTGGTCGCACTCGCCGCGATCCCGCTGTGGGCCACGCTCTCCGACCGCGTCGGCCGCCGCCCGGTGTTCCTGATCGGCGCGGTCGGCAGCGCGGTGATGATGTTCGTCTACCTGTGGGCGATCTCCACCGGCTCCTACCCGCTGGTCCTCGTCCTCGGCATCGTCACCTTCGGTGTCGTCTACAGCGCCGCGAACGGCGTCTGGCCCTCCTTCTACGGTGAGATGTTCTCCACCCAGGTCCGGCTGTCCGGCATGGCCATCGGCACGCAGATCGGCTTCGCGGTCGCCGGTTTCGCCGTCACCTTCGCCGCGCAGATCGCCGGCCCCGACGGGGACGACTGGTTCGCGGTGGCGCTGTTCACCGCGGCGCTGTGCGTACCGCCGGCGCTCGCGGCCCTCACCGCCCGCGAGACCCACAAGGTCCCGACGGAGCTCCTCGGCGTCCGCGCGGCCGACGCGGCGAACGACCGGGAGCGGGTCGCGGCCTGACCTCCCCGTTCCCGATCGCGGGCCCCCGGGCACCGGTGGTGTTCGGGGCCCCGCCCTGCGTCCCCGCTCCGCTTCGGGCGCGCGGACGGTCACCGTCCGGCGAGCGGGTACCCCGCCGTGGGGGTCCGCGCAGGTCGGAGGGAAGATGGCGCCGGCGCCGCGATCACGCGGGGTCGGCCAGGGGGTGAGGGATGCGGAGAGACACGTCCCGCAGAGGTGTGCTGATCGGCGTGGTGGCCGGGGCGGGGTGCCTGCTGGTGGCCCCCGTCCTGCTGATCGTCGGGGCCCTCACGCTGATGCTCCTGGGCCGGGCGCTGGCTCCCCTCCCGATCCCGGACGGCGAGGCGCTCGTCCTGCGCGACGAGCAGATCGTCGGCACCTGGCGGGACGACTCCGGTGGCCGGCTGGTGCTGCGCGAGGACGGGACGTTCACCTCGGACGGGGCGTGCGGCGACTTCAGGGGCGACGACCTCTCCCCCGTCGCGGCGCCGGACCCCGGCAGCGGCACCTGGGAGCACAGCGAGTCGGAGGAGGTCGAGACGGACACACCCCTGTCGGAGGTCCACCTCACCTTCACGCCCAGCGAGGTCTGGACGGAGTACGAGGCGCGGGGGACGTCGGACAAGGCCGTCCTGTGGGCGTTCATCGGCGACCCCGACTCCGGGGACATGTGCGTGCTCGACAAGGTCGGCGGGGTCGCCGGATGACATCTCAGCGCTTGGGGATGCCGTACGCCCGCTCCACGCGCAGCCGCAGCACCAGCCGGCGGTCGCGGACCATCGCCGCGCGGTAGTCGTCCCAGTCGGGGTGCTCGCCCCGCACGTCCCGGTACAGCCGGACCAGTTCCTCGACGGTCTCGTCGTAGGGGTCCTCGGCCACCGGGGTGAGGTCGGCCGTGCCCTCGACGACCGTGTAGGCCCAGCGGTCGGCGCTGGTCACGTGGTACGAGACGCGGGGGTCGCGGCGCATGTTGCGGGTCTTGGCGCGCCCGTCGGTGATCGAGACCCGGATCGTCCGCTCGTCGGGGTCGTAGGCGTGGTTGACGTTCGAGAGCTGGGGGCGGCCGTTCGCCTTGAGGGTGACCAGCACCCCGCCGTCGAGCTCGGCGACCAGGCCGAGCAGGGCGTTCTGTACGGCGTCCGTGTCAAGAGTGTCCGAGGCCATGACACTTCAACGTGCCGGGGGTGGCCCGCGATTCCCCGATCCGCCGCGCGTATCTCCGCACGACCATTGGTAGACAGTGTCTACTGACGTGCGGTAGACAGTGTCTATGAGTGAACGGAACGCCGGGCTCAGGACCCGGCTGGTCGATGTCGGGGTCGAGTTGGTGACGGCCGAGGGTGTGCAGGCGCTGTCGTTGCGGGAGATCGCGCGACGGGCGGGGGTGTCGCACGGGGCGCCCCGCCGGTACTTCCCGACGCATCTGGAGCTGCTGTCGGCCATCGCGCGCCGGGGCTTCGAGGACCTCGCGGCCCGGGGCGCCGCGGCCCTCGGCGACGGTACCGAGAGTTCCCGGCGGCAGGTGGCGACGCTGGGCCGGGTGTACCTCGACTTCGCGCTCACCCACCGGGGCATGCACGAGCTGATGTTCCGTCACGACCTGTTGGAGAGCAACACGTTGGGGCTGCGGGACGCCAGCCTCCCGGTGTTCGGCCTGCTCGTGGACCTGGTGGGCCGGGCCCGGCCGGACGTCGACGCCCGGCTCGTCGCCGGGGCGCTCCTGGCGAACCTGTACGGCATCGCCCAGCTGTGGACCTGGGGAAGCCTCCAACTGACCACGGGAACGGACGACTTCACGCCCCTGCTCGACGCGGCCCTCGACGCGCATCTCGGGCGTGAGGACCGGTGAGCGCGCTCACCCGGGAGGCAGGTGCGGACGAACGGCCGGCCGTGTCGGTGCCGTACCGCCGTCTGACGCTCGCGAACAGCGTGCTCGGCGCGGTGATCGTCGCCCTCGACGGGACCGTGCTGACGATCGCCCAGCCCACCCTGCGCCGGGACCTGGACGCCTCCTTCGCCGAGGTGCAGTGGACCAGCACCGCCTATCTGATCGCGGTGGCGAGCCTGCTGGTCTTCGCGGGGCGGCTCGGTGACCGGTTCGGACACCAACGGGTCTTCGCCTGGGGTGTGTTGGGGTTCGGCGCCGCCTCGGCGGGCATCGGTCTCGCGCCCGGCGTGGGCTGGGTGATCGCGCTCCGGGTCGTCCAGGGAGTGTTCGGGGCGCTGCTGCAACCGGCCACGCTCGGGATGCTGCGGGCCGCGTTTCCGCCCGACCGGCTGGGCATGCCCGTGGCGCTGCGGACGAGCGCCATCGGGGTGGCCGCCGCGGTCGGCCCGCTGGTGGGCGGGGTGCTGGTGACGGAGCTGGGCTGGCGCGCGGTGTTCTTCCTGAACGTCATACCGGCGCTGGTCATGGGCCTGCTGGCCCTCGCGGTCCGTGCGCCGCGGACAGCCCCCGGCGTGCCCGCCGGTGGCCTCGACACCCGTGGCGCGGCCCTGCTCGCCGTGGCGCTCGCGGCACTCGTGCACACCCTGGTCGGGATCCCAGGGCACGGCTGGACGGTCCCCGGTGTGCTCGGTCTGCTCGTGGCCGGCGCCGCCGGTGTTGCCCTCGTGCGGCATGAACGGCGGGCGCCCGACCCGTTGTTGCCGCCCGCCGTGCTCGGCTCGGCGACGGCGGGCGCGGCCCTCGGGGTGCTGGTGACCGCGTCGGCGGCGATGATGGGCGCGCTGTTCGTCGGCAGCCATCTGCTGCAGGACGTGCTGGGTATGGACCCGCTGCGCACCAGCCTCGTCGCGCTGCCCGGCGGCGTGATGATGATCCTCGGCGCCCCGCTCTGCGCGGTGCTGCTGCGCCGGTGGGGCGCCCGGCCGACGGCCCTGACCGGGACCCTGCTGCTCACCGCCGGGGTACTGGTGCTGTCGGCGGTGGGGCCGGGCTCCCCGACGGCGGTGATCGGCGGTGGCTTCCTGCTCCTGGGCGCCGGGTTCGGCGCGGTGATGGTGACGGCCACCGCGGTCGTCGTACGGGAGGCTCCGCCGGAGGCGGCGGGGGTGGTGGGCGGCCTCCAGCAGACGGCGATGAACATCGGGCCGACGCTCGGCGTGGCGGCCGCCGCGACGCTGCTGCCGCTCGCCGCGGGGCCCGCGTTCTGGCTGCTGGCCGGCCTGTCGGCGCTGGGTGCGCCACTTGCCGGACGAATGCCCCGACCCGCTCGTTCTCCGAGGGATGGATCGCGATCAGTACGGAACGATGAAGACAAGGACGTCTGTGAGCCGTGACCGGGCCACCGGAGGAGAAGCACCATGGAACGACTGCGCCGACAGAGCGAGCCGCGCGAGGCCGGCCTCGACCCGAAGACCCTGGCCCGCCTCGACGAGTACCTCGGCCGCCAGGTCGACGACGGCCGACTGCCCGGCTATCTGCTCTCCGTCGCCCGGCACGGCCGCGTCGCCCACCTCACGACGTACGGCCGGCGCGACGTGGACGCGGGGCTGCCCGTCGAGACCGACACGTTGTGGCGGGTCTACTCGATGACGAAGCCGGTCACGTCGGTGGCCGCGCTGATACTGGTCGAGGAGGGGCGGCTGTCCCTCACGGACCCGGTCTCCCGCCATCTGCCGGAGTTCGCCGAGCCCCGGGTGTACGAGTCCGGTGAGGGCACCGGAATCCGGACCCGCCCGGCGCGGCAGCCGATCCTCGTCCGGCATCTGATGACCCACACCTCGGGCCTGACGTTCGGCTTCTACTACGACCACCCGGTGGACGCGCTCTACCGGGAAGCGGGCCTGGAGCACTCGGTCCGGCCGGGCGCCGACCTCGCCCGGACCTGCGCGGAGTACGCGCGTCTGCCCCTGCAGTTCGAACCGGGCACGCAGTGGAACTACTCCGTCGCCAGCAACGTCCTCGGCCGGATCGTCGAGGTGGTGTCGGGGCAGGACCTCGACACGTTCTTCGCCGAGCGGATCCTCGGCCCGCTCGGCATGACCGACGCGGGTTTCCAGGTCTCCCCCGAACAGGCCGGGCGACTGGCCCAGCTGTACGGCGAGCGGGAGGACGGCTCGATCGCCCCGGTGCCGGGGCTGCCCCTGCACGGCAGGCCCCGCTTCCTGTCCGGCAGCGGCGGCATGGTCGCCACCGCCCGTGACTACCACCGCTTCACGGAGTTCCTGCGCCGCCGCGGCGAACTCGACGGGGTCCGCCTGCTGACCCCCGAGTCCGTCGACATGATGGCCACCAACCAGCTGCCGGGCGGCGTCGACATCCACACCTACGGCAGCGGCTTCCACCGGCAGCCGGGCAACGTGGGCGTCGGCTTCGGCCTCGGCGTCTCCGTCGTCATCGACCCCGAGGCCACCGAGAGCCCCTCCTCCCTCGGCACCTTCGGCTGGACCGGCGCCGCCACCACCATCTTCTGGGTGGACCCCCGCCGGGACCTGACCGTCCAGTTCATGACCCAGGTACGACGCCGCTCGTCGTTCTCGGTCTACCCGGACCTGAAGCGACTGGTCCACGAGGCCGTGGTGGATTGAGCCGACGGCCCTGCTAACCCGCGCACAGGGGCCGGAGGCACGTGGCCCGGGGCGGGGTCGGGGC
>NZ_LIQX01000293.1 GCF_001418475.1 Streptomyces ossamyceticus | reverse complement strand
TCGATCCGCTCCCGGGCGCCACTGATCACATCCGCGGCCTCCTCGGTCCGCGCGCCGGTCCTCTCGGTGGGGGTCTGGGCCGAGGTGGTCCTCGTGGCGGCGGTCATCTCGGGGGCGGGCTTCTCGGTGGTGATCTTCTCGGCGGTGGTGGTCATCGTCGGAACTCCTCGTGTCCGGTTCCGCACCCCGCTCCGACAGTTCCCGGAAACGCCAGGCGCCCCGGACCTTGTCGGCCCGGGGCGCCTGGGGAAGTCGCTTGTCAGTAGCTCAAGCAGCACGACCATGGCAGCCGGTGGGCCGGTTGCCATAGCTAAAGACGAAGGTCGAGTGCGCGAACATGGGCGCCAGTATGCCACGGCAGGCCCCCGGCTCCGACGCCGCTGCCCCACGGGCCGGTCGGGCAGGGGTGCCGCTTCCCGAGGGGCGGCAAGGGGTCCTCGGGGCCTGGGGGCGGAGCCCACGGTGGGCCCGCACCACGAGAGCGCACCCCGGTAGACTCGGCCACACAGACCCCCGCCCGACCGCCGGAAGGCACCCCGTGTCATCAGCGCCCTCCGCTGCCGCCGCCCCCGACACCGTTCTGGTCGTCGACTTCGGCGCGCAGTACGCCCAGCTCATCGCCCGCCGTGTCCGCGAGGCCCGGGTCTACAGCGAGATTGTGCCCAGCACCATGCCGGTCGCGGAGATCCTCGCCAAGAACCCGGCGGCGATCATCCTCTCCGGCGGCCCCTCCTCGGTCTACGCCGAGGGCGCCCCCCGCCTCGACCGCGAGCTCTTCGAGTCCGGCGTCCCCGTCTTCGGCATGTGCTACGGCTTCCAGCTGATGGCCACCACCCTCGGCGGCACCGTCGACAACACGGGCGCCCGCGAGTACGGCCGTACGCCGCTGCACGTCACCAAGTCCGGCTCGACCCTCTTCGAGGGCACCCCGGACGAGCAGTCGGTGTGGATGTCGCACGGCGACGCCTGCTCCGCCGCCCCCGAGGGCTTCACCGTCACCGCCTCCACCGACGTCGTCCCGGTCGCCGCCTTCGAGAACGACGAGAAGAAGCTGTACGGCGTCCAGTACCACCCGGAGGTCATGCACTCCACGCACGGGCAGCAGGTGCTGGAGCACTTCCTGTACCGGGGCGCCGGGCTGACCCCGTCCTGGACCACCGGCAACGTGATCGAGGAGCAGGTCACCGCGATCCGCGAGCAGGTCGGCGACAGGCGCGCCATCTGCGGCCTCTCCGGCGGCGTGGACTCCGCGGTCGCCGCGGCCCTCGTGCAGAAGGCCATCGGCTCCCAGCTGACCTGCGTGTACGTCGACCACGGTCTGATGCGCAAGGGTGAGACGGAGCAGGTCGAGAAGGACTTCGTCGCGGCCACCGGCGTCCAGCTGAAGGTCGTCGACGCGGAGGAGCGGTTCCTCAAGGCGCTCGCCGGGGTCTCCGACCCCGAGGAGAAGCGGAAGATCATCGGCCGCGAGTTCATCCGCGTGTTCGAGCAGGCGCAGGCCGAGATCATCGCGGACGAGGGCCCGGCCGTGGAGTTCCTGGTCCAGGGCACCCTCTACCCCGACGTCGTCGAGTCCGGCGGCGGCACCGGCACCGCCAACATCAAGTCCCACCACAACGTGGGCGGCCTCCCCGACGACCTGGAGTTCCAGCTCATCGAGCCGCTCCGCAAGCTGTTCAAGGACGAGGTCCGCATGGTCGGCCAGGAGCTCGGCCTGCCCGAGGAGATCGTCCAGCGGCAGCCGTTCCCCGGCCCCGGCCTCGGCATCCGGATCGTCGGCGAGGTCACCAAGGACCGCCTCGACCTGCTCCGCGAGGCCGACGCCATCGCCCGCGAGGAGCTGACGGCGGCCGGCCTCGACCGCGACATCTGGCAGTGCCCGGTGGTCCTCCTGGCGGACGTCCGCAGCGTCGGCGTCCAGGGCGACGGCCGCACCTACGGCCACCCCATCGTCCTGCGCCCGGTCTCCTCCGAGGACGCCATGACGGCCGACTGGTCGCGTCTGCCGTACGACGTGCTGGCGAAGATCTCGACCCGCATCACCAACGAGGTGAGCGACGTCAACCGCGTGGTCCTGGACGTGACGTCCAAGCCGCCGGGCACCATCGAGTGGGAGTGACCCGCTCGGGGTGAGGGGTCCCTCGGTTGACGGGGGCTGCCTCGGGTGACGGGGGCTGCCCCGGGTGAGGGGGCTCAGGTCCGTTTGAGAGTGCGCACCGGCTCTCCGGGCTTCCAGACCTGGGCGACCAGATACGTCTCGTCCTCGACGTAGGTCCGTACGACCTCCGTCAGCTCGGTGCGGAAGAGGTGGAACGGCTCCGGCGGTTCCACCTTTTCGGCGTACGCGGCCTTGACGGCCGGATCGTCGACCTCGACCGCCCGCCCGCTGATCCGCACGTCACCGCCGCTCGTCCCGGTGCCCGGCCCCGGGTTGGCCTGCAGCGCGAACCGGGGGTCGCGGCGCAGGTCGAGCGCCTTCAGGGAGTCCGGCATCATCCCCAGCCACAGCTCGCCGCCGACGAACCTGACCTCCAGTCCGGTCGTGCGCGGCGAGCCGTCCCGGCGGAGGGTGGCGAGGACGTGGTGGGTGAAGGCGCCGAAGCGTGCCTCCACGATCTGCGCGAAACCGGGTTCGGCGGCGGAGAAGGCGGCCCAGTCGGCGGCACTCCGCGGCACGGCGCGTGGCGTATTTCGTGGCATGGGACGAGTCTCGCGCGGATACCCGACAACCACTGTCCGGTTACCCCGGGCGACCGACGGCTCGTCCCTGAGTGGTGAGGCGCCAGCATGCTTCTGTGACTTGCGTAACGGTTGCACACTCTCTTCAGGGAACGGACCTGTTCTGTAGGGGAGCCCGACGGTAACTTCCGATTCGTAAAGGAAGTCAGTCTGGAGGACACATGCACGGGCCCACACCGCCCCTGCCCCTACCCACCGACCAGCTGCGGTTCGCCATGCCGCCGATGCACGAGTCGGTGGAGGACGAGCGGCGGCACCGCAAGGAACGGCTGGCCGGGGCCCTGCGGATCTTCGGACGGCTGGGGTTCGAGGACGGCGTCTCGGGGCACATCACCGCCCGCGATCCGGAGTTCAGCGACTGCTTCTGGGTCAACCCGTTCGGGATGTCGTTCAAGCACGTGACCGTCAGCGACCTCGTCCTGGCCAACCAGGACGGTCAGGTCATCGAGGGCCGCTACCACGTCAACCAGGCCGCCTTCACCGTCCACGCCCAGGTCCACGCCGCCCGCCCGGACGTCGTCGCCGTCGCCCACTGCCACTCGGTGCACGGCCGCGCCCTCGCCGCGCTCGGCGAACTGATCGAGCCGATCACCCAGGAGTCCTGCGCGTTCTACGAGGACCACGCGCTCTACGACAACTACACGGGCGTCGCCGTGGACGCGGACGAGGGCCGGCGGATCGCGGCGGTGCTCGGGAGCCGCAAGGCCCTGGTCCTGCGCAACCACGGTCTGCTGACCGTCGGCGACTCGGTCGACGCGGCGGCCTGGTGGTTCCTGTCCATGGAACGCTCCGCCCAGGTCCAGCTCACCGCGAAGGCCGCGGGCCGTCCCCTCCTCGTCGACCACCGGCTGGCCGTCGCCACACGCGAACAGGCGGGCGGGGACCTCGTGGCATGGATCAACTACCAGCCCCTGTGGCAGGACATCAGCCGAAGCGAGCCGGACCTGCTGAGCTGAGCCGCGCGGAAGCGGGGGTGTCGGGGGCGGCAGCGGTGTCGCTGGGGTGGGGCGAGCAGTGGTCGCGTCGGTCCGGGTCGGCGGGCGCCGCCCCCGCCGTGTCGCTCAGAAGTCCGTGTCGCTCAGAAGTCCCGCAGTACCGCCGCCTTCGTGGCCGCGAACTCCTCGTCCGTGAGGACCCCCTCGCGGTGCAGCTCGCCCAACTCGCGCAGGCGGCGCAGCAGCACGTCGTGATGGTCCGGTGCTGGTGCTGGTGCTGGTGCCGGTGCCGGTGCTGGAGCCGGAGCGGGGACCGGATGCCGAGGCGGGGGAGGGCCCGCGGCGTCGAGCGGCCGGGGACGGTCCGCGCGGCGGCCGTCCGCTCTGGTCGACGGGTGCGGAAGCCGCGCGGTGACGGCCGTGGCGACCAGCGCCGTCAGCAGATCGCGGCGGGCGCTGCCCCACAGATCGAGGGCGTACGGGTCCTTCTCGGGCGGCAGCTTGGAGAACACCGTCTCGTGGGTCACGAACCGCAGGAACCCGTCCTCGTAACCGGAGTTCGGCAACCACTCCACCTGCGCCAGATCGCCGACGGCGATGATCCGCGGCCCGGTCGCCCGCTTGACCCGGTCGGACGTGTCGTTCCAGTCGATCCTGACCTGCGTGCCGTCGAAGGACACGGTGCCGTCGCTGGACCGGACCGACACCGGCACCGGAGGCCCCGGCAGGAGATACACCGTGGCGGGCTCCTTCGGGATTTGTTCCAGCAGCAGGGCCTGCCGTATCTCCTCGGCCACGTACTCGGCGACACCCGACCGGTCGAGGTCGACCGTCAGCCGGTAGGGGTCGGCCTCGTCCGGCAGTCGCCCACCGGTGGCCTGGAGCAGCGGATCGCTGCCCTCACGGAGCCGCAACCGCAGTCGGCCGCGCTTGCGTTCGGGCTCGTAGACGACACCCGACACCGCTTCCAGCGGAACCGCGACCTCCCCGTACGTCTGCCGGAACAGCGCCACGGAACGGTGCGGTCCCGGTGTGATCCGGACCGTGCTCCCGTCGAAGGCCCAGGACCCGTCCCGCTGGATGATCTCGGCCATAGGGAGATTCTCGCAGCCGGGTCAACAGGACGACCCGGACTTCACCCCGCGCTCTCCTTGCACTCGACGCCCCTGCCGAGCACGGCCCGCCTTCCGTACGGCACAATTCGCTGTCATCGCGGGGCACGTGTCCGGCCGCACGGCTGTGGTAGTGAGCGGCTGTACGGACAGCGCCCGCGAGGGCGGTGACGGCGTCGACGACGGTGACGGCGATGGCGCCGAAGACGGTGACGGTGACGGCGATGGCGTCGGTGACGGTTACGGCGAATGCCGAGGACAGCGCACGCAGAGGCGTGCGCGGCGCGGGAAGGCGGGCTCGGGCGTGGCGGTGCAGGAGGCCAGAGGGGGCATGGGCGCGGCGGCCCATGACGGCGGATGCACGTGCGGGGACTGCCCGCACGGCGCGCGCACGGGACACCGGCGCGCGGTCGCCGAGTTCCTGCTGAAACGCGAGGAGTTCGCCGCCGGACAGGGCCTGCCCGCCGCTGTCGCCCACTCCGCGTCGGCCTCCCGCCAGTGGGTCTCCGACGAGCTCACCCAGTCCGCCGCCGCCGTCGCCGAACGCGGCCGCGTCGAGGGCGAGGCCTGGCTCGGCCGGCTCTGGTCGCGCACGGCGATCGTCGTCTGGGGCGGAGTCGTCACCCTGCTCCTCGTCCAGGCGCTCACCGCGATCGGCGCGGGCTGGACCGTCGCCCGCACGGCCGGCCTGATCGCCGCCCTGCTCGTCGCCGCGGCGCTCACCGGCGCCGGCTATCTGCACCGTGCGCGCGGCGGCGCCCTCGCCCCGGTCATCGGCGAGGACAACCGCCTCTCCACGTCCCGCGCGATCGCCGCGAGCTGGGTCCTCTTCGTCGTCTTCTGCGTCCTCGTCCTGGTCGGCCGCCTGGCCGCCGCTTCCGACCACCGCGAACGCGACGCCCTCATCGCCGGCTTCGAACTCGCCCGCGGCGCCGGCATCGTCACCGTCCTCGCAGTGGTCTGCGGCATCGCCGTCCTGGTACGCCGCGTCGTCGGCCTCCGCGTCCTCGGCCAGCGCCTGCAGAAGGTCCGTGCCCACCGCCCCCGCGCCGCCGACCTCCTCACCGACGACGCCGGCCGGGGCAGCTTCACCGACATCCAGTACGTGACCATCTGCGCCGTCGCCCTGGTCTTCGCGGCGGTACGGCTGGCCCGCCGCCCCGACCAGCTCCCCGACCTCCCCTGGGGCCTCGCCCTCCTCGTCCTCGTCTCGGCGGCCACGTACGTCGCCGGCAAGTACGCCGAGGGTGGCCGCCCCGTCATCCTCTCCGTCGTCCGCGCCCGCGAGGCCGGCGACCTCGACGCGCCCATCCGCAACGGCGACGACATCGAGATCCGCGGCGCCGGCTTCGTCCCGCCCGGCGCGCAGACCGCCGACCGCCTCTCCCGCATGGTCGTCCGCATCGGCCCCGTCCACGTCCACGTGCCCCTCGTCCCCGTCGCCGGCGGCTTCAGCAACCCCACCGACGCGGTCCTCACGGTGCCGGTCCCCGCCGACGTCGAACCCGGCACGGTCGACGTCCAGGTCGTCACCGCGGCCGGAGTGGAGACCAACCGCTACGCCATCGAGGTCTCGGCCGACTGAGCCGAGGCGAGGCGGCAGTCCTGGCGCTGATGAGGGGGCAGCTGCTTCCGTCGTGGCGGCGTTGGCGCGGGCCGTCGCGGAGGAGGGACGTCAGCCGGATGTGCCCGGCCGGGTGCGGCGGCGGGATGCGTCCAGCCGGGTACGTCAGCCGGGTGGGCGGGCCGGCAGCCTCGCGGCCGCTTGGGCGGGTTTGTCGAGAGGCCAAGCCGTGTGGCGGGATGTCCGGGCGTCTGTGGCGGCTCCGACCTCCGCGTGGCTCCCTGTGGGGCCGGGGCGTTGCGAGACGGTGCGGAGACGGGGAAAGGGCGCACGTGGGGCGCGGCGGAATCGGGGGGCGTGGCGGTAGCGGGGGCTCTACGGTTGCGAGGGCTCGACGGTTGCGAGGGCGTGGCGGAGATGGGCCCGTGGGCAGGCTCCTGGGACGAGACCACCCAAGACGGAAAAAGAGTGCCGCACCATTGAGCGCCCCCACCCCTCCGAACGTATCGTCTGTTGAGGGGTCAACGGCACGGCGGACAGAGGCGGCGCAGACTGATGACTCACGGTACTCGCACGGACTCCCACACCCCCTACCGCGACGGCGGCCACGACTGGCGGGACGCGGCCACCCGCTACGCACTTCTGCCCCTGCGGGTCTTCCTGGGCGTCACCTTCATCTACGCCGGCCTGGACAAACTCACCGACAGCGCGTTCATGGCCGAGTCCGGCTCCGGCTCGATCGGCGACATGATGAGCGCCGCGCGTGACGCCTCAGCCATCCCCGCGATGATCGACTTGGCCCTGAAGAACCCCGTCGGCTTCGGCTACGCCATCGCCATCGGCGAACTGGCCGTCGGCATCGGCACCCTCATCGGTCTCCTCGCCCGTCTGGCCGCCCTGGGTGGCGCCCTCATCTCCCTCAGCCTGTGGCTGACGGTCAGCTGGTCGTCCAGCCCGTACTACTACGGCAACGACCTCCCCTACCTCATGGCCTGGATCCCCCTGATCCTCGCCGGCGCCCCCATCCTCTCCGTGGACGCGGCCTTCCGCTCCCGACGCAACAGGCATCGAGCCGGTAGCTACCGCTGACCCTCGCGCGTCCTCGCGGCTGAAATACGGTCCTTGATCTCTTGCATCCCTGTGCCAACAATGCGCATGACAAAACTTGTGGGCGGCCGGAAGGTTTCCGGCCGCCCTTTCGCAAGAGGGGACCCCCACGTGAGAAAGCCTCTCGGCGCCGCGATTCTCGCTCTGGCCTTCGCCGGAGCGGTCGCGACGCCCGCGGTCGCGGCACCCGGCGCCCGGCCCGCGACCGCCCAGCCCGTGACCAAGGCGGCCGCCCGGCCCGCGACCAAGGCGGCCGAGCCGACGCTCCAGGCCGTCAGCCTCGCCGGGACCGTGGCGCTCAGCAACTGCTCCGGCTCGGTCGTACGCTTCCCCGCCTCCGTGGACACCGACCCGGCGCTGGTGCTCTCCAACGGCCACTGCAGCAGCCTGCTGGACCCGGGTGTCGTCATCACCGACCGGCCGGCCAACCGGCCGTTCAACCTGCTCGACTCCTCTGGCACCCAGGTCGCCACGCTGAAGGCCGCCAAGCTCGCGTACGGGACGATGACCGACACGGATGTGGCGATCTACGAGCTCACCACCACCTATGCGGCGATCAAGAGCTCGTACGGGGTGTCGGCGCTGACCCTGAGGGACACGCCCCCGACCGCCGGGTCCGCCATCACGGTGGCGTCCGGCGCCTGGAAGAAGCTCCTGGACTGCACCGTCGACGGGTTCCCGCACCGCCTCAAGGAGGGCAAGTGGACCTGGAAGGATTCGGTCCGCTACAGCCCCGCCTGCCAGACCATCGGCGGCACCTCCGGCTCGCCGGTGATCGACCGCACCACCGGTGAGGTCGTCGCGGTCCACAACACCGGCAACGAGAACGGCGCGTCCTGCACGTTGGACAACCCCTGCGAGGTGGACCAGGACGGCAACATCACCGTCCGCAAGGGCATCAACTACGCCGCGCAGACCTACCGCATCCCGGCCTGCTTCACGACCGGCAACCAGCTGGACCTGAGCGCCGCCGGCTGTACTCTGCCGAAGCCGTAGGGCTCCGCCGGATCAGCCCGTTCCGGCCCGCGGTGAGGCGCCGCCGCCCCGCGGGCCGGAGGGCCCTGACGGCCGCTCCGGTTCCGAACCGGTGATGACCGGAGCGGGGGACCGGAGCGGCCGCGTGACGCGTCAGGTGGCCTTGGGCGGCCTCGGGTGGCGCTCAGTTCACGTTGACCGCGCTCCAGGCCGCCGCCACCGCGTTGTACTCCGTGCCGGCCGCGCCGTAGAGGTCGCGGGCCGCGTTCAGGGTGGCCGTCCTCGCTCCGGCGTAGTTCGTCGAGGACGTCATGTAGACGGTCAGGGCGCGGTACCAGATCGCGCCGAGCTTGGCGCGGCCTATCCCGGTGACGGTCGAGCGGTTGTACGTCGGGGAGTCATAGGTGACCCCGTTGATCGTCTTGGTGCCGCTGCCCTCCGCGAGGAGGTAGGCGAAGTGGTTGGCGACTCCGGACGAGTGGTGGACGCTGATGCCGCCGACCGAACTGCTCCAGTGGTCCACGGAACTGCCGTCCTTGCTCGGCTTGTCCATGTAGCGCAGGGCATCCCGGCCCAGACCGGGGCGGACGACCTTCTCGCCGATCAGATAGTCGCCGGTGTCCTGGGAGTTCCCCGCGTAGAACTCCACCAGCGTCCCGAAGATGTCGGACGTCGCCTCGTTCAGGCCGCCGGACTCGCCGGAGTAGACCAGCCTGGCCGTTCTCGACGTCACGCCGTGGGACATCTCGTGGGCGGCCACGTCCAACCCGACCATCGGCCCGAACTGGGTGCCGTTGCCGTCGCCGTAGGTCATGCAGAAGCAGCCGTCGTTCCAGAAGGCGTTGGAGAGCCTGGTGCCGTAGTGGACGCGGTTGTACGAGCCCTTGCCGTCGTTGCCGATGCCGTTGCGGCCGTGGACGTCCTTGTAGTAGTCCCAGGTCATGTCGCTGCCGTACTGGGCGTCGACGGCGACTGTCGAACGGTCGGCGGTCGTGCCCGTGCCCCAGCGGTTGTCGTCGTCCGTCAAGAGGCGGCCGTTGCAGGTGTCGTCACTGCACGCGTCCATCTTGTCGGCCGCGTCAGCGGTGTAGGTGTTCCCGCGCGTCGGGTCCTTGAGCTGGTAGGCCGATCCCGAGAGGGTCGTCTCCAGCGGGACCGTGCCGCTGTACAAGGACTGGCCCTCGCCGGTGGCCGACTCCATGGTGTCCCAGGCGTCGATCCGGGTACCGGTGCGGGCATCGGTCAGCAACGTGCGGGCGACCGGGTTGCCGAGCGAGTCCAGCCCGGTGGCCTTCGTGCGCCAGGCGAGTCTCGGGGCACCGTGCAGAGCGTCGACGACGAGTTCGGGCTTGGCCTTCACCTGCTTGAGCGCGTCGCCCGGGTTGGCCGCGCGCAGGGCGTTCACGCCGAGGTCGGCCGCCCTGGGGGCCGACACCTTCGGCGTGGTGCTCGGCAGCGAGATCTCCGCCCTCGCCGCCCGGTCAGCACTGCGATAGGTACCGTCAGGCGCCATGTGCACGACGAAGTCGCCACCGAGCACGGGGAGTTGCCGGTACGTACGGTCGTAGCGAACGTGCTGTGCTCCGTTCTTGTCCACGATCACGTCACGCACAGAGGTCTCCTGCGCGGAGGTGAGGCCCAGCGACGCGGCCTGGTCGGCGAGGGCCGTCGCCGCGTTGTCGAGGGCGGCGGCACGGCTCGGCCTCTCGGCCGCGTCGGCGGCCGGGGAGAGCACGCCGGCCAGAAGTGTGGCTGCGGTCGCTAAGCCGGCGGTGGCGCGACGGGAACCTCGGACGTGCTGCCGAATCCAACTCATCAGTGTCTTCTGTCTCCTGGGGAAGGCGCCGCATGGGAAGCGCCTGTGGCGGTGGGCGCCGGGGGGTGGCACACATGAGGGGGCACTGGGGGAGCGGCGCGGAAGGCGCCGCTGATCTTGCCCTGGCATTTAAGAGCCCACGAGACTGTCATGTCCACATCCGTCGCGAGGGTGGACGAGGGGCGGCACCGGGAACGACTTGTTTTCGCCACCGCTCTGGGCGCCCCCCGCACTACCGCTCCGCTCCGTGCCTACGGCACCCACCGTCCTGCCGAGGCCGACCAAGACCTCGCGCTGAGCGACGGCGCTCCAAGAGGAGCCAGCGTGGCTGCCGGGTGCGCGCCGCTTACGCCCCGACCTCAAGGGGCGAGCGCCCTGATCAGCGAGGAGCGCGGCGAACTGGGGTGCGCTGAATGACGCGAGCCCGCTGGAGAAGGGGCGGCCCCCCCCGGCTGGACGGCTGCTTGGTGTGCGCAGCTCCCCTTGCGTGCGCCCGAGGCCATGAGGCCCCCGGGAACATGGGGCCGCCCCCGGGACCATGAGGCCACCCCCAGGGCCATGAGGGCCCGCCCTCCTATCCATGGGCTGGGCTCCGCCACCGCCGGGGCCACCGGCAGGCACCGCCCTGGCGACCCCCGGTCCGCCCTGGCGACCTCAATCCGCTCGCGCGGCGCCCGCCCCTGCCCTGCCCGCCTCCGTGCCGGTCAGCCCAGCCCACCTTC
>NZ_LIQX01000292.1 GCF_001418475.1 Streptomyces ossamyceticus | reverse complement strand
CTGCTGGTCGGCGGCGGCGAGCACCGCACCAGGGAGGCGTTCGCACGACTGACCGGTTCGGGACGCGAGTACGAGTCCTGGCAGCGCTTCTACGGCATGACCGGCCGTGTCGCCGAACGGGTCTTCCCGACCCTCACCGAGCCGCTGCCCACCAGGGACGAGCTGCGGGCCCGCATCGACGACGAGGACGCCTGGCGCGCCCTCTTCGAGGAGCCGATCGGCGTCGTCCTCACGACGCCCTGATCGGCACCTTCGCGGACGCCCACGACCCCACCCTCAGGCAGAACCGCTGCTTCCTCTACCACGTGATCGGCGGCGGCACGGGCGCCTGGGACGTCCCCGTCGGCGGCATGGGCGCCCTCACGGACGCACTCGCCGCCACCGCCCGCGCGGCCGGAGCGGTGCTCGCCACCGGCCACGAGGTACGGAACATCGCGACCGACGGCCGGTCCGCCGAGATCACCTACCGGACACCGGACGGCGAAGGCACCGTCGCCGCCCGGCACGTCCTGGTCAACGCCTCACCCCAGGAGCTCGCGACGCTGACCGGCGACACGCCGCCGGCACCCGCCGAGGGCGCACAGCTCAAGGTGAACATGCTGCTCAAGCGCCTCCCGAGGCTCCGGGACGGATCCGTCGACCCGCGCGAGGCGTTCTCCGGCACCTTCCACATCGCCGAGGGCTACGACCAGCTCGCGGCCTCCTACGCGCAGGCCGCCGCGGGCCGGCTCCCCGAGGCACCGCCCTCCGAGATCTACTGCCACTCCCTCACCGACCCGACGATCCTCGGCCCGGACCTGGTCGAGCAGGGCTACCAGACGCTCACCCTGTTCGGGCTGCACACCCCCGCGGGGCTGTTCGAGGCCGACAACGACGCCGTACGCGAGGAACTCCTGAAGTCGACCCTCGCCCAGCTCGACGCCCATCTCGCCGAGCCCCTCGGCGACTGCCTCGCCACCGACGCCGAGGGCCGCCCCTGCATCGAGGCCAGGACCCCCCTCGACCTGGAACGCGACCTCGGCCTGCCCGGCGGCAACATCTTCCACCGCGCCCTCGCCTGGCCCCACACCCAGGAGGACACCGGACGCTGGGGCGTGGAGACCCGCCACCCGAACGTGCTCCTGTGCGGTGCGGGCGCCGTACGCGGCGGCGGGGTCAGCGGAGTGCCGGGCCACAACGCGGCGATGGCCGTACTGGAGGCTCTCGGTCTTTCCTGACCCGTGCGTGACCTCCGCTCTCGATCGCGCATTCCGCCCGGGCGGGCGACGCTGTAGGTACCTTTCCTTCCGCACCTGAGCCGAGTGTGCGGATACGGCTTCGTCCACAGAGTCGAGAACGCGGTGACGGGAGAACATCGGGCGTCCGAGCCGCCCGGCGCGGGTGGGGCGACACAGGCCGGGGGCCTGCCGTTCCACGCCTCGATCCTGGCAGGCGCCCGGACGGCTGCCCAGGTCGCCGCCCTGGTGGCCGCTGTGTTGGGAGGGCTGAGCCTGGCCGGGTGGATCCTCGACGCCGACGGGCTGAAGCGCATCCTGCCCGGTGCCGGGACCTCCATGAAGGCGAACACCGCCGTGGCCATCCTTGCCCTCGGCATCTCGCTGTTCCTGGTCGCTCGCCGACCGGTCGGTACCGGCGTGACGGGGCGGGGTGCGACGGGCCCGCCCTCCGGGGGGACGGCGGGGCTCTCGCGGGCCGCCCTGATCGCCGCCCGCGCCACCGCGTCCCTGGCCCTTCTCATCGGCGGCCTCACCGTCCTGGAATACCTCACCGGGGCGGGGCTCGGCATCGACGAACTCCTCTTCGAGGACGACACCGCGGAGGCGGCGACGGGGAAAGCCGGCCTGATGTCTCCGAACACGTCCGCGGCCCTGGTGCTCGGGGGCGCCGCCTCCCTCTCCGCGA
This sequence comes from Streptomyces ossamyceticus, assembly GCF_001418475.1. GTDB lineage: Bacteria > Actinomycetota > Actinomycetes > Streptomycetales > Streptomycetaceae > Streptomyces > Streptomyces ossamyceticus. The sequence goes on along the minus strand of NZ_LIQX01000292.1, from coordinate 8,682 downwards.
GCACCTCCAGGGCGCCCGCCTGGACCAGTCAGGTCCCCGGCTTGGCCATCCTGGCCCTCGGCATGCTGCGGCTGTACGGGGCCGTCTACGCGGTGCCCGAGCTGGAGCGGTTCGGCGCCTACACGGGCATGGCCCTGCACACCGCGATCGCCCTGATGCTGCTGGGCACCGCCGCGTTCCTGGCCCGGCCGGACGAGGACCTCGCGGGACTGCTGATGAACGCGGGCACCACCGGAGCCCTCGGGCGACGACTGTTCGCCACCGTCCTCGTCGTACCGCCCCTGCTCGGCTGGGCCGTCCTCGCGGGTGAGGACGAGGGCCTCTTCAGCGCGCGACTGGGCACCGCCCTCCTCGTGGCCGGCCACGTGGCCGTCTTCGCCGCGGTCGTCCTCGCGGCCTCGGCGGGCGGCCGCCGCATCGAGGAAGCCCATGCCCGTGCCGAATGGCAGGTACGGCAGAACGAACTGCTCCAGGCCTTCATGGACCACACGCCGGCGGTGGTGTTCATCAAGGATCTGGAGGGCCGCTTCCTGGCCGTCAACACGACGTTCGAGGCGAGTACGGGCCTGTCCCGCGACCAGGTGATGGGCCTGCGGGACGAGGACGTGCTGCCGCCCGGCCTCGCACGTCAGGCCCGCGCCGCCGACCTCGCCATGCTCGCCGGCGGCGTACCCGTACAGCGCGAGGAGCTGGTCAGGCTGCCGGATGGCGAGCGGGACGTCCTCAGCTCGCTGTTCCCGCTGAACGACGCGAACGGCAAGCCCTACGCCGTGTGCGGGGTGATCACCGACATCACCGAACGCGTCGCGGCCCAGCGCGAGGTACAGCGGGCCCGGCGGCGCTTCCTCTCGCTCCTGGAATCCGCGCCCGACGCCACCCTCATCCTGGACGGCGACGGCACCATCGTCATGGCCAACGCCCAGGTGGAACGCTTGTTCGGCCTCGTGCCCGGTGACCTCGTCGGCCACGACGTCGTCCGGCTCGTGCCCCCCGACCGGCGCCGACGGCACAGCGCCCTGCTGAACGCCTACCTGCGCCTGCGCGACCCCCGGCCGACCGTCGTGGACCGGGACCTGTACGGGCGGCACCCCGACGGCTCCGAGTTCCCCGTCGAGGTGAGCGTCAGCAGACTCCAGGCCGAACAGGAGACCCTGGTCGTCCTCACCGTGCGGGACATCACCGAGCGCAGAATGGCGGAGGCCGCCCGCGCCGAGCGCTACGAGCAGCACCGGCACATCGCCTACACCCTCCAGCACAGCCTCATGGGGGACCCGCCCCGCCTGCCGCATCTGCCCAGCGCGCACCGCTATCTGGCCTCCGTCCAGGACCCCGGGGTCGGCGGGGACTGGTTCGACGTCATCCCCCTCGGCGAACGCCGCACCGGTGTCATCGTCGGCGACGTGATGGGCCGGGGCCTGGAGGCGGCGGCCGTCATGGGGCAGCTGCGCGCCGCCTCCCACGCGCTGGCCCGCACCGGCGCCACGCCCAGCATGCTCATGACCGCCCTCGACGCCTTCGTCAGCGACCTCGCCGACCAACTCGTCACCTGCGTCTACCTGGTCATGGACCAGGACGCGGACGCGGTCACCCTGTGCTCGGCCGGGCATCTGCCCGTCGTCGCCCTGCCCCCGGACGGGGCCGCCCGCCGGCTGCGGACCCCGGTCGGAGTGCCGCTCGGCGTCAACGACCTGGGCGGCGGAGTGCCGTTCGAGGAGGCCACCCAGCCGCTGCCGCCCGGCAGCACCCTCGTGCTCTACACCGACGGACTCGTGGAGAGACCGGGCACCGACATCGAGGTCCAGATCGACGTCCTCACCCACACCCTCGACCTGGCGCTGAAGGGCGCCCCCGCGGACCCGGAACTCCTCGACCGGGCCGCGGACCGGCTGATCACCACCCTCCTCCCGGACCCGGCCGCCCATGACGACGACGTGACGCTGCTGATGATCCGCGTGCCGGGCCCGGAGGGGGAGGACGCCTGCGGCTGACCGCGCGGAGGAACGAGGCTCGGCGCGGGCGGGGCTCGGTACGGCTGTTCACACGGGGGCCCCGCAGCGGTCGCGACGCCGTCTGTACGACCGTTCGGCGGAACTGGTCCCTCCGTCGAACGTTCCCGCTAGCGTGCTCGGGATGCTGGAGATGCGGGAGATCGAGGCGTTTCTGGCCGTGGCCGAGGAACTGCACTTCGGGCGGGCAGCCGACCGTCTGCGGCTGTCCACGTCACGGGTCAGCAACCTGGTGCGGACGGTGGAACGGCGGGCCGGGGCGCGCCTGTTCGAACGCAGCAGCAGGGTGGTGCGGCTGACCCCGCAGGGCGCCCAGCTCTACGCGGGGCTGCGGGCCGCGTACATCCAGATCGAGCGCACCCTGGAGGACGTCCGCCGCACCGGGTCCCTCGGCGGGGGCGTACTGCGCGCCGGGTTCTCCACCACGCTGCCCGAGAAGCTGCGCGCGGAACTCATCGACGCGTTCGAGCGCCGTTACCCGGACTGCCGGGTCGTCGCCTCCGGCATGCCCACCACCGATCTCTTCCGCTGGCTCGGCAAGGAGTGGCCGGTCGACGTCTTCGTCACCTGGATGCCCACCGACTCCGCCCCCGTCGAGCCCCCGCTGCACATCGGGCAGGTCATCCACCGGGTGTCCCGCGCCGTCATGCTCGGCGCCGGACACCCCCTCGCGGGGCGGGACACGATCGACGTCGAGGAGCTCGCGGAGCGCGGCTGCCCCGTCATCTACCCCGAGCTGCCGCTGTGGTTCGGGGAGCTGTGGGCCCCGGCCACCACCCCCGGCGGGAGCCAGGTGCCGCTGCGGCGACTGCCGGCGAGCTATGTGGAGGACGTGCTGCGGCTGGTCGCCGAGGGGACGCTGGCCCATCTGACCTTCGCGTCGCTGCTGGACGCGTACGACCGGCCCGGTGTGGTCGTCGCCCCGCTCACCGGGCTGCCGCCGATGCCGGTGCGCGCGGTGTGGGCGGCGGGCCCGCAGGAGCAGCTGGCCGAGGCCTTCGCCGACTGCGCGGCGGACCACGCGGCGGACGTGGGCTGGCTGACCGAGCCGGTGCGCTGACCAAGCCGGTGCCGCACGACCCCTCCCCGGCCGTCCGCGATCGTTGCGTCTCACAGAACGACCGTGCTGCTTTTCGGCGTTGATGCAGGTCAGACGCTGCACGAAGCTGTACTCATGACGGAGATCAAGCGGTTCCAGATGGACATCCCGCAGGCCGAGCTGGACGACCTCCAGGAGCGCCTCGCCCGCACCCGCTGGGCCGAGGAGCTCCCCACCGACCCGGCCGCCGTCCAGACCGGCCCGGTACCCCCGGGCTGGGAGCGCGGCGTACCGGTCTCGTACGTCAGGGATCTCGTCGAGCGCTGGCGCACCACGTACGACTGGCGCGAGCACGAGGCCCGGCTCAACGCCCACCCGCACTTCACCACCGAGATCGACGGCCAGACCATTCACTTCGTGCACGTCCGCTCGCCCCACGAGGACGCCACCCCGCTGCTCCTCACCCACGGCTGGCCCAACACCTTCGTGGAGTACATGGGCCTCGTCGACGAGCTCACCAACCCCGCGGACCCGGCCGACGCCTTCCATGTCGTCATCCCCGACATGCCCGGCTTCGGTTTCTCGGGACCCACCCGTGAGGCCGGCTGGAACCGCCACCGGATCGCCGCTGCCTGGGCCGAGCTGATGCGCCGCCTCGGCTACGAGCGCTACGGGGTGCACGGCAACGACGCGGGCGCGTTCGTCGCCCCCGAGCAGGCCCGGCAGAACCCGGACAACGTCATCGGCGTGCACGTCAACCAGATCTTCTCCTTCCCCGACGGCACCCCGGGCGAGTTCGAGGGCCTGACCGAGGAGGAGGTGGGGCTGCTGCAGTTCCTCCAGTCGTTCAACACCGAGATGTCGGCGTACGCCGAACTCCAGGCCACCAAGCCGCAGAACCTGGCCCACGCGCTCGCCGACTCGCCGGCCGGCCAGCTCGCCTGGATCGGCCAGCTGCTGGGCACCGCCGTGGACCCCGACACCGTGCTGACCATCGCCACGATCTACTGGCTGACCAACACCAGCGCCTCCTCCGCCCGGCTGTACTGGGAGGACCGCCACACCGAGCACCCCGCGGAGCCGACCACCGCGCCGACGGGCCTGGCGAGCTTCGCCCACGACTTCCGCCCGGTGCGCAAGTTCGCCGAGCGCGACCACAAGAACATCGTCTCCTGGTCGCGGTTCGACCGCGGCAGCCACTGGGCGGCCCACGACGCCCCCGACCTGCTCGTCACCGACCTGCGCACCTTCTTCGGTCCGCTGCGCCAGGGCTGAGGTGACGCACGGGCGGTGCGTCGGAGTGCGACAAAACGGATGGTGCGCGAGACGCTGACCCCATGACAGCTCCTTCGGCGTCCGCCGCTGACCAGCCCTACCGTTTCGACGACCTGACCGCTCTGTTCATCAACTGCACGCTGAAGCCGTCCCCGCAGCTCAGCCACACCCAGGGCCTCATCGACAAGAGCGCGGCCATCATGATGTCGCGCGGGGTCACCACCTCCGAGGTCCGCGCCGTCGACCACGACATTGCGCCCGGTGTCTACCCGGACATGACCGAGCACGGTTTCGCGACGGACGAGTGGCCGGCCCTGTACGAGCAGGTGAAGGCCGCGGACATCCTGGTCGTCGCCGGGCCGATCTGGCTCGGCGACAACAGCTCGGTGACCAAGAAGGTGATCGAGCGCCTGTACGCCTGCTCCAGCGAGCTCAACGAGCAGGGGCAGTACGCGTACTACGGCCGCGTCGGCGGCTGCCTGATCACCGGCAACGAGGACGGCGTGAAGCACTGCGCCATGAACGTCCTCTACAGCCTCCAGCACCTCGGCTACACGATCCCGCCCCAGGCCGACGCCGGCTGGATCGGCGCGGCCGGCCCCGGACCGTCGTACCTGGACCCGGGCTCGGGCGGACCGGAGAACGACTTCACCAACCGCAACACCGCGTTCATGACCTGGAACCTCATGCACATGGCAGCCCTGCTGAAGCGCGCCGGAGGTATGCCGGCCCACGGCAACCAGCGCACCCAGTGGGACGCGGGCTGCCGCCCGGGTGCGGAGAATCCCGAGCACCGCTGACCCCTTCGTCGCAGGTCACAAGGGTCCCGGTCGCCCACGCGGCCCGTCCGTCCCCCCGCGCGTCACAAGATTCACGGCTTTGCCAATCCACCGCCCGACCTGCTCCGGATTACGCGAGAACCGGAGCACGCAGGGTGGGAGGAAGAGGCGATGGATCCGCGGGACAGAGGGAAGGCTCCGCACGACTCGGAGCGCACGGCACGGTACGGACGGCACACGGCCGTGGTGGGCGCCGGGGTGGCCGGCCTGACGGCCGCGTACCTCCTGGGGCGGACCGGTCACGTCACCCTGTACGAGGCCGACGACCGGCTCGGCGGGCACGCGCACACGCACGAGCTGACCTCGGCGCACGACGGACGCGTGCACCGTGTCGACTCCGGGTTCATCGTGCACAACCGGCGCACCTATCCGCGGCTGCTGCGGCTCTTCGACGAACTCGGCGTCGCCACACAGGAGTCGGACATGAGCATGTCGGTCCGGTGCGAGGGGTGCGGACTGGAGTACGCCGGCGCCCGGGGCCCCGCCGGGCTGTTCGCCCGGCCCGGCAACCTGCTGCGCGGCCGCTATCTGCGGCTCCTGGCGGAGGTGCCCGTCTTCCACCGGGCGGCCCGGCGACTGCTCGCCCGGGGCGGTGATCCGCCGCTCACCCTGGGGGAGTTCCTGGACCGGGAGGGCTTCTCCTCCTACTTCCGCACCCACTTCATGACGCCGGTCGTCTCCGCCGTCTGGTCCTGCGACGCCGCCACCGCCCAGCGCTACCCGGCCGCCTACCTGTTCCGCTTCCTGGAACACCACGGACTGCTGTCGGTGGGCGGCTCACCGGTGTGGCGCACGGTCACCGGTGGATCGCGCGAGTACGTCGACCGCGTCGCCAAGCACATCGACGAGGTCCGCACCGGCACACCCGTCCGAGCCGTACGACGCCACGCCGACGGCGCCGCGGTGACGGCCGCCGACGGCACCACCGCGTCGTACGACGCCGTCGTGATCGCGGTCCACCCGGACCAGGCGCTGCGGATGCTGGCCGACCCGACCGAGGCGGAGCGGGAGGTGCTGGGCGCGTTCCGCTACTCCCGCAACACCACCCTCCTGCACACCGACCCCCGGCTGCTGCCGCGGTCCCGGGGCGCCCGCGCCTCGTGGAACCATCTGCTGCCGTCCTGCGACGCGGGCGCCGACCGGGTACGGGTCAGCTACGACATGAACCGGCTGCAACGCCTGGACGCCGCCGAGACGTTCGTGGTCACCCTGGGCGGCGAGGACCGCGTCGACCCCGGCCGGGTCCTGGCTCGCATGGTCTACGAACACCCCGTCTACACCCCCGAGTCGGTGGCGGCCCAACGACGGCTGCCGGAACTCGGCAGTCCCGTCTGCGCCTTCGCCGGCGCCTACCACGGCTGGGGATTCCACGAGGACGGCTGCCGCTCGGGCGTCGAGGCCGCCGCGGCCCTGGGAGCGCGCTGGTGAACGCCGTACCGGACACCCCCGCCCTCTACTCCTGCGTGATCGCCCACGTACGGACCACGCCCCGGCGCTACGCGCTGCGGCACCGCACCTACCTGTGGCTCCTCGACCCCGACCGGCCGCCCCGACTGCCCCGCCTCCTGCGCCCGTTGGCCCGGTTCGACCCGCGGGACCACTTCACCGGCGACCAGCCCTCGATCCGGGCCGGCCTCGACGCGTTCCTCGCCGAGCGGGGCGTGCGTCTCGACGGCGGACGGGTGCTGATGCTCACCCACGCGCGCGTGCTCGGGTACGTGTTCAACCCGCTCACCCTGTTCTGGTGCCACGGACCCGACGGCGAACTGCGCTGCGTCGTCGCGGAGGTCCACAACACCTACGGCGGACGCCACTGCTACCTCCTGCCCGCCGGCGGCACCGGCACGTCCGGCGGGCCCTACCGCGCCGACAAGGAGTTCTACGTCTCGCCGTTCCTCCCGGTGGACGGCCGCTACCGCATGCGGCTGCCGTCGCCCGGCACGCGACTCGACCTGACCGTCCACCTGGACCGCGAGGAGGGCCGCACCCTCACCGCGACCGTCCGGGGCACCCGGCGCGAGGCGAGCGCGCGGACCCTGCTGCGGCTGGCGGCGCGCCACCCCTGGTCCACCCTCGCCGTGTCGGCCGCCATCCGGGCCCACGGCATACGCCTCTACCTGCGGGGACTGCCCGTCCACCCGCGCCCCGACCACCGCATCCCGGAGAACGCCGCATGACCACAGCAGAACCCCGTGTCGTCCCCGGCGGCCCGACCGCCCCGGCCGATCCCGAGCGCTGGCCCGACGTCGCCGCCGTCCCCGCCTCCTCGCCGCTGCGCACCGCCGTGACCTCGGCCCTCGTCCGGCGGGCCTTGCGCGACCTGCCGCTGCGGGCCCGGCTCGCCGACCACGGCACCGTCGGCCTCGGCGGGCCGCTGCTGGACGTGCACGACCCGGCCGCCTTCCACGCCCGCGTGGGCACCGCCGGCCTCGTCGGGTTCGGCGAGTCGTACATGGCCGGCGAGTGGGACGCCCCCGACCTGGTCGGCGCCCTCACCGTGCTCGCCGCCCACGCCGCCGAACTGATCCCGGCGCCGCTGCAACGCCTGCGCGGCCTGTGGACGCCGCGCCAGCCGCACGAGGAGCGCAACACGCCCGAGGGGTCCCGCACCAACATCAGCCGCCACTACGACCTGTCCAACGACCTGTTCGCCCTCTTCCTCGACGACACCCTCACCTACTCCTCCGCCGTCTTCCGCGGCTTCCCCGCCCACTGGGACCGGCTCGCCGCCGCCCAGCACCGCAAGATCGACCGCCTCCTGGACCTGGCCGAGGTCGGGGAGGGCACCCGGCTGCTGGAGATCGGCACCGGCTGGGGCGAACTCGCCCTGCGGGCCGCCGCCCGCGGCGCCCACGTCACCTCCCTCACCCTCTCCCGGGAACAGCGCGACCTGGCCCGCGAACGCATCCGCGCCGCGGGACTCGACCAGCGGGTCTCCGTCGAACTGTGCGACTACCGCGAGGCACGGGGGGAGTACGACGCCGTCGTCAGCGTCGAGATGATCGAGGCGGTCGGCGCCGAGTTCTGGCCGGTGTACTTCCGCGCCCTCGACGAGCGGCTCGCCCCCGGCGGCCGGGTGGCGCTCCAGGCCATCACCATGCCGCACGACCGGATGCTCGCCACCCGCGACACCTTCACCTGGATCCACAAATACGTCTTCCCCGGCGGACGCATCCCCTCCACCCGCGCGATCGAGGACACCGCCCGCGACCACACCCGGCTGCGCCTCGCGCGGCGCGACGCGTTCGGCGCCCACTACGCCGAGACGCTGCGCCTGTGGCGGGAGCGGTTCACCGAGCGTGCCGACGACGTCGAGGCGCTCGGCTTCGACGAGACCTTCCGCAGGCTGTGGACCTTCTACCTGGCCTACTCCGAGGCCGGGTTCCGGGCCGGCTACCTCGACGTGCACCACTACCTGTTCGACAAGGAGGGCCCCACCCGATGACCACCACCGCCCCCACCAGCACGACCCGTTCCGGCGCCGCCCACCTGCTCACCGCCCTCGCCGAGGGCGCCCTCGGCG
>NZ_LIQX01000291.1 GCF_001418475.1 Streptomyces ossamyceticus | reverse complement strand
AGGAGCAGGGCCACGTCGTCGTCGCCACCGCGTTCCTCCGCCACGTCGATGAGCCGGTCGGCGAGGTCGTCGACGTCGTCGGGGCCGGTGGTGATCAGCGCCTGCAACGTGAGCATGCCGTCGTCGAGGTCGGCGCCGGGCTGTTCGATGAGGCCGTCCGTGCAGAGCAGCAACGTGTCCCCGGGGTCCAGCTCGATCGTGCTCACCGGGTACTCCAGGCCCCCGAACTCGGCCGACAGCCCGAGCGGCAGGCCGCCGTCGACGGTGACCCGGCGGCAGCTTCCGTCGGGCGCCCGGATGAGGGGGTCGATGTGTCCGGCCCGGACGACCTGGACCACTCCGGTGGACAGGTCGGCCTCCGCGTACAGGCACGTGGCGAAGCGGTCGGTGTCGAGTTCGTGGAGGAAGGCGGAGGCGCGGGACATCACGGTGGCCGGGGTGTGGCCCTCGGTGGCGTACGCCTTGAGGACGATGCGCAGCTGACCCATGACGGCGGCGGCATGGGTGTCATGGCCCTGGACGTCGCCGATGACCGCGCCGACGCGGCCGCCGGGCAGGGGGACGAGGTCGTACCAGTCGCCGCCGATGTCCCGGCCGAGGGAACCGCCGAACGACGCGGCACGGTAGCGGACGGCGATGTCGGCGCCGGGCACGCTGGGGATGGACCGGGGCAGCATGGCCTGCTGGAGGCCTTCCGCGAGGTCCTTCTCCCCCTCGTAGAACATGGCCCGCTGGAGGCTCTGGGCGATGCTGCTGCCGAGCGCCACGAGGACGTCGCGCTCCTCGCCTGTGAAGCCTCTGCGGTCGTTGTAGAGCAGCCCCATGGCGCCGATGGGCCGGGCCTGCACGATCAGCGGCAGATAGGCGGCCGAGGTGATCTGGAGGTCGGTGATGTGCGGCCAGAGCAGCGGATACGACTCCGCGAACTCCTCCGGTGACTCGATGAAGTGCGGTGCGAGGCTCCGTACGACCTCGTTCATCGGGTACTTCACGTCGAGGCGGGTGATCCGGGTGCCGGGTACGTAGCTGGCCCGGGGGCCGGCGGCGATCATCCGGATGCGGCCGGCCTCGACGAGGCCCATGACGAGGCTGGTCGCGCCCAGGTGGGTGATGCCGTCGGTGTCCTCCAGCACGTCGATCACGTCCTGGACGGTGCGGGCGTGGGCCAGGGCGGCGGTGATGACCTGGACGACGTCGGTGCGTCTGCGGCGGGCCTCGTCCAGCGTCGCCTGCTCGGTGCGGGCGCCGATCTCCCGCAGTTCGCGGGTGGCGTCGCGGACGATGCCGATCACCCGGTACGGGCGGCCGGTCTCGTCACGGCGGATGTAGCCCTGGGTGTGGGTCCAGCGGGGCGTGCCGTCGCGCAGCCGGATGCGGAAGTAGGCGCCGTAGTTCTCGCTGCCGTCCTTGAGGGCCTGGGACACCAGGGTGTCGAGCTTGCGGCCCTCCACCGGGGGGACCCGGACGGTCAGACTCTCGGGGTGGCCGTCGTACTCGTCGGGGCGCAGGTCGAAGACCTCGTGGGCCGTGGCGTCCATGTGCATCACGCCGGCGTCGAGGTCCCAGTCGAAGCTGCCCATGAGATTGAGCGCCAGGACGGGGTCCGGGTGGGCGAGCCAATCGTCCGGCAGCGGCAGCTCACTCGCTCCCCGATCAACCATGTGGCCACTTTGCCAGGGTTTGCCCGATTATTCGAGTGGGGACGGGCTGTCCTGTTTCAGCCCTCTGGATCCGATCACTAGTGTCGGTACCGCCCCTGTTCCGGCGCGCGACCCAGGAGCGCGACAGCCATGGACTGGTTCACCGCACCCGACTACTGGCTCGGCCGACTGCTCTTCCAGCGCTCCCTCGCCGTGATCTACCTGGTGGCCTTTCTGGGGGCGGCCCTTCAGTTCCGGGCGCTGCTAGGGGAGCGGGGGATGCTGCCGATCCCCCGTTTCGTCGCGCGGATGCCCTGGCGGCGTTCACCGAGCGTGTTCCACCTCCACTACTCGGACCGGTTCTTCGCCGCGTGGGCGTGGGCGGGCTGCGCGGTGTCGGCGGCGCTCGTCGCCGGGGCGGACGCGCTGCTGCCCCTGTGGGGCGGCATGCTGCTGTGGCTGGTGCCATGGGTGATGTACCTGTCGATCGTGAACGTCGGCCAGACCTGGTACTCGTTCGGCTGGGAGTCGCTGCTCCTGGAGGTCGGCTTCCTCGCGGTGTTCCTGGGCAACGACGAGGTGGCGCCGCCGATCGTCGTGCTGTTCCTGCTGCGCTGGGTGCTGTTCCGGGTGGAGTTCGGCGCGGGCCTGATCAAGATGCGCGGCGACGAGTGCTGGCGGAAGCTGACCTGCCTGGACCACCACCACGAGACGCAGCCGATGCCCGGCCCGCTGAGCTGGTTCTTCCACCGCCTGCCGAAGCCGCTCCACCGGGTGGAGGTGGCCGCCAACCACGTCACCCAGCTGGTCGTCCCGTTCCTGCTGTTCACCCCTCAGCCGGTGGCGACGGCTGCCGCCTCGCTCATGGTCCTGACCCAGCTGTGGCTGGTGCTGTCCGGCAACTTCAGCTGGCTGAACTGGATCACCATCGCACTGGCCCTGTCGGCGGTCGACCTCGGCAGCGGCGCGCCCGACGCCCCCGGCGCGCCCCTGTGGTACGAGATCGTCGTCCTGGCCATGACCGCGCTGGTCCTCTGGCTCAGCTACCACCCGGTGCGCAACATGGTCTCCCGCCGCCAGGTGATGAACCGCTCCTTCGACCCGCTGCACCTGGTCAACACCTACGGGGCCTTCGGCAGCGTCAGCCGCGTCCGGTACGAGGTGGTCGTGGAGGGGACGGCGGACGAGGTGCCGCGCGAGGACGCGGGCTGGCTGGAGTACGAGTTCCGGGGCAAGCCGGGTGACCCCCGGCGCTGGCCCCGCCAGTTCGCCCCGTACCACCTGCGGCTGGACTGGCTGATGTGGTTCGCGGCGCTCTCCCCGGCGTACGCGCACCCCTGGTTCGGTGGCCTGGTGGAACGCCTCCTGGAGAACGACCGCGACACCCTGCGGCTGCTGCGCCGGTCCCCGTTCCCCGCCGACGCCCCGCCGCGCTTCGTCCGCGCCCGCCTCTTCCGCTACCGCTACACGACGTGGCGGGAGCTGCGGGCGACGGGCGCCTGCTGGGAGCGGACGTACGTACGGGAGTTCATGCCGCCGACACGGCTGGCCGTGCCGGCGGTCCGGGACCGGTAGCGCCGGTCACGGCCGCGACCGGTAGAGCCCGAACTCGGCGATCCGCGCGGGCTGCCGCCTGCTCGTCACCCTGACCCGCCGGCGCCGCGCCCGTACAGGGGCCGGCAGCGGCAGGATGCGGCTCGCCCGACCGTGCCTGCGGTCGCGACCCGGACCCAGGCGCCGGCCCGCTGCGCCTC
>NZ_LIQX01000290.1 GCF_001418475.1 Streptomyces ossamyceticus | reverse complement strand
CTGCGCGCCCGCGGTCTGCTGCGCGAAGCGTACGGGCCGGGCCGGACCCTGCGGGAGCGCTACGGCCTCCCCCGCGCCGTCAACCAGTACGCCGGCCCCGCCCGGGAAACCGCCCTCGTCTGAAAGGACCCGCACATGTCCGACCTCCAGATCCGCAAGATCACCGGGAACATCGGCGCCAAGGTGGCCGGCGTCGACATCGCCCGCTCCCTCGACGACGCGACCGTCGCCGAGCTCCGGGAGGCCCTCAACGTCCACAAGGCCCTGGTCTTCGACGTGGTGAACCTCGACGACGCGAGCCAGCAGGCCTTCGTCCGGCACTTCGGAGACATCACCACCGCCCACCCGACGGTGCCGTCCGTCGACGGNNCACGATCCCGCCGTACGGCGGCGAGACGCTGATCGCCGATGCGGCGGCGGCGTACCGCGATTTGCCCGAGCCGCTGCGCGCCCTCGCCGACACGCTGTGGGCGGAGCACACCAACGACTACGACTACGCGGTGCCCGAGGAGGCCCTCGACGAGCAGCAGGCGGCCGCACGCGCCCAGTTCACGTCCATCAAGTACCGGACGGTCCACCCGGTGGTGCGCGTACACCCGCTGACGGGCGAACGCGGGCTGTTCATCGGCGGGTTCGCGCAGCGCGTCGTCGGTCTGTCGACGGGCGAGTCCCGGGGGCTCCTCGACCTGTTCCAGTCGTACGTCACCCGGCCGGAGAACGTGCTGCGCCACCGCTGGTCGGAGAACCAGCTCGTCATCTTCGACAACCGCATCACCCAGCACTACGCCATCGACAACTACGACGGTCTGCCGCGGCGGCTGCACCGGGTGACCGTCGCCGGTGACGTGCCGGTGGGCGTCGAGGGGAAGGAGAGCTACTCCATCGAGGGGGACGCGGCGCACTACACCCCGGCGGCGACCCCCGTAGCCGCCTGATCACCTTGCGTGCCGGACACGTCCGGATAGCGGACAGCCCCTTCGTACGGGCGAAGGGGCTGCCCAGACTGTGGACGTTTTTGCCCTCTCACGCATTGGACGAGCCGCGCCCATGCCCAGCAGCACCGTGAAGGCTCCACCGGAGCAGAACGCCGCCCTCTCCCACGGCCTCAAGCAGCGCCACCTGTCGATGATCGCCCTCGGCGGGGTGATCGGCGCGGGACTCTTCGTCGGCTCCGGGGCGGGGATCGCCGCCGCCGGCCCGTCGATCGTCCTCGCGTACGCCCTCTCCGGGCTCCTCGTGATGCTGGTGATGCGGATGCTCGGCGAGATGTCCGCCGCGTATCCCTCGTCGGGTTCCTTCTCGGCGCACGCGGAACGCGCGGTCGGCCCGTGGGCGGGCTTCACCGCAGGCTGGTCGTTCTGGGTGCTGCTGTGCACCGCCGTGGGTCTGGAGGGCATCGGCGCCGCGAAGATCGTGACCGGATGGGTGCCCGGGACGCCCGAGTGGGCGTGGGTCGCGCTGTTCATGCTGGTGTTCCTCGGCACCAACCTGGCGGCCGTGAAGAACTTCGGCGAGTTCGAGTTCTGGTTCGCCGCGCTGAAGGTCGGCGCGATCAGCCTGTTCCTGGTGCTGGGCGTCCTGGCCGTCGCGGGCATCCTGCCCGGCGGCGACTCGCCCGGTCTCTCCCACCTCACCGGCGAGGGCGGTCTGCTGCCGGGCGGCACGGACGGCCTCGTCGTCGGCCTGCTCGCCTCGATCTTCGCGTACGGCGGTCTGGAGACCGTGACGATCGCGGCGGCCGAGTCGGAGAACCCCGTGAAGGGCGTGGCGACCGCCGTGCGGACGGCGATGTGGCGGATCGCGGTCTTCTACATCGGCTCCATGGCCGTCATCGTCACGCTGGTCCCGTGGGACTCGAAGGCGGTCGTCGAGAAGGGCCCGTACGTCGCCGCCCTGGACCACATCGGCATCCCCGGCGCCGGTCAACTGATGAACGTGGTGGTGTTCGTGGCGCTGCTGAGCGCGATGAACGCCAACATCTACGGCTCCTCACGCATCGCGTACTCCCTGGTGGAGCGCGGGCAGGGCCCGAGGTTCCTCGGCCGGGTCTCGGGCGGCGTCCCCCGGATCGCGGTGCTGGCCTCCAGCGTCTTCGGCTTCCTGTGCGTCGTGCTCAGCTACTGGCGGCCCGACGACGTCTTCGCGTGGCTGTTGAACATGATCGGCGCGGTGATCCTCGTCGTGTGGATCCTCATCGCCGTCTCGCAGCTGCTGCTGCGCCGCCGTATCGAACGCGAGGCCCCCGAGCGCCTCGTCGTCCGCATGTGGGCGTTCCCCTGGCTGACCTGGGTGGCGCTGGCCGGGATGGCGGCGGTGTTCGTCCTCATGGCCCGCGAGCCGGCGACCCGGACACAGCTGTACTGGTCGGGCGGGATGACGGCGGTGCTGGCGGCCGTGGGGTACGGGTGGCAGCGGGCGCGGGAGAAGCGCTGATGTCGTCCCGCCGGCACTCGTTCGCGTCTCGGTTCTCCTGTTTCCGGGGGGCTTTCGGCGCAGCCTCTTCCGTTACGGGTGGTTTCGGCGGGATTCTTGGGGGATGCCTACGTCGCGACGACTGACCTGCCAGACCTGCCGCTCGGAGGAGCCGCACGAGCCACTGAACGCCAAGGAGCGCGACTGGCTGCAGAGACAGCTCGGCAACCCCATCTCGGACAACTACTACAAGTGCGTCAACGACCGCCCCGACGGCAAGGTCTGTCTCAACCTCCGTACCCGTGGCCACGAGAAGCACTTCAGGCTCACCAAGCGCCTGCCCGACGAACTGGAGTGACCCGGGGGCCGGGGCGTGTTGTCAGACCCCTCTGCCAGGCTTCGACCCATGGACGTGAACGAGTTCTGGAGCATCGTCGACGAGGCGCGCCGCACGGCCGGGGCCCCCGAGGATCCGGACGGCGCCCGAGCCGTCGCCGAGCGGGCCGCCGCGCTGCTCGCGGCCCGGCCGGTCAGCGAGATCGTGGCCGCCCAGCAGATCCTGTGGGACCTGCTGGGCACGTCGTACCGCGCTCCCCTGTGGGCCGCGGCGTACACGATCAACGGGGGCTGCTCGGACGACGGCTTCGACTACTTCCGGGGCTGGCTCGTGCTCCAGGGCCGCGAGGTCTTCGAGCGGGCCGTCGCCGACCCCGACTCCCTCGCCGGGTCGCCCGTGATCCGGCGGGCGTCCGAGGACTGGGCCGAGGTCGAGTGCGAGAGAACCCTCGGCATCGCCTGGGACGCCCACCGCGCGGCCACCGGGGAGGACCTGCCCCCGGACTGCTTCCGCATCCGCTACCCGGCGCTGGACCCCTCGTGGAACTTCGACTTCGACGACTGGGCGGAGACGGAGCGCCGACTGCCCCGTCTGGCCGCCCTGTACGCGAGGCACCGGGCGGCGTGAACACCGGTCGGCGCCGGGCGCGGTGGGCGCCCGGGGCCGGGGCGGGTCAGACCAGGTTGCTGAAGTCGGGGCCCTTGGTGCGGGTGCGCTTGATCTCGTAGAAGCCGGGGACCGAGGCGACGAGGAGGGTGCCGTCCCACAGCTTGGCGGCCTCCTCGCCCTGCGGGGCGGGGGTGACGACCGGGCCGAAGAACGCGATCTGCTCGCCGTCGGCGCCGGGGACCGCGATGACGGGTGTGCCGACGTCCTGGCCGACCTTGTCGATGCCCTCCTTGTGGGAGGCGCGCAGCTGCGGCTCGTACGGGGTGGAGTCCCAGTGGTCCATCAGGGAGTCGGGCAGCCCGACCTCCTTCAGGGCCGCGGCGACGACCTCCTTGCCGGCGCCCTCACCCTGGTTGTGGGCGCGCGTGCCGATCGCCGTGTAGAGGTCGCCGAGCACCTCGGCGCCGTGCTCCTCCTGGGCGGCTATGACCACGCGGACCGGGCCCCAGGCCTTCGTCTCCAGCAGCTCGCGGTATTCCTCGGGGAGTTCGTCCAGCTTGTTCTCGTTGAGGACCGCGAGGCTCATCAGATGCCAGCGGACCTCGATGTCACGGACCTTCTCCACCTCCAGGACCCACCGCGAGGTCATCCATGCCCAGGGGCACAGCGGGTCGAACCAGAAGTCGACGGGGGTCTTGCCTGAGGTCTGCTCGGACATGGTTCTCCTCGAGAAGAGCAAGAGTGCGGTGGTCGGTTTACAGCGCAACAACCCGCAACACCGGCGACCGCTCGCCTCATTCCCGACTGCCCGGCGTCAGGAGCGCATGGCAGGATCGGCCCTGTCCGCATACTGAACACCACCCCCGAGGGAGTGCCGCCCGTGCCCGGTGAGAATCTGTCCCGCGACGAGGCCCAGGAGCGGGCCGCGCTGCTGTCCGTCGACGGCTACGAGGTCTCCCTCGACCTGCGGTCCGCCGTCGGCGACCGGGGTGACGAGCCGCGGACCTTCCGCTCGGTGACGACCATCCGCTTCCGGTGCGCCGACCCGGGCGCCACCAGCTTCGCCGATCTGATCGCGCCGAGTGTGACGTCGGTCTCCCTCAACGGCAAGGATCTCGACCCGCGCGCGGTCTTCGACGGCTCCCGGATCGTCCTGGAGGACCTGGCCGCCGAGAACGAGCTGGTGGTCGACGCCCAGTGCGCCTACTCCCGCACCGGCGAGGGCATGCACCGCTTCGTCGACCCGGAGGACGGCGAGGTCTACCTCTACACGCAGTACGAGCCCGCCGACGCCCGCCGGGTCTTCGCGAACTTCGAGCAGCCGGACCTCAAGGCCCCCTTCCGCTTCGAGGTGCGGGCGCCCGAGGACTGGGTGGTGTGGAGCAACGGCGCCGGCGAGCGGACCGACGGGGTGTGGCGGTTCGCGGAGACCAAGCCGATCTCGACGTACATCACCGCCGTGGTCGCCGGCCCGTACCACTACGTCACCGACTCCTACGAGCGGGTCCTCGGCGACGGCACACGCCTGGAGATCCCGCTCGGCGCGATGTGCCGCAAGGGGCTCGCCCCCTACTTCGACTCCGACGACGTCTTCGAGATCACCAAGCAGGGTCTGGACTTCTTCCACGACCACTTCGACTACCCGTACCCGTTCGGGAAGTACGACCAGGCGTTCGTCCCCGAGTACAACCTCGGCGCGATGGAGAACCCGGGGCTCGTCACGTTCCGGGAGGAGTTCATCTTCCGCGGCAAGGTCACCCGGGCGTCCTACGAGCGGCGGGCCAACGTCATCCTGCACGAGATGGCGCACATGTGGTTCGGCGACCTCGTGACCATGGTGTGGTGGGACGACCTGTGGCTGAAGGAGTCCTTCGCCGACTTCATGGGGTCCTTCTCGATGGTCGAGGCCACCCGCTTCACCAACGGCTGGGTCACCTTCGCCAACAACCGCAAGTCCTGGGCGTACCGCGCCGACCAGCTGCCCTCCACCCACCCCGTCACGGCCGACATCCGTGACCTGGAGGACGCCAAGCTCAACTTCGACGGCATCACCTACGCCAAGGGCGCGTCCGTCCTGAAGCAGCTGGTGGCGTACGTGGGGCGCGAGGCGTTCCTGGAGGGCGCCCGCCGCTACTTCAAGCGCAACGCCTACGGCAACACGCGCCTCGGTGACCTGCTGTCGGTGCTGGAGGAGACCAGCGGCCGGGACATGCCGGCCTGGTCGCGGGCCTGGCTGGAGACGGCCGGGGTGAACTCCCTCACCCCACAGGTGCTCCTCGACGCCGAGGGCCGCATCGACGAGCTGGCGGTGGTGCAGGAGGCCGCCGAGTCCCACCCCGAGCTACGGCCGCACCGGGTGGCGATCGGCCTGTACCGGCGCGGCGGCGACGGCGCGCTGGAGCGGTACGCACGGGCCGAGGCGGACGTCGTCGGGGCGCGGACGGTCGTGGCGGAGCTGGCCGGGGCCGAGGCTCCGGAGCTGGTGCTGGTCAACGACGACGACCTCACGTACTGCAAGATCCGCTTCGACGCGGGGTCGCTGGACACGCTGCGGGCCGCGCTCGGCGACATCTCCGACCCGCTGGCGCGCGCGTTGTGCTGGTCGGCGCTGTGGAACCTCACGCGGGACGCGCTGCTCCCGGCCCGGGACTTCGTCGACCTGGTGCTGCGGTTCGCGGGCCGGGAGACGGACATCGGCGTGCTGCAGATGCTGCACGCCTGGGCGAACTCGGCGCTCACCTTCTACGCGGCGCCCGAGTGGCGGGAGACCGGCGACCGGCTGCTGGCGGAGGGTGCCCTGCGGGAGCTGCGGGCCGCCGAGCCGGGGAGCCAGCACCAGTTGACCTGGGCGCGGTTCTTCGCGGCGGTGGCGTCGAGCGAGGCCGACCTCGGGGTGCTCCAGGGGCTGCTCGCCGGGACCGAGAAGGTCGACGGGCTGGAGGTCGACCAGGAGCTGCGGTGGGCGTTCCTGGAGCCGCTGGCGACATACGGGGTGGCCGGTGAGGGCATCCTCGCGGCGGAGCTGGCCCGCGACGACACGGCGTCCGGGAAGCGGCACCAGGTGCGATGCCTGGCGGCCCGGCCGTCGGCCGCGGTGAAGGCGCAGGCGTGGGCGTCCGTGGTGGAGTCGGACGTGCTGTCGAACGCGCTGGTGGAGGCGACCATCGCCGGGTTCGCGCGGCCGTCCCAGCGGGAGTTGGCGGCGCCGTACGCCGAGCGGTACTTCGAGGTGATCGAGCGGGTGTGGGCCGACCGGTCCATCCAGATCGGGATGGACGTGGTGCGGGGGCTGTTCCCGTCGCTGCAGGACTCCCCGGCGACCCTGGACGCGACGGACGCGTGGCTCGCCGCCCACGAGGGGGCCGCGCCCGCGCTGCGCCGCCTGGTGGTGGAGGCCCGCGACGACCTGGCCCGGGCACTGCGGGCGCAGGCGTGTGACGCGGGGGGCGAGGGGTAACCCTCCCTGGTCCTCACCTGTGTCGCGCACCCGGCGCCCGCCCGCCGGCCGGGTCGGGTGCGCGGCCGCCCACAGCCGGGAAAGGGCAGTGCGGGGGACCATCCGGGCAGCCCGCGACCGCCCGTGGTCGGGAAGTCGCGGGGTCGCGCCGAACCGCGTCAATTCCCCTTGCCTGGTTCCGCGTTACGAAGTTCGGGTAGTCGGAGCCGTAACCTTTTACGATCGCGGGGCCGACCAGCGACTATCGACAGTCGAACGCACGTACTTTAGTGCGGGCTTGTCCGGATTTGTCGACGGGCTTGTAACAGCGGTTCGCAGCCGCTCCCGGCGCGGGAACCTCCGGGGCATGAACCACAACACCCCGCTCTCCTCCCGCCCCCTGAGCCGGCTCGCGAACGTGCACCGCCGCGTACTGACGGCCGCGCAGCTGCGCGCGCAGGGTGTCACCCCGGCCGAGACGAACGAGCAGTGCCGGCAGGGCGGTCCCTGGCAGCAGCTCCTCCCCGGCGTCTACCTGCTGCACCCCGGCCCGCCCACCTCCGAGGAGCGGCTGCACGCCGTCCTGTCGTACGCGGCCCGCACCCCGTTCCGTGAGCCGGCCGCCGGGGTTCCCGCGCAGCCGAACGCCGACGAGCCCCGCGTGACCCCCCACTGCACGGACGCCGTGATCACGGGTCTCGCGGCCCTGACACTGCACGGCTTCTCGTCCGCTCCCCCCTTGCTGTCCCTGGACACCATCGACGTCCTGGTCCCGCGCCTGCGCCGGCTGCGCACCGTCGGCTGCGCCCGCGTCATCCGTACCGCGTCCCTGCCGACCCCGTCGTACGTGACCGGTCTGCCCGTCGCCCCCGTGCCGCGCGCCCTGGCCGACGCGGTCGCGGAGCTGGTCGACGTGGACTCCGTACGCCGGCTGCTGACCGAGGCGGTGCGCGGCGGGCACACCGAGCCGACGGCGGTGGTGCGGGAGTTGACGCAGGCGCGGCTGCTGAACCGTCCTCATGTCGCGGACGCGGTGGACTCGCTGCTCGCCGAGGGGCGGGCGATCGCGGAGGACCAGCTGTACCGCATGGTCCGGGAGTTCGCCCTGCCCGACCCGGTCTGGAACGTGGACCTGCGGCTGCCCGGCGGCCCGCACCTCGGCGGCCTCGACGCGTACTGGCCGGAGCAGGCCGTCGCGGTGGAGTTGGACACCCGGGCCCCCGGGCAGGAGAACGACGCGCTCTGGTCCGAGTACGCCCGCAAGCGGGAGACTCTGGAACGGCTCGGCATCACCGTCGTCCACCTCACTCCCAGGAAGCTGCGTGAGTCCCTGGAGCAGCAGGCGGCGGTCGTCCGCACCGCGCTGATGGCGTCGTCCGACCGCGATCCGGCCGCGTATGTGGTGGTGCTTCCCCGGTAATTCCGGGAACCCGCCCTCACCCGGGCGGGACGCAGGAGGGGAGAGGAAGGGCCGCCGCACCGGACGGCGGCCCTTCCTCGTGCCGTACTCAGGCGTCTACTTGCCGCAGAACTCCGCCTCCACGACCGCCCCGGTGTCGCCCTTCCAGTCGCTGTTGAAGTTGAAGGTCAGGGAGTGGCGTCCGTCCTCGGTGGTGACGGACTCGGAGACGGAGCCGTGGATGCCTCCGCTGTGGCCCCACACCCGCACACCGCAGGAGAGCTTCTGCTCGATGAGGCCGAGGCCGTAACTGCCGAGGTTCTCCACGGGGACCGTCGTCCTCATCGCGTCGAGCTGCTTCCTCGGCAGGAGCCGGCCCCGCAGCAGCGCCGAGTAGAAGCGGTTGAGGTCGTCGGCGCTGGAGACCAGTTCCCCCGCGGCGCCGGCCACGGAGGGGTTCATCCTGGTGACGTCGTACGTCTTTCCGTCCGCGGTCTCGGCCAGCTTGGAGTAGGCGCGGCTGTGCGGCCCCGGCAGGCCGGGGGACGTGCCGGGGAGTTTCGTGCCGCGCAGGCCGAGGGGTTCGATGATGCGGGCGCGGATCTCGTCGCCGTACGGGTTGCCGGTGACCTTCTCGATCACCAGACCGGCGAGCAGGTAGTTGGTGTTGGAGTAGTTCCAGCCGGTGCCGGGGGCGAAGTCCGGCTTGTGCTTCATCGCGATGCCGACCAGCTGGTGCGGCGTGTGGGTGCGGTAGCGGTTCTTCAGGAACCCGTCGGCGAGGAAGACGTCGCGGGCGAGCTGCTCGTCGGCGGTGTAGTTGAAGATCCCGCTGGTGTGGTTGAGGAGCTGGCGGACCGTCACCCGGCGGCCGTCGTGGCCGTTGCCGCGCACCAGGCCGGGCAGCCACCGGTCGACCTTGTCGTCCAGCGACAGCCTGCCCTCGGCCTCCAGCTGGAGCAGGACCGTCGCCACGAAGGTCTTCGTGATGCTGCCCGCCCGGAAGCGGTCGTGGGCGGTGCGCGGCGCGCCGGTCCGCAGGTCGCCCTTGCCCGCCGTCGCCTTCCATATGCCGTGGGCGTCCTTCGCCTGGAGGGCGATGCCCACGACGCCGTCCTTCACGTTGGCGTCCATCGCCTCACGGGTCGCGCCGTGGCCGTCTCTCGGGGCGGCGGGCGCGGCCGCCGCCACCGGGGCGGCGAGCGTCACCGCCGCGACCACCGCGGTCGCCGCCACCAGACCCGTACGTACTGCCATCGTTCCCCCTGTGTCCGTGATGATCGTCCGGTCACGGAGGGGGACCCCGGCGGTGCGGCCCGGGTTGCCAGGGGTACGGGCGTTGAGCGGTTTTCAGCCCTTTCGGAGCACCAGCTCCACGTTGCGGTCGCCGGGGGTGCCGGTGAGGGTGTCGCGGCGGCCCGGCGCGTTGAACGACAGCTCGCGGTACAGGGCCGCCAGACCGGTCTGGCTGAGGTCCGTGAAGCGGGTGGCGTGCGGGGCGGCCGACTCGATGAGGGTCGTGAACACGGAGATCGTGCCGTCCTTGTTGTCGACCAGCTCGATCACTCGCGCGAGCTGCGGGAAGTCGATGTGGGACGCGGTCGAGATCTCCCAGAACGAGCCGCCGCCGGCGTACTTGTGCGGTGTGACGCGGTTGCGGTGGCTGTGGCCGTTCACCCAGGCGAGGACGTTGCGGTGGCGGCCCAGCAGGGCCAGCACCTCGTCGCCGCCGTGCCGGGCCTCGCCCGGACGGGACGGGTCCTTGCGGAGGTTGCGCATGGTGGTGCTGGTGTGGTGGCTGAAGACCACGGCGTACGTGCCCTTCTTGGCGGCGTCCTTCAACGTCCGCTCCAGCCACTTCAGTTGTGCCGTGCCCAGCGAGCCCTCGTAGTGGCCGCCGGGGTCGGTGGAGTCGAGGCTGATGCCGATGACGTCATCGGCGATCCGGAAGACGTAGTACTGGGTGCGGGCGTCGAGGTTGGCCTGCGAGTAGCCGTGGCCCACCGGGCCGGGGCCGGTGTGGGCCGGGTCGAGGTGCGCCTTCAGGTACTCCAGGGGCGTGAAGGGCGCCCGGCCCTCGTCCGGGGTGACCGAACGCATCTTCTTCGCCTGGGACTTGAGGACGGCCTTCCAGTCGGCCCCGCGGGGGTCGCCGCCGCCCTTGACGTTGTCCCAGAGGGCCTTGCCGACCTGCTCGTCCAGGGTCATCAGCTTCTTCCCGCCGACCGCGAAGTCCGCGAAGAAGGAGTCGCCGGGGGCGTAGCAGCCGCCGGGGAGGGAGTCGTGGTTGCCGACGGTGGAGTACCAGGGGACGTTCAGGCCGGGGCTGTTGACCTGGCGGATCGCGGCCGCGAGGAAGCCGTCCAGGTGGGGGAAGCCGAGCTTCTTGTCGGCGTCGCGGAGCGTGGAGTCCGGCTGCCAGTAGAGCCCCAGGCCGCTGTTCTGGACGCCCTCGTAGCGGCGCGGGTCACCGGAGTTGGGGGTGACGCGGCCACCGCTCATCACCTTCAGGAACCAGTCCAGCTCCGTCCTGGAGTTGTTGTCGGTGTTGTCGCCGGTCGTCATCACGAAGTGCAGCGGCGAGCCGGTGACGGGGGCGCCGCGCAGTGAGTTGACCCGCTCGACGAGCGAGACGGCCCCCGCCACGGACAGTGCCTCCTGCGGCCGCCAGGCGCTCGCGGTCTGGGCACGCAGGTACTCGTAGCGCAGCGGGTGCTGCACGTCGACGACATGCAGGTCGGTGAACTGCACGAACGACGCGAGAGCCGTACGGCGCTTCTCCCGGCCGGACTTGGGGGTCGCGAGGTCGGAGCGCACGACCCGCTTCCAGGCGGGGCCGTCGCCGAGCCGGCGGTAGCCGGAGGCGTTCCGCGGCGCCGCGACCGAGGCGAGGGTGGTGCCTCTTGTGTACGGCGCGAGCGGGGCGGCCGGGGCCTCCCGGTTGGAGAGGTTCGCCAGGGGGACCTCGGTGGTGGTCCCGGTGGTGGCGGCGTGAGCGTCCGTCTCCGGCCGCAGGGCGAGCCCGATGCCCGCCGAGAGGCCGACCGCGCCGGTGGCGGCGAGGAAGGCGCGGCGGTCAGGGTTGGTGGCGGCGGCAGCGACTGAGCGTATGCGCGACATGGCGCGGTCTCCCCGAGTGCGAACGCGTCGGCAGTGGTCGCGGGGCCGCTCCGCGTTGGGGGCCGGA
Organism: Streptomyces ossamyceticus; assembly: GCF_001418475.1. Lineage (GTDB taxonomy): Bacteria > Actinomycetota > Actinomycetes > Streptomycetales > Streptomycetaceae > Streptomyces > Streptomyces ossamyceticus. The sequence continues at coordinate 3,266 of NZ_LIQX01000290.1, read as the reverse complement.
GTGGGGTTCCCGCTCGTACTGAATGCTTGGCAGCCGGGATGACCTGGACGTTAACGAGGTGGCAACGGGTGGCGCCGATCACCGTACGTGGATCTTCGCGGGCGGTGGGTGTTCGCCGGAGGTTGCCGAAGATAAGGGCAACCGAGGGGAAGTGGTCACTCCTCGTTCATGTGACGGGGTAGGGCACGGATGCGCCGCGCGGGCTTGCGTGGTGGGGTGGCTTCGGGTTCGTCGGGGCTTGTCGCGCGGTTCCCCGGGCCCCTAGAGGGCGTCCGGCGGTTCCAGGTGGCCGTTCGGCGGGCGTCGGCGCCACAGGGTCAGGCCCACGTCCACCAGGGCGACCCGCTCCAGGTCGGGGACCTCCTCCAAGGGGTGCCACGCGGCCATGTCCGTCGAGCCGTTGGTCTCGTGGCGCAGGGTGCCGCCCGTCACGCGGGCCTCGTACACGAGGCGGAGGCTGTGGAAGGCGGCGCGGGAGCCCAGGCGCCGGGAGCGGTCCTCGGTGACGGAGTCGATCCCGAGGAGGGCGGTCGGCTCGACGGTGTAGCCGGTCTCCTCGTCGGCCTCGCGGATGACGGTGTCGTAGGGATCCTCACCGTGGTCCATGCCGCCGCCGGGGAGGGTCCAGCTCTTGGTGCCGTCCCGGGCGACCCAGCGGGCCAGCAGCACTTGTCCGTCCCGTACGCATACGGCGTAGGCCGCCACCCGCAAGTCCTCGCGCATGAGGAGACGTTACTCAACGAATACGGGGAAGGGGCGGGTGCTCCCCACGTGGCACCCGCCCCCTGGCGACGGGGGGCGGTCGGCGCGACGGCCCGTCCCCCCGTTGGACGGGCCGCCGCACATCGGTGCGTCGCGCCCTTCGATCTTCAGCCGGGGCCCCTTCCTAACACCAGGGGCGCAGGGTGGCATCAACGCGCCATGGCACTGTCGTGCCTGCCCTGTAGCCTTCGCCACAAGACCCCAGATCCACCGCGAAATCGCCACGGATCGAACTAGGATTCCCGTCCGGGCATAAGGGGGTGGGGAGGCGAAAGGGCCGACTGTGCTGGACGAATTCCTGGAAGCGGACACCGAGGCCGTCAGCGTCTACCGGAGCCTGCTCACCAACCCGTCCTGGACCCTCCACGACGTCCAACAGCACACGGGCCTCACCGAGGACGAGGTGCGGGCGGCCGTGGACCGGCTCTCCGACCTCTCCCTGCTGAGCCCCGTCACGGACACGACGTACCTGCCGATGAACCCCGAGACGATCCTGGGGCCGGTACTGCGCCGCCGCGAGGCCCAACTCGACGCCGAGCGCGCCCATCTGTCCCGGCATCAGGCGGTGGTCGCCGAATTCACCAAGGAGTACGCGGCCTTGGGGCTGCGGCACACCGGGGGCGCCGAGCACCTGGTCGGGGTGAACGCGGTCCGCACCCGGCTGGAGCAGCTGTCGCGGGACGCGGTGCATGAGGTCTGCACCTTCACACCGGGCGGCGCCGTGAGCGCGGCCGGCCTGGAGTCGGCCCGCCCCCTCGACCAGGAATCCTTCGACCGGGGCGTGCGGATGCGCTCCGTCTACCTCGACAGCGTCCGCAACGACCAGCCCACCTCCGACTACGCGACCTGGCTCACCTCCATGGGCGGACAGGTGCGCACCGTGCCCGCCCTTCCGATGCGGATGATCATCTGTGACCGTGAGGTCGCGGTCGTGCCGGTGAACGCCGAGGACAGCCGCCAGGGCGCGCTCGTCGTCCGCTACCAGGGCGTCGTCCAGGCCCTCGCCGAGCTGTTCGAGCTGGTCTGGGCGCAGGGCGTGCCCCTGGGCGCGGAGGCACCGGCCGCGGTGGGCGACGGGGCGAGCGAACGCGACCGGGTCCTGCTGAAGCTGCTGTCCGAGGGGATGACCGACCAGGGGATCGCCCGCAAGCTGGGGCTGTCCGTGCGTACGATCAGACGGCTGATGTCGGACCTGATGAAGCGGCTGGACGCGCAGAGCCGGTTCGAGGCGGGCGCGGAGGCCGTACGGCGGGGCTGGCTGTAGCGTCAGCCGTCCGGTGGGACTGGCTGTTGCGTCGCCGCCGAGCCCCCTCCGGCGACATTCCTCTGCCGGAATCCCTCCCCCGGGATCCCTCTGCCGGGACCTAATCGCGGGCGCGGTGGCCCTGTCCGGCCATGGCCGCAAGCGGCCATCGTGAGCACCTGCGTTTCGGACGGTGATCAACCATGATCGGTCATGGCCCTTCGCAGGGCCCTCACCTGTAACCCCTCACGAAAGAGGAACGGTTGTGCATTCCTCGACGCGCTCCCGGCGCATCGGCGTCCTCGCCCTCCTCGGTCTGGGTTCCGCGGCGGCGGCCCTCGTCCTCGGCACCGCTGTCGACGCCCCGGCGGGCACGCGGCTGGCCGCGGACGACACCGTGACGGAGATCGTCGTGCCCGCCAAGCCGGACAAGGGCGGCGTGCAGCCCGGTGTGATCGTCCCCGGCCACAAGACGACCTGGACCTGGGACGACCAGGAGTGACCTGACCGCCGGTCACCCTCGTCGCACCCAGGCTCAAAAGCACCCTGGGATCGGACGATCCGATCCGGGGTGCCCGGCGGTGCCGCCGCCGCTCAGGCCCGCCGGAATACGGCCCGCCGGTTTCCCCGGCGGGCCGTATGCGTATGCGGACACATCGCCGGGGGGGGTACGCCGACCGGGGCGAGCGTGCCTCCCCCGGGCAAGCATCGGGCGTGCAGCGCCCCGGAGGTCGGCCTGCGGTGACGGCCGCCCCCGGAGCATTCCTCACTTACACGCCTCGCCCTCCGCCTCCGGCGCCGCGGTCTCGATCCAGGCTCGCAGGCCGGCGATGTCGGACGGGTCGGTGGTCCACAGGTCGGGTTCGGCGCCGTCGCGTGGGATGCCGACGAGGGCGCGGTCGCCCTTCTTCACCCGGGGGCGGGTGTCCTGGTCCAGCGGGAAGACGATCTCCTTCTCGCCGTGGTCCGGCTTGTAGGAGCGGTCGACGTCGAGGGTGACGCGGTCCCGCTCGGTGCCGGGTACGGGTTCGACGGAGACGACGGTGCCCTCGACGATCAGGCGGGCGCAGGCGATGTCGTAGCTCTCGGGACTGACCTGCGCGTCGGCGTTCCCGCTGCCCGCGCTGCCCTTCGAGCCGTCGTGCAAGCTGCTGCCGTCCCCCTGCTTGGTATCGGTGCTGGCGGAATCCGCCGAGCCCCCGGCGCCCGACTCGACGACAACGACGCCGAGACCCACGACGACCATGGCGGCGGCCGCCGC
>NZ_LIQX01000029.1 GCF_001418475.1 Streptomyces ossamyceticus | reverse complement strand
AGCACTCCGGCGAGGGCGGCGAGCGGGATCTTCGACACCAGCGGTGCCGCGGCGAACACGATCACGGCGAGGATCGCGGCGTGGGTGAGGGCCGCCAGCCGGGAACCGGCGCCCGTACGGACGTTGACGGCGGTCCGGGCGATCGCTCCGGTCGCGGGCACCCCGCCGAACAGCGGGGCGGCGATGTTGGCCAGTCCCTGGCCGAACAGCTCGCGGTCGGGATCGTGCTTCTGTCCCACGGTCATGCCGTCCGCGACCGAGGCGGACAGCAGGGACTCCAGGGCCGCGAGCGCCGCCACGGCCACGGCCGGGGCGAGCAGGGTGCCGAGCGCGCCCGGATCGAGGAAGCCGAGCGAGGGCGCGGGCAGTCCGGACGGGAGGTCACCGATGGGCGCCGCGTCGAGGTCCGCCACCTGGGCGACGACCGTGGCCGCGACGACGGCGACGAGGGAGAACGGGACGGTCGGCCACAGACGGGCGCCCCCCAGCATGATCACGGCGACGGACACCGCGAGGCCGACCGCCGTCCAGTTCGGGTGCCCCGCGAACTCCGCGACGGCCCGCCACGCCACCACCAGGACCCGGTCGCCGTCGGGCGCGGGCACACCGAGTGCCTGGGGCACCTGTTGGAGCCCGATGACGCAGGCGATCCCCAGGGTGAAGCCCTCCACCACGGGCGCCGGCACGTACCGCATGCAGGTTCCGGCCCGCAGCGCGGCCAGGGACATGAGCATCACGCCGGCCATCAGCCCGACGGTGAGTACACCCGTCGTCCCGTACTCGCCGACGATCGGCACCAGCACCACGGTCATCGCCCCGGTCGGCCCGGACACCTGGAGGTCGGAACCGCCGAAGAGGGCGGCAAGCGCACCGGCCACCACGGCGGTCGCCAGTCCCGCCTCGGCCCCGAGACCCGAGGAGACACCGAACCCGAGCGCGAGCGGCAGGGCCACGATCGCCACGGTGAGCCCCGCGAGCAGATCCCGTCTCGGGGAGCGCCCCATGGCCGCCAGGTCGGCGCGTGAGGGCAGCAGCGCGGTGAGCCGCGCCGCGGCCTGGTACAGCGGAACGGACACGACCCCTCGGCTTCCCTGCGGCGCCCCGACTTCGGAGCGGGCCCCATGCGCCGTGCCCGGCGGACCACGGGCACGGCAACACAGCATCTAGTGAATTGCTAAATTTTGCAATTCCGCAGGTGGGAATGGGGAAGAGATGAGGAAGGGTGAGAGTGGGGGCGGGGCAGGAGGACGGTTCCTGCGCCTGGAGACCCGCCGTCGGTGGGGTGTCAGCTCGTCCTGTGGCCCCATTGCGGGCCGACCAGAGTCCATTCCCTGCCCCACTGCTCGACACGACGCCGGTCGAGCCACCACCGTCCGGCACGGCCGACGCCGTACGTCAGACCGCTGAGGGCGAGCGCAGCGGCCGTGCCGAGCGAGCCGGCCTCGATCGCCGCCTCGTTCGGGGTGGGCGGCTCACTGGTCAGGGCGCCGCTGGCGTCGGTCCAGACCGTGACCCGGGTGCCGGCCTTCCGGCCCCCCTCCACCAGGGTCCTCCCGGTGCGCGGGGTGCCGTCCGGAGCGGTCCAGCGGACCTCCGTCGAGGTACGGTCGCCGGTGCTGTACCGACCCGAACCCGGCTCGGGGGCGCCGGAGAGGAGTACGGCTGGGACCGAACGCCGCTCGGCGCGCTGGTCGGCGAAGACCTCCTGCGCCGCCCGCGCGGTCAAGAAGCCGGCCAGGGTGCCTCCGATCGCCATGACCGTCCAGACGGCGAGCACGACCCACGCCTCCAGTACGTCATCGTGGCGCCGCAGCGGATTGCTCCGCCATCGCCACAGAAGTTTCTTCCCTCGCCTGCTGCCGGCCATCGGTCCGCACCTCCTCCTCGTCGTCCCTGTGGAAGGTGCCAGTCGGAACACCGCCGTCACATGGGCCGTTCAGGTGCCGTCGTCAGGGCCGACCGGGACCCACTCCCATCGCCCGGCGAGGTCCTTCAGCCCTGGGCAAGGCGTGTGGCGCGGCGTGGACGGGGCGCTTCGGGCCGAGCCGGGCGGCGACCGCTGAACGGGCGACCCCCTGCGGTCGGTCGGCGGCACGGGAGCAGGGGAGCACGGGTGCAGGACGGGAAGGGCCCCACCCGCTTCTCGCGGATCCTGATTACGCGGTGCGCGACCTCGCGGGCCGCTTCTCCGCGTCTCTCCTACGGGGCCCTTCCCATCGGTTTCAGGACAACACGAGGACGGCGAACGCGCCAGGGCCGAACGACCCCGACCTGTCACCTCCGCACGGGAGCCGTGACCCGTGCCACGAGAGCGCGGACGTCGTACTCGTCCTGGCCATCGCCCGCGTCCCCCAGGAGCGGCCCTCCCCCGGACGTTGCCGGGGACGGCTCCGGGGCGGGCACCGCGACCACCGGAACCGTGGCGTGGAGCAGGCACTCCCGGCCGACCGCCCCGACCGGGGGCAGCCCGAACGCGCCATGGGCCCGGCGCCCCAGAACGAGCAGGCGCGCGCCGCGGGCGTGTCGTAGAAGCACCCGAACGGGTGGCCCCTGCGTCACGACGGCGTGGACGTGGGCGGCGCGGAGGTCAGCGGCACGGAGGTCACCGTCGATCCGCGGGCCGAGGGCCTCTCGCAGCGTGTCGGCGAGCAATCCCGCCGCTCTCACCCGCTGTTCGGTGACCGTCGGGCGGGCCGACGGGGGAGCGTACGGGGCGAGCGTGGGCCCGGTCGGTTCCCAGGCGTGCACGGCGACGATCTTCGCGTGGACGGCTCGGGCCTCCCGGACCGCCCAGCGCAGCGCGGACACGGATGCCTCGGAGCCGTCGACGCCCACGACGATGGCGTTCTCGGCGGGGACGTTCTCGGCGGTGACTTCCGGCATGGCGGCCTCCCTCAACGGCCTCTGGACCCACCATGCGGTGCCGCGGGGGACGGCACTTGGGCCGAGAGGGCTCGTCCCGTCGGCCGAACGGCCCCCGGTTCACACTCGGGCGGCTCCGGCTCCGGCTCCGGCTGCGGCTCCGGCTGTGGCTCCGGCGGCGGGACCGGCTGCGGCGGTGGACTCGGCCCGGGCGGCCTGGGCGAGCAGTCGGTCGGCCAGTTCGCGGGCCTCCTCGGCCGTCAGCGCGGCCCAGACACCGGGTTCGTCACCCTGGTCCGGGCCCACGCGCAGGGTCACCCGGGTGATCGGCCGGGCCGCCGTCAGCGTCAGGCATTTCACTGTGATCCTGCGCCCGCAGGACGTCACCAACGGGGGCTTGTCACCCGGTGAATGCCGCTCCTGCCCTGGAGCCGTCATGGGTCTCACACCTTCCTCCGAGCCGCGATGGGGACCCCTTCCGCGCGCCCTTCGCCGTGAAGGTCGCGATACCGGTCGGAGTATCCGGAACAGCGCCCCGCGGACGTGTCTTGTTCCCGCGCCGGGCCGTGAGTTCGGCCGCCGCCGCGCCTCTCGTGCGCACTGCCGTCAACGCGAACGGTCACACGGTCGCGGTTCAGCGGTTGCGCTTCAGCGGTCGCCTTCAGCGGTCGCGGTTCAGTCGTGCGGGACGACCGCCACGGGGCAGGGCACGTGGTACGGGGCCGTGCGGGCGACGGGGCCGAGTCTCCCGGGATCGGGCCGGTGCCGGGGACGCCCCACGACGAGGAGAAGACCGGTGACCGCGGCCGTCAACAGCGCTTGGGAGAGATGGCCCGTCATGGCCCTCTCCTCGACGGGTGTGTCGGGGAACTTCTCCCGTCGGGGCGTCGGCGCGGCGGTCAGCCGTACGCGTTCCTCCGCCTCGGGAGGGCCGACCGGGTCGGCGACGAGCTTCTCGTGCGGGTGGGCCGCCAGGGAGGCCGGCAGGGGCAGGACCCGTACGACACGGACGGGTGTCCCGCGCGACGTGGCCTCGCCGAAGACGAAGTCGAGCAGCGCGTCTCCGCCGGCCCGAGCTCCTGGACGCCCACCATGACCGCGTCCTGGTTCACCCCCGAGGTCCCGCCCCGGCTGCCGTCGGCCGACGGATCGCCGGCCCGCACGGTGACGGCCGGACACCGGGCACCTCCGCCTCGGCCCGTCCCAACACGTCCCGGCCCTACGGCCGATTGCTGCGGGCCTCTTGCGGAAGGGCCGACACATCGAGCGGCTGCGTGGTCCACGAGTGGAGCAGCACGACCGGCAGGTGCCGGGCGGCGGCCTCGCGAGCGACCCACCGGACGGTGGTCATACCGGCGGGGGAGCCGTTGAAACCGACGGTGGCAGAGCCGGTCATGGCCCACCTCCGCTGTCGGCGTGCCGCCCGTCACGGCGTCACGCGTCCGTGCCCACCTCCGTCGCCCCTTCTCCCCGCCGGGGGTACGGGGGCAGGGGCCGGACGGCACGTGCCTCGGGACCTCCGGCCCCGTGTGAGGGCCACGAGTCCGTCAGGACGCGAACAACACGTCCGCGTCCAGCGCCTGCCGGGCCGGTCGGCGCGGTGACGGCGGACCTTCCGGGCCGAAGCCCAACCGGATCACCATCTGCGCGTGGGCCCGCGGGGCGTCCGCCCAGGGCACGACCCGCTCCCGCAGATCGGGCCACTCCAGCGCCTGGTGCAGGAGCGACGCCCGCAGCCCATGGGCCGTGGCCACCAGCAGGACACGTTGGAGTGCCTGTCCGGCGCGCAGCCAGTCCGACCTGCGGTCGTGCGCGGTGGACAGTACGGCGATCGACGGCCGCTTCTCGAAGGGACGCGTGGCCAGAACGGACGGACGGCGGTGCGCGCCGAAGTCCCGGAGGGGCATCCGCTCCCAGAAGTCCTGCGGACCGATCGCCGCCGGAGGCATGCCGAGGGCGGCCGCGTTCGGCTCGTGCACCCAACGGCGGCTTTCCGCCGCCCGGTCGGGGTCGGCCGTGTTGCGGCGCTCGGCGTCACGGAACAGCCGCAGCACCCGCTCCGTCCCACCAGGGCCGGGGCGGCTCAGCAGGGCGCCCTCATGGTGCGCGGCCTCGACGAGTTCCGCTGCCACAGCTCCGGGCAGCGGTGCTTCGGAGAACGGGAACCGACTGCTGTGCCGGTGCCACAGCGCCTCGTACAGCCGGGGGACGGTCGCGTTCCGAACCGGTCCGCCGAGCCGTACGGTGGCCAGCAGATCCGGTTCGTCGGGCCGGGGCAGCAGCCGGGTGATCGGCTCCCGACCGAAGTGGGCGACCGCCAGCCGGAGATTGAGGAGGGCACAGCCCACGGAGAGGTGCAGGGCACGGCCCATGGGGTCGAGGTGCCGGAGCCCGCGGTCCGCCACGGCCCGGACCTCCAGGGTCACCGTGTCCGGGTCGAACCGGAAACGCCAGGGCTGGGTGTTGTGGATCGAGGGAGCGGCCACGGCCGCCGACACCATCGTCTCCAGCGTCGGGAGAGCGGGAGCTGCGGACCACATCGGGAACTCCTTCCCGCCCCGCGCCGCGGAGCCGGTGGGCCTGGATGGTTGACCCTGCCCACAGTGGCGGCGCCGCGCCGGACGCAGGAGGGGCCGTACGGCTCCACGGTCGGGCCGCACGGCACCCGACGGGAGCCCTTCGGCACCCTGCGCCGTGGCCCTCCGGGCGGTTGCATGGAGGAGAAGGATCGGGACCCGGAAGGAGCAGGCAGCATGCTCACGACGACATCGGCTTCGAGACTACGGTCGGCATCGACCCTGCGATCGGTGTCGACGCCGAGATCGGCATCGGCATCGGGGGCGAGAACGAGCTCGCTCGTTCGGAAGCGGTACGCCGTCCTGTTGGCGGGCTCCGCCGTGGTGGCTTTCGCCCTGCGGGCCGTGCGCGACGCGCTGGCACTCCGCGCGCTGCGCCGCCGCACGGACCGTCGCACGGACCGTGGGTCGTCGGTGACCCCGACGATGCCGGTGACGCCCACTTCGCCGGTCGCGCCGACGGGCCCGCCGACGACCGTGCCCCCGCTCCCACCGACGAACTCGCCGACGGACGTGGCCGCCCGTCGCCCCCGCCCGGCTCTCGTGTCCCGCTGAGCCGTCCGGCCCGTGAGGTGGCGGGAGTTGGGGGCCTAAGGGCCCTGGGAAAGGACCTGCGGCCCCCTGCGCACCACCGTGTCCCTCCCCGATGCTCGGCTCAGGCCCATCCGGCCGGGACACAGGAGGTGCGCACATGGTTCGGTACGTGATCGCGGGAGTCGACGGATCGACAGAGAGTCTCGCCGCCGCCCACTGGGCGGCCAGGGAAGCCCTGCGCAGAGGGATGGAGCTGCGGCTCGTGCACGCCTGGGAGTGGCATCCGCGTCCGCCGGCCTCCGTCCCCCTCGGCACCGGTCAGCGCGCATGGGCCGAACAGATTCTGGACGAGGTGGCCCGCAGCGTCAGGGCCGCGCACCCCGGCCTCGGGATCGAGGCCCGGCTTGTGCGGGAGGCCCCGGTCGCCGCTCTGCTCGACGCCACCGACGAGGCGGAACCACTGGTCCTCGGGTCCCGTGGACTGAGCGGTCTCGCCGGGTTCGTCGTCGGCTCGGTCTCCCAGCGGGTCGTGGCGCGGTCGACGCGCCCCGTGGTGCTCGTCCGGTCCGGGGAGGGCGCCGCCGGTGAACATCTCCCGGCCCCGGACGGCGTGTCGCCGGACGAGATACCCGAACTCCCGTACAGGGACGTGGTCCTCGGGCTCGACGTGTCCCACCCCTGCGACGAACTGATCGAGTTCGCGTTCGCCGCGGCCCGGCGCCGCGGCACCGGGCTCCGCGTGATCCACGCCTACCGGGTCCCGGTGGCGTACGCCGTCGACGACGTCCGCGCCCCGGTCCCGGCAACGCAACTGCTCGCGGAGCGGGAACGCGCCGTGCTCGCGGCACTGCGTCCGTGGTGCGCGAAGTTCCCCGAGGTCACCGTGGCCGAGACGGTCGTCGAGGGGCGGGCCGCCGGCGCGCTCGTGGACGCGTCGGTCGACGCCTCCCTGGTCGTCGTCGGACGCCGGATACGGGACGCCCGGCCCGGCCCGCACACCGGTCCCGTCACCCACGCGGTCCTGCACCACGTCGGTTGCCCGGTGGCCGTCGTACCGCACACCTGAGCCCGGCCCGCCTGAGCCCAGCACACCTGAGCCCGGTACGTCCGAGCTCCGCACGCTGAGCCCGGCTGCCTGCGCCCCGCACATCCGGGCCGCCGCCCGGGAGCCGTCCCGCACCCCGACAGGAGGAACCACCATGAGGACCCGTCACGTGACCGTCGGCGTGGACGGCACGATCACCGCCGTACGCGCCCTCGACCGCGCCGCGGACGAGGCCGCCCTGCGCGGCGTCGATCTGGAGATCGTCCACGCCGTGCCGGACCTCGACGAGGCCGGACCCGTGCTCGCGTCCGCCGCGGCGCGCGTGCGCGCCCGTCGACCCGGCACGGCCGTCACCACCGTCCCCGTACAGGGCCACTCGGCCGGCGTCCTCGCGGAACGGGGACGCCACGCCGCACTCACCGTCGTCGGCTGCCGCGACCTCGGCGGGATCCTCGGCGCGGTGGTCGGCTCGGTGAGCGCGCGCCTGGCCGCGCACGCGCCGGGACCGCTGCTCGTCGTACGCGGCGACTCACCGATGAACTGCCACGACGAGATCATCCTCGCCCTCGACGACGCCACCGACGCGGGCACGGCGGCCTACGCCTTCCAGGAGGCCGAACTGCGCCGCGCCCGTCTGCGGATCCCCCCGTTCACCACGCACCACCCCGTGCTCCCCATGGCGTCCCACCGGGCCAACGGGCGATCGACCGCGCGCCCCGCGTGGGTCGCCGCGCTGGCGGACCTGGGCGAACGGCACCCGACCGTACGCGCGGACGCTCCCGAGCCGGGCTCCGCCCCGGTACGGGCCCTGGTGGACGCCACCCGCACCGCCGACCTGGTCGTGGTCGCGGCCGGTCCCGCGACGCACGGCCCGGGCCGCCATCTCGGGCCCGTGGCCCGGGAACTGCTGCACCACTCCCACTGCCCGGTCCTGATCGTGCCCGCCGGGCAGGAAACGGCATAGGGAGAGGGGAAGCCGGGAGGCCGGGTCACCGTCCGGCCCCCGGCCGCCGGCCTCCGGCTCCCGGCCCCCAGCTCACGTCGCCAGCTGGGAGCGGCGCGACATCCCCAGGTCCGACGGCGTCGCAGAGGTGTCGTCGATCCGGTGGTTCAACTCGGCGGAGACGTCGACGACGCCGTCCACCCCCCGGCACAGCCGCTCCACCACGGGGACCATCGACTTGCGCTCGACGGTGCCCCGCAGCGCGACCCGCCCGTCGACCACCCGCACGGTGATCGTGTCGGGCGCGAGGCCCAGGGTCCGTACCAGCACCTCCCCGGCGATCTCCTCCCGGACGGCTGCGTCGCCGCGCAGGAAGACGCGCAGCAGGTCCGCGCGGCTGATCAGCCCCACGAGTCGTCCCGCCTCGTCGACCACCGGCAGTCGTTTGACGTGGTGGCGCTCCATGACCTGGGCGGCCTCCACCACCGTCCACTGCGGCCGGGCGGTCACGGCGGGACTGTTCATCAGCCCCTCGGCCGTGGTCGCCTCGGCCTTCGCCCCTGCCGCCTCCCGTGGCCGCAGCACCGGCAGCAGCCCGGCCGGATCGAGCTGCGCGGCCTCCTTGCGCAGGAGGTCCGCCTCGGAGACGACGCCGACGGGGCGGTCGTCGTCGTCCACGACAGGGACGGCCGTGATGTCGTACTCGGCGAGCAGCTTGGCGATCTCCTTGAAGCCGGTGTTCCGCCGTACCCCTACGACGCGTGTGGTCATGAGGTCACTCACCATCCGTTTCCGCATGGCTCTCGCCTCCCGAGGACGCTTCTCGTTCCTCCTCCCACTCTCCTGCGCCGCGCGGCCCGCCCCAAGGGCCGTTCGGCCCCGGCCCCGGCCCGACCAGCACGTACGGCTTCGACCACCTACGGCTTCGACCAAGGTGCCCTCGGCCCCTCGGCCCCCGCTCGCCGCGCGACAGCGGTGGCGCGGCTCTGCGGGTCGCCCGTCCCGGCGGTGCCGAGAGGGACCGTTCGACCCCATTCCGGGACGACGTGGGGACCGTTCGACCCTATCGGGGCGGGGGGCCGGTCCGACGATCATGTGGCGGCGCCGGGAAGCGCCGCGTCTCCCATGCGTACGCGCGGGCGCTTCCCGGCCCTTGAGCACATGAGCAGATGGGGAGGACGCCGTCCGATGGACGAGGCGCAGCTGGACCAGGAGAAGCACACGGCGGGGGCGCGGTCGCGTCCCCCGGTCCGTGAGGAGGCCGGGGCGGCCGTCCCGGCGGCAGGCCGGTCGACGTGGGTCGACTGGCTGACGACCACCGATCACAAGAAGATCGGGACGATGTACCTGGTCACCGCGTTCGCGTTCTTCGTCGTCGGCGGTGTGATGGCCCTGATGATGCGGGCCGAACTCGCCCGCCCCGGCCTGCAGATCATGTCGAGCGAGCAGTTCAACCAGGCGTTCACCATGCACGGCTCGATCATGCTGCTGATGTTCGCCATGCCGCTGTTCACCGGCTTCGCCAACTGGATCATGCCCTTGCAGATAGGCGCGCCGGACGTCGCCTTCCCACGGCTGAACATGCTCGCCTACTGGTTGTTCCTGTTCGGCTCGTCGATCGCCGCGTTCGGCTTCCTGACCCCGGGCGGCGCCGCCGACTTCGGCTGGTTCCTGTACGCGCCCCTGTCCGACGCCGTCCACTCGCCGGGGCTGGGCGCCGACATGTGGATCATGGGCGTGGCCCTCTCGGGTTTCGGCTCGATCCTGGGCGCGGTCAACTTCATCACCACGATCATCTGCATGCGCGCACCGGGCATGACCATGTTCCGGATGCCGATCTTCACCTGGAACGTGCTGCTGACGGCGCTGCTGATCCTGCTGGTGTTCCCGGTGCTGGCCGCGGCACTGTTCGCATTGGAGTGCGACCGCAAGTTCGGCAGCCACGTCTTCGACGCGGCCAACGGCGGGGCACTGCTCTGGCAGCACCTCTTCTGGTTCTTCGGCCACCCGGAGGTGTACATCCTCGCGCTGCCGTTCTTCGGCATCGTCTCCGAGGTCATCCCGGTCTTCTCCCGCAAACCGATGTTCGGCTACATGGGCCTGATCGGCGCCACCATCGCCATCGCCGGCCTGAGCGTGACGGTGTGGGCGCACCACATGTACGTGACGGGCGGGGTGCTCCTGCCGTTCTTCTCCTTCATGACGTTCCTGATCGCGGTGCCGACCGGCGTGAAGTTCTTCAACTGGATCGGCACGATGTGGAAGGGCAGCCTCTCCTTCGAGACGCCGATGCTGTGGACCACCGGCTTCCTCGTCACGTTCGTCTTCGGCGGTCTCACCGGGGTGATCCTCGCGTCACCGCCGATGGACTTCCACCTGTCCGACTCGTACTTCGTGGTGGCCCACTTCCACTACACGGTGTTCGGCACGGTCGTGTACGCGATGTTCGCGGGATTCCACTTCTGGTGGCCCAAGTTCACCGGCAGGATGCTCGACGAACGCCTCGGCAAGATCACGTTCTGGACGCTCACCGTGGGCTTCCACCTCACCTTCCTCGTCCAGCACTGGCTCGGCACCGAGGGCATGCCCCGCCGGTACGCCGACTACCTCGCCGCGGACGGCTTCACCGCCCTCAACTCCCTGTCCACGATCGGCTCGTTCCTGCTGGGCCTGTCGATCCTGCCGTTCTTCTACAACGTCTGGAAGACCGCGAAGTACGGCAGGAAGGTCGACGTCGACGACCCCTGGGGCTACGGCCGTTCCCTGGAGTGGGCCACGTCCTGCCCGCCGCCGCGCCACAACTTCACCTCGCTGCCGCGGATCCGCTCCGAGTCGCCGGCGTTCGACCTGCACCACCCGGAGATCGTCGCGATCGAGAGGGCGGTCCGAACGTGACGCACCCCGTCCCGGCCCTGGGCACCGCACTGGTGGCCGCTGCCGGCTGCGTGTGGTGGCTGCCCGCCCTCGCGACGGTGCGCGCGGGGGCCGACCGTCCGGACTCCCTGCGCGGTACGGCGGCGGCCTGCCTGAGCGGCTGGACGACGGTCGCGGCTATGGCCGTGCTGCTTCTCGTGGCCGACCCGTGGTGGGCGCCCGGTGCCGTGGCCGCGGCGGGCGCCGCCACCACAGCGGGCCTGCGGATCCGCGCGGCCGCACGGTGCCGGAGCGAGGCACGGGAGGACCCGGCGACCCAACTGGCCCACGTCCACGACGAGTACTCCCTGCGCGCCGTACGCGAGATACCCGCCGTACGCGAGGTACGTGACGTGCGCGCCGTCGGCAGGGCGGATCCGCGCCCCAGGCTCACGTCACGGGCGCGGATGTACCGCGCCCGGAACCGTTTCGTCGCCGTCCTCGGAGTCGGCCTGGGCGCTGCGGTGGCCTCCGCGCTCCTGCCGGTGGCCTTCGGCCCCGGACACGGCGGGACCGGCGCGGCCGTCGCCGTGCCCGCCCTGCTGACGGCGGTGTTCCTCGCCGCGGCGGTCGGCCGGGCGCGAGTGGCCCGCCGGTCCCCGGGGAGCCGTCCGGGGCGGTGACGGCGCTCCGGGTCACCGCCGGTGCACGGTCTCCAGCGCGGCGACCAGCACATGCGGGTCGTGGTGCCCCTTGTAGACGGCGGGCGGCTGCCGGTCGAGGCCGAGGAGCCGGGCCACGGCGGTCCACGCGGTCCGTACGGAGTACTCGACGGTGAACGTCGCGTCGGCGGGGACCTCGGCGAACTGCCCGATGAACGCGAGGTTGACCGACCCCTCGGGGACCACCTCCGGCCGGTCGTCGCGCCGCCGGGCCAGGAACTGGCTGGTGGCGTACGGCATCAGGCAGGGCACGACCGTCGAGGTCGCCAGGACATGGGCCGCCGCCGCCCCGTCGAGGCGCAGATGGTGCAGGACCTCTTCGAGGATCTCCCGCCCGGAGCACATCGTCATCGGCTTCGGCGTCCGGTTGCCGGCCCGGCCGGGGTGGAGGGCGTACCCCCACCACACGCCGACACCCTCGGGCTGGTCGGGGTGGACCGGCCGGCCGTCCGCGACGATGGTGAGCAGCCAGTCGGAGCCGGTGAACGTCATCGGCCCGCCGTGTCCGGCCCCCTGCCCGCCGAACTTCGCCAGCGCGTCCAGGAACGCGCCGGGATCCTCGGTGGTCACGGTGAACGACTCCACGCGGGACTCCTGGACACGCTTGTCGAACGCGTCCGGGTTGCCGAAGTCGTCGCGTCCGCGGGCCAGCCGGTGCCAGAGCAGCCAGGCGTCCGAACGGGGGCGCGGCGGGCGCGGCGGTGACGTGTGCGAGCCGACGCTGAGGGAGTCGGCCATGGAGCCGTTGGTCACGAGGACCAGATCGTCGGGCGCCACGGTGATCTTCTCGTCCCGTCCCAGGCGGGACAGGGAGAGGGCCGCGACCGTGATGTCCCGGTGCCCGGGCGCGAACGTGAGGTCGACGACCCGGCACCCGGTGTGGACGGTCACCCCGCGGTCGAGCAGCCAGGCCGTGAGTGGCCGCACGACGGAGTCGTACGGGTTGTAGCGGGGACGGTGCACGCCCGACAGGGTCGCGAACTCCGGGAGCAGGTGGAGGAAACGCTTGAGATGGCGGCGGAACTCGATGGCGCTGTGCCAGGGTTGCAGGGCGAACGTGCTGCACCACAGGAACCAGAAGTTCGTGGTGAAGAAGTGCTCGCCGAAGCAGTCGCTGATCCGCTTGCCGTCCAGGTGCGCCTCGGGCGTCGCGAGGCAGCGGGCCAGGTCGAGGCGGTCCCGCTCGGAGAAGCCCGTCGAGCGGGTGTCGACGATCCTCCCGTCCTCGTCGACGAGACGCGCGAGATCGTCCCAGGCGAACCGCTCGTGCTCGGCGAGGATCTCCTGCGTCACCGACACCGCGGGGTCGTCGAGGGAGGGGATGCCGGAGAGCAGGTCGTAGGTGCACCGGTACTCGGCCTCGAACATCAGCCCACCGCGCACCGAGTAGCCGGTGTTCGCCGTGCCGTCGGCGTCGAGACCGCCGCCGATCCGTCGCTGCTCCTCGAACAGGTGGATGTCCGACCCGTCGAAGCCGCCGTCGCGGATCAGGAACGCCGCCGCGGCGAGCGCCGCGATGCCGCTGCCCACCAGATATGCCTTAGCCATCACACAACTCCTCGCGCTCGCCCGCCCGTCGGGAACGGAGCACCCCCAGCTTCTCCGGCTCCGGCGCCTGCCGTCATGGGGCCATTGGTCACTCGTCGGGTCCCCGGCGCGCACACAGGACCAACGGCCCTGGGCCCGGAGCCGGTCCGGTCGCGTACGCCATGCCGTATCGGGACCCCGCCGCCGTGCCCGTCGACCCCGTGCGCGCGCCACGGAGCCGGGCCATGGGCGGCGTCCCCCGCGTCGGCCTGCGCCTCGTTGCCCCGCCGGCACCGGTCCTGCCACCACAGGATCGTGGCGACTCAGGCATCCGCCCACTCTGCCCGATCGCTGCCCCCGGTCGGCCGACCACCCCATCGCGGGCCCCGACCTGGCACCGGACCTGACCTGGAGTCCGGCCCCGACCTGGAACCCGGTCCTGACCTGGAGTCCGGCCCCGACCTGGAACCCGGTCCCGACCTGGAACCTGACCTCGATCTGGAACCTGACCCCGACCTGGAACCCGGCCCCGCCGTGGAGCCCCCGCGCCGTGACCGGGCCCGGACGCGCGCGGGTCGTCCGTCCTTCAACAAGGGCTGACGGAGGGGACGTTCGGCCCGTGTCTCGGGCCCGTGGGGCCTCTGCGGCGGGCCTCGGCGACGCGGGACATTGAAGGCGCCACGACAGACGTCCACCCTCCCCGCGTCCACCCTCCGTGCGTCGCACCCTCGAAAGGGATGAGCATCATGGCAGTGCACCACCACCCCCAGCGCCACCCCGGGTTCCGCTTCCCGTCCCTGCGCCGTACCGGAGCGGCCCCCGCCTCCGCCGACGGGACGACCATCGCGGCGACGGCGGCCGGCTCGTACATGTTCGCCGGGCTCCGCATCCTCACCGGGTTCGTCTTCCTCTGGGCGTTCCTCGACAAGACGTTCGGCTTCGGCTACGCGACCCCGTCCGGCAAGGGCTGGATCGACGGCGGTTCACCGACCGAGGGCTTCCTCAGCCACGTCGCCGTCGGCCCGATGGAGTCCACGTTCCACGACTGGGCCGGAGCCGCCTGGGCGGACTCGCTGTTCATGCTCGGACTGCTCGGTATCGGGCTCGCCCTGATCGCTGGCGTCGGCCTGCGGCTCGCCGCGGTCGCCGGCACCCTGATGATGGCCCTGATGTGGGTCGCGGAATGGCCACCGGCGAAGCACCTGTCCGACGGGTCGGCGAGCATGTCGACCAACCCCTTCGCCGACTACCACCTCGTCTACGCCGTCGTCCTCGTGGCCCTGGCCGCCGCGGGAGCCGGCGCCACCTGGGGTCTCGGCAGGGCCTGGGCACGCCTGCCCTTCGTCAGCCGTCACCGCTGGCTCCTCTGAGCAACGACCGCTGACGAACGAAAAGGTCACGGTACGTCGGACCGGGGGCGCCTCCGCCAGGACGCGGGGGCGCCCCCGGTCGTTTCCGCGCCGCCGACCGTCAACGGGACGCGCGCGTGCCGGACTCCGACAGGGCCCATCGGCCCCCACCCGCGAGGGACCGTCGGCGCGCCCCGGCTGCGCCGACAGACCCTCCCCGCCACCACCGCGCGGGACGAGTATGCGAAGTGCAGAGATTCTGCGCGCGGAGTGAGGGAGAGACCGGCGATGACGGTAACGGTGACAGCTGGACCCGGTGCGACGACCGAGGCATGGCGCGGCTTCGCCGGTGCCCACTGGCGCGACCAGGTCGACGTACGGGACTTCATCCAGGCCAACTACACGCCCTACGAGGGCGACGCGGCCTTCCTCGCAGGGCCGACCGAGCGGACGCTCGCCGTCTGGAACAAGGTCGCCCGGCTGTTCCCCGAGGAACGACGCCTGGGCATCCTCGACGTCGACCCCGGACTGCCCTCCACCATCACCTCGCACCGGCCCGGCTTCATCGACCGCGACCGGGAACTGATCGTCGGCCTCCAGACCGACGCCCCGCTGCGGCGGGCCATCATGCCCAACGGCGGTCTGCGGATGGTGGAGAACGGGCTGAAGGCGTACGGCTACCAGGCCGACCCCTTCGTGAAGCGTGTCTTCGGGACCTATCGCAAGACCCACAACGACGGCGTCTTCGACGCCTACACCCCCGCGATGCGGGCCGCCCGCAAGGCCGGCATCATCACCGGCCTGCCCGACGCGTACGGCCGCGGCCGAATCATCGGCGACTACCGGCGCGTCGCGCTCTACGGCACCGACCGGCTGATCGAGGCCAAGCGGGCCGAGCGGGCCCTGCTGGACGCGCGGCCCTCCACCCCGGAGGTCATCCGCGACCGCGAGGAACTGGCCGAGCAGACAAGGGCGTTGGGTGAACTCGCGCAGATGGCCGCCTCGTACGGCTGCGACGTCTCCCGCCCCGCCGTGACCGCGCACGAGGCGGTGCAGTGGCTGTACCTCGGTTTCCTGGCGGCGGTGAAGGAGCAGAACGGCGCCGCGATGTCGCTGGGCCGCACCTCCACCTTCCTCGACGTCTACCTCCAACGGGACCTGGAGGAGGGCACGATCGACGAGACCCGCGCCCAGGAACTCATCGACGACTTCGTGATCAAGCTGCGGATCGTGCGGTTCCTGCGCACCCCCGAGTACGACGCCCTGTTCTCCGGCGACCCGACCTGGGTGACGGAGTCCATCGGCGGTATCGGCGCCGACGGCCGCCCCCTGGTCACCCGCACCTCGTTCCGCTTCCTGCAGACCCTGTACAACCTCGGCCCGGCCCCCGAACCCAACCTGACCGTCCTGTGGTCGCCGCGCCTGCCCGAGGGGTTCAAGCGGTTCTGCGCGCAGGTCTCCATCGACACCAGCGCCATCCAGTACGAGTCCGACGACCTGTTGCGCCCTCGCACCGGCGACGACACGGCGATCGCCTGCTGCGTCTCGGCGATGGCGGTGGGCCGGCAGATGCAGTTCTTCGGAGCGAGGGTCAACCTCGCCAAGGCGTTGCTGTACGCGGTCAACGGCGGCCGCGACGAGATGACCGGCGACCAGATCGCCCCCGCGACGCCCGCCCTGACCGGCGACCACCTGGACTACGAGGAACTGCGGGCGGCCTACGACCGCACCCTCGACTGGCTGGCCGAGACCTACGTCGACGCGCTCAACGTCATCCACTACATGCACGACAAGTACGCCTACGAGCGCATCGAGATGGCCCTGCACGACCACCCCGTGCACCGCTTCATGGCGTGCGGCATCGCGGGCCTCTCCGTCGCGGTGGACAGCCTCTCCGCCGTCAAGCACGCCCGCGTCAAGGTCTTCCGGGACGCGTCGGGGCTCGCCGTCGACTTCCGCACCGAGGGCGAGTTCCCCGCGTACGGCAACAACGACGACCGCGCCGACAGCATCGCCGTCGACCTGGTGGAGTCGTTCATGGCCAAGGTACGCAAGCACCCCACCTACCGGGACGCCGAGCACACCCAGTCGGTGCTGACCATCACCTCGAACGTCGTCTACGGCAAGCACACCGGCAACACCCCCGACGGCCGCCGCGCCGGAGCCCCCTTCGCGCCGGGCGCCAACCCGATGAACGGACGGGACCTGCACGGGGTGGCCGCCTCGGCCCTCTCCGTCGCCAAGCTCCCGTACGAACAGGCCAGGGACGGCATCTCGCTGACGACGACGATCACACCCGAGGGACTCGGCCACGACCCGGCCGAGCGCCCGGGCCACCTGGTCGGCATCCTCGACGCCTACACGGCCTCCGGCGGCTTCCACATGAACGTCAACGTGCTGGACCGGGCCACGCTGGAGGACGCGATGGAGCACCCGGAGAAGTACCCGGAGCTGACCGTCCGCGTCTCCGGATACGCCGTCAACTTCGTCCGCCTGACCCGCGAGCAGCAGCTCGACGTGATCAGCCGCACCTTCCACGGAGCGCTGTGAACACCACCGCCGGGCCGGTGACCGGCCGCGTCCACTCCTGGGACCTGTCCACGGGAGTGGACGGGCCCGGGACCCGGTTCGTCCTCTTCCTCAGCGGCTGCCCGCTGCGCTGCCTCTACTGCGCCAACCCGGACACCTGGCACATGCGCGACGGCAAGGAGAGGACCGTCGACGAGGTGACGGCCGAGATAGAGAAGTACCGGCCCTTCATCACCACCGCCGGCGGGGGAGTGACGCTCACCGGCGGGGAGGCCCTGCTGCAACCCGCGTTCACGGCCGGTGTCCTCCGCCGTTGCAGGGAACTCGGCCTGCACACCGCGCTCGACACCTCCGGTTTCCTCGGCGCCCGCGCCACCGACGACCTGCTCGCCGACACCGACCTCGTCCTGCTGGACGTCAAGTCCTTCGACATCCGCACGTACCGGACCCTGACGGGCGGCGATCTCTCCCCGACCCTCACCTTCGCCACCCGCCTGGACCGGCTCGGCGTCCCCGTGTGGATCCGCTATGTCCTGGTACCCGGCTGGACCGACGACCCGGAGGCCGTCGACGGGCTGGGTGCCTTCCTCGCCGGACTCGGCAACGTCGACCGGGTGGACGTCCTGCCGTTCCACAAGCTCGGCGCCCACAAGTACGAGGCGCTCGGCATCCCCTTCCCGCTGCGCGACACCCCCACCCCGGACGCGGTACTGACCGAGCGGGTCCGCGAACAGTTCCGGGAGCACGGCCTACGGGCCCTGTGACGAGAAACGGAGCGCCGGCCGAGTCGCGACTCGGCCGGCGCTCCGTCGTCACGTCCGGATCCCTGAGAGCCCGTCACGTCCGGGGCCGGAAGGCACAGCGGCCCCGGACGTGACGGGCAGGATCACCGCGCCGGGTGGGCGCCCGGGGTCCGCGGATCGAGGGCATCGATGTCGTCCACCCGGAACGTCAGCTCGCTCACGACGCCGACCACCCCGTCCACCCGCCATGCGAGCCGGACGGCGACCGGGCCGTCACCGCGCCGCTCCAGCCGGCCCTTCAGCCTCACCACACCGTCCCGCACCGACGCGGTGACGGCCCCCGGCGGCAGGCCCAGCGCACGGGTGAGGACCTTGTCGGTCACGTCCCGGCGGATCTCCTCGTCCGTGCGCAGGAACACCCGCAGCAGATCCCGCCGGGTGGCGATGCCGATCAGCCGGTCCTCCTCGTCCACCACGGGCAACCGGTCGACGCGATGCCGCTCCATCACCCGCGCGGCGTCCGCGACGCGCTGCTCCGGGTGCACCGTGACGGCCGGCGACGACATCAGGTCCCCGGCGGTCACGGCCGGGGCCAGACCCGCCGCCCGGCGGCCGGAGCGGCGCGACCCGCGCCCGGGGAACCGCCGGCCCCGGCCCCGATCGGCGCCCGCTGCCTGACGACGGATCAGATCCGTCTCGGAGATCACTCCCACGACCTTGTCGTCGTGGTCCACCACGGGCAGACCGCTGATGCGGTACCGGTCCAGCAGCCGCGCCACCTCCTTGAACGACGTGTCCCGGCGCGCCTCGACGACCTCACGGGTCATCACCTCACCGACGATGCGCGTCATGACGCACACTCCTTCCTCACCGGGTGTCGCCGCCGTCCGTCCCGGACAGCGCGGCCCGCCCGGCTTCGAGGCG
Source organism: Streptomyces ossamyceticus (assembly GCF_001418475.1). GTDB lineage: Bacteria > Actinomycetota > Actinomycetes > Streptomycetales > Streptomycetaceae > Streptomyces > Streptomyces ossamyceticus. The sequence goes on along the minus strand of NZ_LIQX01000029.1, from coordinate 70,173 downwards.
GGCGACCGGCACGCGGAACGGGGAGCAGGAGACGTAGTCCAGGCCGGCGGCGTGGAAGAAGTGCACGGACTCCGGGTCGCCGCCGTGCTCGCCGCAGACGCCGATCTTCAGGTCCGGACGCACCGCCCGGCCCTCCGCCACGGCGATCTCGACCAGCCGGCCCACGCCCTCACGGTCGATCGTCTCGAACGGGGACACCGTGAAGATGCCCTTGTCGAGGTAGGCGGAGAAGAACGCCGCCTCGACGTCGTCACGGGAGAAGCCCCAGGTGGTCTGGGTCAGATCGTTGGTGCCGAAGGAGAAGAACCGCGCCTCCTCGGCGATCCTGCCCGCGGTGAGCGCGGCCCGCGGCAGCTCGATCATCGTGCCGACCGGGCACGAGAGGGCGACGCCCGACCGGTCGGCGACCTCCGCCAGGACCTGCTCCACCTCCTCACGGACGATCCGCAGCTCCTCGACGGTGTCGACGAGCGGCACCATGATCTCCGCCCGCGGGTCGCCGCCCGCCCGCTTGCGCTCCACGACCGCCTCGGCGATCGCCCGCACCTGCATCGCGACCAGCCCCGGCGCGACCAGACCCAGGCGTACGCCGCGCAGGCCCAGCATGGGGTTCTCCTCGTGCATGCGGTTCACCGCGTCCAGCAGCTCCGCGTCGTGCGCGCTGGGCGGGCTGCCCTGCGCCTCGGCGGCCGCCAGCCGGACGGCCAGCTCCGTGCGGTCGGGCAGGAACTCGTGGAGCGGCGGGTCGAGGAGCCGGATGGTCACGGGCAGCCCGTCCATCGCCTCCAGGATGCCGACGAAGTCCTGCCGTTGCAGCGGCAGCAGCGCGTCCAGCGCCTGCTCGCGCGCGGTGTCGGTCCCGGCGAGGATCATCGCCTCCACCAGCTGTCTGCGGTCGCCGAGGAACATGTGCTCGGTACGGCACAGCCCGATGCCCTCGGCGCCGAACCGCCGGGCCCGCGCGGCGTCCTCGGGCGTGTCGGCGTTCGCCCGCACCCCGAGTCGCCGTACGCCGTCCGCCTGCCGCATGGCCCGGCCCACGGCGGCCACCAACCCCGCCGGCTCCTCGTCCTGCCCGCCGGTCTCGAAGTACCGCATCACCGCGGAGTCGACCAGCGGAACCGCCCCCGGATACACGGCGCCCTCGGAGCCGTCGACGGAGATGACGGTGCCCTCCTCGACGGTGGTGCCGCCCACGGTGAAGCGGCGCCCGTGCGGATCCACCGCGATCTCCTCCGCGCCGCACACACAGACCTTGCCCATGCCGCGCGCGACCACGGCCGCGTGGCTGGTCTTGCCGCCGCGGCTGGTCAGCACGGCCTGGGCGGCGACCATGCCCGGCAGGTCGTCGGGGGTCGTCTCCTGCCGCACGAGGACGACCTTCTCCCCGGCGGCGGCCCGCCGGACCGCCTCGGCGGAGTCGAACACGGCCGCGCCCACGGCGGCGCCGGGCGAGGCCGGGATACCGTGCGCGAGGGCCTCGCCGACGGCCGAGGTGTCGAAGCGGGGGAACATCAGCCGTGCCAGCCCGCTCCCGCCGACCCGTGTCAACGCCTCGTCCTCGCTGATCAGACCCTCCTCGACCAGCTGGCCGGCGATGGCGAACGCCGCCTCCGCCGTCCGCTTGCCGACCCGGGTCTGGAGCATCCACAGCGTGCCGCGCTCGATGGTGAACTCGATGTCGCACAGATCCCGGTAGTGGGTCTCCAGGGTGCGCATGAGGTCCCGCAGCCGGGAGAACGACTCCGCGTCGATCCGGCCCAGCTCGTCCAGCGGGACGGTGTTGCGGATACCGGCGACGACGTCCTCGCCCTGCGCGTTGGGCAGATAGTCGCCGTACAGGCCGGTCCGGCCGGTGGCCGGGTCGCGGGTGAAGGCGACACCGCTGCCGGAGTCGGCGCCGAGGTTGCCGAACACCATGGTCTGCACGGTGACGGCCGTGCCCAGGTCGTCGGGGATGCGCTCGCGGCGGCGGTAGATCCGGGCGCGCTCGCCGTTCCACGACTCGAAGACCGCGAGGACCGCCCGGCGCAGCTGCTCGGCGGGCGACTGCGGGAAGTACTCACCGGTCCGGTCGCGGATCAGCTCCTTGTACGCCTCGACCAGCTCGGCCAGGTCGGCCGCGTCCAGCCCCAGGTCGTCGGCGGCCCCCCGCCGCTCCTTCAGCCGGGCCATGACGTCCTCGAACAGCGCGCCGTCGACCCCCATGACCGTACTGCCGAACATCTGCATGAGACGGCGGTAGGAGTCCCAGGCGAAGCGCTCGTTCCCGGACACCTTGGCCAGGCCCAGCACGGACTCGTCGTTCAGTCCGACGTCGAGGATCGTCTCCATCATGCCGGGCATGGAGAAACGGCCCCCGGAGCGGACGGACAGCAGCAGCGGATCGGCGGGCTCGCCCAGCCGGCGTCCCGCCGCCCTTTCCAGGGCCGACAGGTGCTCGGAGATCTCGCGGTCCAGACCGTCCGGTGCCGAGCCGGTGGTCAGGAAGGCCCGGCAGGCCTCGGTGGTGACGGTGAAGCCGGGCGGCACCGGCAGGCCCATCCGGGTCATCTCCGCAAGATTGGCGCCCTTGCCGCCGAGGAGACCGGCCATCTCCCGGCCGCCCTCGGCGAACTCGTACACGTAACGGACCATGACGTCGCGCTCCTTTGTCCGGCTTCCGGAGGGTGTGCGGCGATGCGGCGGAGTCACATCTCGAAGACGATGCGCGCCTTGACCTGACCGTCGAGTACCTCGGCGATCGAGTCGTTGACCGTCTCCAGCGGGCGGGTCTCGTAGATCACCTTCGTGCGTCCGGCCGCGTGGAGCCGGAACACCTCGTCCAGGTCCTGGCGGGTACCCACGATCGAACCGATCACGGACGTTCCGTTGAGGACGGTGTCGAAGATCGGCACCCGGATGGTGCCGCCGGCCGGCAGGGCCACCATGACGAGCTTGCCGCCACGCCTGAGACCGCCGTACACCGAGGCGAAGGCGGCCTCGTCGACGGCCAGCGCGATCGCCGCGTGGGCGCCGCCGTGCCGCTTGAGCACCTCCGCCGGGTCCTCCTTGCGGGCGTCGATCAGGATGTCGGCGCCCAGCTCACGGGCGAGGTCGAGCTTGTCGTCGGTGACGTCGATCGCGGCGACGGTCGCTCCGGCGATCTTCGCGTACTGCACGGCGAGGTGGCCGAGGCCGCCGATCCCGGAGACCGCCACCAGCTGGGTGGGACGCACCTCGGCGACCTTCAGGGCCTTGTACGTGGTGACGCCGGCGCAGGTCAGCGGGGCCGCGTCGCGCGGGTCGATGCCGTCGGGCACGGGGGCGGCGAAGTCCGCCGAGGCGAGCATCTTCTCCGCGTAGCCGCCGTCCACGCCGTAGCCGGTGTTCCGCTGCTGCTCGCACAGCGTCTCCCAGCCGGACAGGCAGTGCTCGCACCGCCCGCAGGCCCAGCCCAGCCAGGGCACGGCCACCCGCTGCCCGATCTCCAGGTGGGTCACCCCGTCGCCGAGCGCCTCGACGACACCGACGCCCTCGTGGCCGGGGACGAACGGGAGGGTGGGCCTGACCGGCCAGTCGCCGTGCGCGGCGTGGATGTCGGTGTGGCACAGCCCCGACGCCTCCACCCGGATACGGACCTGGCCGGGGCCGGGCTGCGGATCGGGCCGCTCCTCGATCACCAAGGGACGGCCGAACGACGTGACCACTGCTGCCTTCATGGAATTCTCCCGGAACTCTGTCGACGTGATGCCGTTCCAGGCTCGGCCGCGCCCCGGCACGGCGGCAGGTGCTGGACGTCCTCACGGGTGGGGCCGACCGGCCCCTGTGGTCCCGGTAGGGTCTTCAGGCCCTGGCCCTTCGGCCCCGGATCACGGAGGATCAGCGGTAGACAATGGCCGTGCGTCCCTCCCGGGGGGCCCGGTACATGATCGACGCAAGGCAGCGATCGACGCAGAGCGATCGAGGCAGAGCGCTCGACGTACAGCGAACAACACAGAGTGAACGAGGAGCGAATTGATGGCGGACGGCGACCGGCCCGGCCCCGACAACCCGATCCGGGTCTTCCTGCTGGACGACCACGAGGTGGTTCGGCGCGGAGTGCACGACCTGCTGAACGACGAGCCGGACATCACCGTGGTCGGTGAGGCCGCCAACGTCGAGCAGGCCCTGATCCGGGTCCCCGCCCTGCGCCCCCAGGTGGCGGTGCTGGACGTGCGTCTGCCGGACGGCGACGGGGTGACCGTGTGCAGGGAACTGCGCTCGAGCATGCCGGAGCTGGTCTGTCTGATGCTGACCTCGTTCGACGACGAGGAGGCCCTGCTGGACTCGATCATGGCGGGCGCCTCCGGGTATGTGCTGAAGCAGATCCAGGGCTCCGACCTGGTGTCCGCCGTCCGCACGGTCGCCGCCGGCCAGTCGCTGCTCGATCCCAGCGCCACCGCCCGGCTGATGGCGCGGCTGCGGCAGGGCCAGGAGCCGGAGCCCGAGCCGGACGCCCTGCCGGGCCTGACCGAACGGGAGCGGGAGATCCTGGCGCTGATCGGTGAGGGGCTGACCAACCGTCAGATCGGTCAGCGGCTCTACCTCGCCGAGAAGACCGTCAAGAACCACATCTCCCGGCTGCTGGCGAAGCTCGGGGTGGAGCGGCGCGTCCAGGCCGCCGTCATCGCCACCCAGGCCGCGGACCGGCTCAAGCAGGACGGGAGCTGACGTCCGGGGCGAGCTTTGGGGCCGGCCCCGTCGACACAACCAGCTGCACGGCCACCATCGACACCGGTATCGGCAGCGACATCGACATCGGTATCGGCAGCGAGCAAGGTGACGTGTTCACAGCCACGCGTCGACGGCGGCCGCCAGGTCGTCCCGGCCGTTGAAGACGTGCCCGCGCATGCCGACGGCCTCTGCGGCGAGGACGTTCTCCTCGCGGTCGTCGACGAAGAGGACGTCGGCGGGTGCGGCCCGTAGGGCGACGACGCAGTGCTGGAAGGCGGCGGGGTCGGGCTTGGCCGCGCCGATCTTCCCGGAGAACGCCAGGTGGTCGAGGTCGTGCAGCCAGGGCTGGGCGGCGAGGAAGGCGTCCGCGTGGTCCGCGGGGATGTTGGACAGCAGGGCGACCCGGGCGCGGTCCCGCAGGTCCCGTACGTAGGTGACCATGTGGTCGTCGACGCGGGACCAGCTGTCGATGTCGGTGAGCCGCAGCTCCTCGATCGTGCTCGCGTCCGCGGGGCGGGACATGGAGCGCAGTACGTCGGTCCAGTACGCGGCCGCGGCGTGCCGGCCGGCGTCGTAGGGCGGGCGATGGGTCCAGTAGGCCGTGGTGAAGGCTTCGAGGGAGCTGTCGCAGCGGGCGGCCATCTTCGCCTGCGCGCCCGGCCGCTGGTGACGGGCGACGACCCCGAAGAGGTCGAAGAGCACGATGCGGCGGCGGTCGTCGGACATGAGGGTCGTTTCCCTTGGGCTGTCGGGGCGTTCCGGGTCAGTGCCGGTGGGGCAGGGCGCGGGCGAGCGAGTCCAGCGCGGTCAGGCGGTCGGGGCCGGCCGGGGCGAGGACGACGCCGGTCGCGCCGGCCGCGTGGCGGGCCTCGATCGCGGCGCGGGCCTGGTCGGGGGTGCCGGCGATGCTCAATTGTCAGGGACCGTGCCGCACAAGCGGTCATGGGCTGCTGGCTGCCGTCTCAGGCTCGCGGGTGCGGTCGGCGGGCCTCTCGCCCCGACGGACGGGGGCGGGGCCGGTGTGCAGCACGCGGGCGCCCACGGCGGTGGTCACGCACAGCAGGGTCAACAGGACGAAGGCATGGTCGAGGGCGACGAGGTGGGTCAGCCAGCCGATCACGGCGGGGCCGGCGAGCATGCCGACGTAGCCGAGTCCGGCGACGCGGGAGACGTTGGCCCCGGCGGCGGAGGGGTCGGCGTGCCCGGCCGCGCTGAACAGTTGCGGGACACAGCCGGACAGGCCCAGGCCGAACAGCGCCCAGCCGGTGAACACGGTCCACAGCCACGGGCCGAGGACCACGAGAGTGATGCCGACGGCGGCCACGGCCGCGCCGTGGCGCAGGATCGCCGGGGCACCGAACCGGGCGGCGAACCGGTCGGCGAGCAGTCGGCCCACGGTCATGGCCGCGGCGAAGGCGCCGTACGCGAAGGCCGCCGTGCCGGCGGACGCACCCATGACGTCCTTCATGTGCAGGGCGCTCCAGTCGTTGGCGGCGCCCTCGCACAGCATCACCATCAGCGCCAGGACGGCCAGCAGCCAGACCCGGCCCCTGGTGCTGCCGGCCCCGACGGCCGGTGACGTCGCGGTCCCGTGCACGGAGCCGGGGCCCTCGACGGCGGGTGCTGCGGGCAGCAGGGCGCGTGCCGCGGCCACGGCGACGACGACACCCACGGCTCCCATGGCGGCCATGCCCGCGGCCGGGTGCAGGCCGGCGCTCGCCACGCCCGCTCCGGCGAGTGCGGCGAGGACACCGCCGACGGAGAACGTGGCGTGGAATCCGGACATGACGGGGCGGCCGTACGCCTTCTCCACATGCACGGCGTGGGCGTTCATGCTCACGTCCAGACAGCCGTTGCAGAGCCCGAAGACCAGCAGCGCGGCGGCCAGCGTCCACGGATCGTGGGCGAGACCGGGCAGGAACAGGGTCGCGCCGCAGAGGACGCCGCCGACGGGCACCACGACACGGGTGCCGAGGCGGTCGGTCAGCGGGCCCGCCACCCGCATGCCCACGAAGGCTCCGAGCCCGAGCACCACCAGCAGCCCGCCGAGCGTGGCGTGGCTGATGCCGACGCGCTCCTCGATCGCGGGGATGTGCACCACCCAGGTGCTCAGCAAGGTGCCGCACAGGACGAAGTACACGTAGGTCGCCACACGGGCGGCTCGCAGGGAACGTTCCATGCCGACCAGGGTAACGAACATCTATGGTGTTCGGAAAGTGCGTTAACGAACAGATCTGTTGTTCATTTCGCAAGTGGTGTTCAATCGCGGCATGAGCAACGCAGACCGGCACGGGCTGATCGCCAAGGTCGTCAGGGACTCCGGAGGGGCCACGGTCCAGGAGTTGGCCGAGCTGACCGGCGCCTCGGAGATGACCATCCGCCGCGACCTCGACGTCCTCGCCGCCCAGGGAGTCCTCGAACGCGTCCGCGGCGGCGCGCGCACCCTGCTGCTCCGGGGCGAGGAACCCCCGTTCGCGCTGCGCGCCCGCGAGGCCGTCGACGCCAAACGCCGGATCGCCGCCGAGATCTCCGCCCTCGTCGCCGACGGTGAGACCGTCCTGCTGGACAGCGGCACCACCTGCCTGGAGGTCGCCCGGCTCCTGCGCGAGCGGCCCGTGACCGTGATGCCCCTGTCCCTGCAAGCCGTCCATCTGCTCGCCGAGACGCCCGGTCCGGCCACCCTGGTCGTGCCCGGCGGCCAGCCCCGCGCCGCCGAGGGGGCCCTCACCGGCCCCCTCACCCTCGCCTCCCTGGCCGCCCTGCGCTTCGACACCGCCGTCGTCGGCTGCTGCGGGCTGACCGCGGCCGACGGCCTGACCGCCTACGACCTCGACGACGCCGCGGTGAAGAAGGCGGCCATCGCCTCCTCCCGCCGCGTCATCGCCGCCGCCGACGGCAGCAAACTCGGCCACACCGCCCACGCCCACGTGGGCCCCGCCGCCGTCGTGCACACTCTGGTCACGGACACCACCGCGGCCGCCGACGAGGTCACCGCACTCGAAGCCGGGGGGACCGTCGTCCGCACCGTCTGATGTAGCCGACGAGTGCGCCCTCGCGGGGGAGCAGGCCGGTTGTGTCGGCCAGGTCCACGTCGATGCCCGGGCACGTCAGCCCCGGGAACGGCATGTCGTCGAGATCGAGGGCGAACACCGGGTACTCACCCTCGTCGTCCGCGGCGCGAACACGCCGTCCGGGGCGCCCTCCGTGGCGCGCCAACAGGCTGATGTCGTACGTCGGCCACGCACGCGGACTCGGCGACAGCGGGCGCCCCGACGGGAACACGGCCCCCGCGAGCAGGTCCCGCGCCATCGGCCCGGCCTCACCGCCCCTCCACCCAGGGCACGTTCACATAAGGCGGCAGATACGGCAGCGCGCTCGCAGGGGACTCGCTCTCCCCTCGCGTCGACAGAACCTCGGACCGGCGCGACGCCCGCGCCCCGCGGCGGGTCAAGCACCGGCGGCGGCCGCGCCGCATCCGGGACGCATGTAGGGGCAGTACGTCGGGGGAGTACGCCCTACCGGTCGGCGTCAGGACCACGCGCGGCGCGGGTCATGACAGGGTCCCGCTCCCGTGATCACGAAAGTCGGTTGAGGCGGCGCCTGATCTCGGCGAGGGTCTGTGTCCATGGAGTTCCTCTGCTATCACCGTGACCGGCCCGGCTCCCTCCCCCTGCGCGAGGAACTGGTGGAAGCGCACTGGTCCTACATGGATCAGTACGCGGAACAACTGATCGCCCGCGGCCCGACCTTCGCCGAGGACGGCGAGACCCCCACCGGCAGTGTCCACATCGTCGATCTGCCGGATCCCGCCGCCGCCCGCGCGTTCGCCTTCGACGAACCCAACTACCAGGCGGGTGCCTACCGCGACGTCCTGCTGCGCCGGTGGCGCAACCTGCTGGGGCGGACCATGTGGGAGTTTCCCGGCGGCCGGACCGGCGGCAACCGGTACCTGGTGCTCGGCCTCGGCTCGGGCGGGCCCGCCGACCTCGTCGTGCCGCCCGGCCATGACGGGCTGATCGCGTACGGGCCGCTGCTGGCCGACGACGGCGAGACCTGGCTGGGCACGGCCGTGCTGATCAGGGCCGCCGACCCTGACGAGGCCCGCGCGGTCCTGACCACGGACCGATACGCCGACATCGAGGTCCACGACTGGGAGTTCGGCGGACGCCGCTGAACCGGGCGGCACCCGCCACCCCGCCGGCCCCCGCCGGGTCTGTGCCCGCTCGGACGGCGCCCGTCGGGCCGGATCCGGGCCCGATCAGCCGGGCCCGATCAGCCGGGCCCGATCAGCCGGGCCCGATCAGCCGGGCCCGATCAGCCGGGCCGGATCAGTCGGGCAGGGCCTCGGCGTAGTGGCGGAAGCCGTCCCGCTCGGTGTGCATGGCGTAGAGGCGTTCGGCCAGGGTGCCGGGGTTGCTGTGCTCGGAGTCGGGGTGGATGGCGCCGGGGACGATCAGCTGGGCGGCGTGGACGTTCTCCGGGGCGAGCGTGTCGTGGAGCATGCGCGCGTAGGCGCCCTCGGCTGCGAAGGCGATGGAGGTGCCGGCGCGTTCCGGGTGGGGGCGTACGGCACTTCCCCCGTTGACGAACAGGAGCGTGCCGCGGCCGAGTTCGCGCATGCCGGGCAGGACGGCGTTCACCGCGGTGACGGGGCCCTTGACGGAGAACGTGAGGGGTGCGTCGAGGTCGTCGGCGGTGGTGTCGAGGACCGGCTTCATGAAGTCGGCGCGCACAGCGGGGCTGTACTGGAGGATCTCGACGGGTCCGAGGGTGTCGGCGGCGGCCCGCAGGGCGGTGACCAGCGACGCGGGGTCCAGGGCGTCGGCGGTGAAGCCGCGGGCCCGGACGCCGTCGCGTGCGAGTTCGGCGGTCAGGGCGTCGAGGCGCTCGGCGCCGCGGGCGATGAGGGCGACGGTGTGACCGGCGGTGCCGAAGCGGCGGGCGGCGGCCAGTCCGAGGCCGGCACCGGCGCCGATGAGGGCGAAGGTCGTCATGGTGGGTCCCTGAAAGGTGTGGAGAACGGGGGCGTGGTGCGCGGCACCGAGTGTGACCGATGCGGCCGGCCGCTTCCTCGCCGGGCTGTCGTGCGGTGCCCCGCCGTCCGCGTCGTGCGGTGCCCCGCGTCGTGCGGTGCCCCGCCGTCGGCCCTGCCCGCTTCGCCCGGCCCGCGGAAGGTCGTGTACATGGGGGGTACAAGCTCGACCTCCCTCCCCGGCGCCACGCGGCGACCGTGGAGCGCATGCCCTCCAGCCCCGACTGCCTTCTTCCTCGGCCCCGGCTCCCGGCACTTCTTCGTCGGCTGGGAGGACGGCGCGACCGCCGCCGCGGCACCGCTCCGCGCCGAGGCCGGTCGGGACCCCTACGGCAGGTCCCTGCGGGAGCCGGTCGGTGAACTCTCCACACCACGCCCCGACTTCCGGGCCATCCGGGCCGCGCACGACGTCCGCATCAGCCACGAGGGCGTCAAACGACTGCGGCGCCCCGAGGGGGCCTGGAGCTGGCGTATCGCGCCTTGGCCCTTCCCCTCTCGCCGCGCGTCGTCCACGACCTGACGTGACCCTCTACGCCGCCGAGCCGGGCACCGCCTCCGAGGACCGTCTGAGGCCCCTCGCCGACTGCGGCGACCCAGCCGGCATCCACGGAGCCGACCCGCATCGGAACCACTGCCCCGACGGTCAGGCGACGGGCAGCAGGCGGACGCAGCAGTGGTCCGGGGAGGGCATGAGGCGGGCCTCCCAGCCGTCCTCGCCGAGCGTGCTGAGCACGCCGCGCAGCAGATGCAGGTTCATTCCGCACACCGTCTCGGTGTGCTCGCGGGCCAGCGCATGGAAGGGGCAGTTGCCGAGCACGATCGCCTCCCCGTCGAGGCGCGGCTCGAAGCCCTGGCGTTCCAGCAGGTCCACCACCCCGGCGGTCTCCTGCCCGCCCAACCGCTCGCCCAGCTCCGCCGCCTTGCGGTGCAGCACCTCACGGACCGCTTCGCCCGTCGCGTCGGACACCTCCACCGCCTGCGCCAGCAGCCGCCCGGCCAGCTCGTAGCGCCGCTCGGGCAGAGTGACGCTGATCTGCTTCCCGGAGCGCCGGTACAGCTTCGCGGGCCGCCCGGCGCCCGGCCCGCTGCGTCCGCTGCGCCGCTCGTAGACCACCTCCAGCAGCCCCTCGGCGGCCAGCCGGTCGAGGTGGAAGGCCGCCGTCTGTCGCGCCAGGCCCAGGGCATGGGCTGCGTCGTCCCGGCCGACCGGGCCGGACTGCCGCGCCACGTGGTCGTACAGCCGCCGGCGCGTCGGCTCGTCCAGGGCCGCGACGGCGGAGACGTCACCGCCGGGTGCTTCTTTCGAGTGGTCCACGCACACCAGTGTAAAACCAACAGTCATTGACTTAAGAGCCGAGCGGGGCTTCTATTGATAGTGAACCTTGTCGATAGAAGGAGGGGCGTCATGCCGTCCACCCTCAGCACCCCACCGGTCACGCCTCGGCGCGCCCTGGCCGCCGACCCCGCCTACCAGGCGTTCTGGATCCTGCGGACGGGATTCGCCGTGGCGCCGATCCTGTTCGGCCTGGACAAGTTCGCCAACCTGCTCGTGGACTGGCCGACCTATCTCGCCCCGTGGATCGACGACCTGGTCCCGGGCAGCGCCCAGGCCGCCATGTACGCCGTCGGCGTCGTCGAGATCGTCGCCGGCCTCACGGTCGCCCTCGCCCCGCGGTTCGGCGGCTGGCTCGTGGCCGGCTGGCTCGCCGGCATCATCGTCAACCTGCTGACCATTCCCGGCTACTACGACATCGCCCTGCGGGACTTCGGTCTCCTGCTCGGCGCCGTCGCCCTCGCCCGGCTCGCCGAGCGCTACCGCCCCGCGCGGACACCGGACCGAACAGAGCGGACACCGGACTGACCGATGCGGGCACCGGACTGACCTGCGCGGCACCGGTCCGAACCACGCGGGCACCGTACTGAGACGGCGCCCCGCCGAGGCCGGACCGGACGGTCAGCGCACCCCGCCGGTCTCCGGCGCGGGCACCGGGCGGCGCAGGAGGTAGAGGCCCGCGGCCGACACCAGCAGCGCCATGCAGGCGATGAACACCAGGCCGGCGCTCTCCAGGCCGATCGGCTCCGTCAGCAGCCCCATCCCGATGACAGGAAGGGAGATGCCCGTGTAGGCCACCACGAAGAGCGCGGAGATCGCGGCCGCGCGACGGTCCGCCTCGGCGGCGCGGGCCACGGCCGACAGCGCCCCGCGGAACGCCAGCCCCTGCCCGGCGCCGCCGACGAGCGCGCTCAGTACGACCAGCGGCAACGAATCCCACCGCAGCGCACCCGCCAGCAGCGCCAGACCGGTCAGGAGCGCGGCACACCCCAGCGGCAGCGACCGGCCGACCCCGACCGGGCCGACGGCCAGCTGCCCGCCGGTGGACGCGAAGAAGGCCAGCGCGACGACCAGACCGCTCACCGCGTGGTCGCGCACGTCCAGGGACTGGGCGAGGAAGGCCGGGCTGACCGATGTGAACACCCCGAACAGCGCGAACCCCACGAAGGACGCGGTCGCCGCGGGCGCGAACACCGCCCGGACACCCGGGGTCAGGCCCGGCCGCTCGGGCCGTACGGTGCTCAGCGGCCGCCGCGCGCGCACGGTTTCCGGAAGCCTCAGCAGGACGACGGCCGAGCAGGCCACCAGGGCGAGGTGGACGGCGAACGGCAGATACAGCGGCCAGTCGGCGTACTGGGCCAGCACCCCCGCCAGCAGCGGACCGCAGCCGAGGCCGCCCATGTTCGCGGCGGTCGCCACGAACGTCGCACGCGAGGCACCGCCGGGCGGCGCCAGCTCCATGACGTACGCCGTGGCGGCCCCGGTGAAGAGGCCCGCCGACAGGCCCGACAGCAGCCGCCCCGCGTAGAGCCAGCCCATCGCGGTGGCGCACAGGAAACAGACGGCGCTCGCTGCCGCGAACCCCAGCCCCCACAGCAGCACCGGGCGGCGGCCCACGGAGTCCGAGACATTGCCCGCGAGGAGCAGCACCCCGATGACCCCGACGGCGTAGACGGCGTAGACGACGGTGACCGTCAGCTCGGAGAAGCCGAACTTCTCCTGGTAGAGGCCGTAGAGAGGGGTCGGCAGCGTCGTGCCGACCATGCACACGGCGAACACCGCCCCGCCGAGCAGGCACCGCCGCCAGCCGCCAAGATCACTGCCCATACCGCCGACGGTAACCGCACCCGCGGGCCCACGCGCCCCGGCGAGGCCCGCCCCCGCGAGCCGTTCGGCGGACCGGGGCGGCCGCCCGCACCGCCCTCTCGGATCAGCGTTCGGTCCCGTCGCGTCGGCAGCGCAGGAAGAGGTGCGGCTCGGGGCCGGCGCCGGGGTGGTCCGGGGTGAAGAGGGCGGTGTGCCGGGACAGCACCGTCAGGCCCGCCGCTTCCACCGTGGCGACGACGGACTCCTCGGCGAAGCTGGTCGCGCGGACCGGACGGCCCATGAAGACCACCTCGACATCCTCGACGTCCGCCGGCACGGTGGCCAGCACCAGATGCCCGCCGGGCCGCAGGGCCAGGGCCAGCCGCCGCAGCACGGCCGACTGCTCGGCGCGGGTCATCTGCAGGAGCGAGAAGAACACGCACACACCGTCGAACGAGTCCGCCTCCAGCGGGAGTTCACGGACGTCCGCGTGGCGGAACTCGGCCTCGGGGACCTGGCGCCGGGCCAGCTCCACCATGACGGGGGAGACGTCGACCCCCAGCACCGCGTGCCCCGCCTTCACCAGCGCCGCCGCGGTGGGCCGCCCGGTGCCGCTGCCGACGTCCAGCGTCCGCGCGCCGGGAGGCAGCCGCTCCACCAGCCACTCCAACGCCGCCAGATGCGCCGGGGCATGGGCGAACGCCCTCTCGTAGTCGGCGCCCAGGGCGTCGAACAGCACGGCGGCGGGCGGCCGTTGGTGCTCCTGCGTCACGTCGGTGTCCCTTCGATGGCCGACCCGCATCGTCGCACTCGCGGGATGTGGGCCACAACGTTCGCCGCAACGTCCGCCCGGTGCGCGTCCCGACGGGCCCGGCAGGGGAGAATGGGGCCGTACCCAACGGTCGACCCTTGCGGAGGAGCGGGAAATGCAGGACGCGCGAGCGGGGCAGGTCGCCGGACCCGACGACCTCGTCGATGTGGCCCGCCTGGTCACGGCGTACTACGCGCTGCACCCCGACCCGGCCGAGCCCGGGCAGCGGGTGGCGTTCGGGACCTCGGGCCACCGCGGCTCGTCCCTCGCGGCGGCGTTCAACGAGGACCACATCGCCGCCACCAGCCAGGCCATCTGCGAGTACCGCGCCGCCCAGGGCACCTACGGCCCCCTCTTCCTCGGGGCCGACACGCACGCCCTGTCCGAGCCGGCGCGGATCACGGCGCTGGAGGTGTTCGCCGCCAACGACGTGACCGTCCTCATCGACCAGGCCGACGGCTACACGCCCACCCCGGCGGTCTCGCACGCCATCCTCGCCCACAACCGCGGCCGCACCTCGGCCCTCGCCGACGGCGTGGTGGTCACCCCCTCGCACAACCCGCCCGCCGACGGCGGCTTCAAGTACAACCCGCCGAGCGGCGGCCCCGCCGGTTCCGAGGCGACCTCCTGGATCCAGGACCGCGCCAACGAGATCATCACCGGCGGCCTGAAGGACGTACGCCGCATCCCGTACACCCGCGCCCTCGCGGCCCCCGGCACGAGTCGCTACGACTTCCTCGGCACCTACGTCGCCGATCTGCCCGCCGTGCTGGACCTGGACGCGATCCGCTCCGCGGGTGTGCGCATCGGCGCCGACCCGCTGGGCGGCGCCTCCGTCGCCTACTGGGGCCGGATCGCCGAACAGCACCGGCTCGACCTGACGGTGGTGAACCCGCTCACCGACCCCACCTGGCGCTTCATGACGCTGGACTGGGACGGCAAGATCCGCATGGACTGCTCCTCGCCGTACGCCATGGCCTCGCTCATCGAGCGACGCGACCGGTTCGACATCGCCACGGGCAACGACGCCGACGCCGACCGGCACGGCATCGTCACCCCGGACGGCGGCCTGATGAACCCCAACCACTATCTGGCCGTGGCGATCTCCTACCTCTTCTCCCACCGGGAGCAGTGGCCGGCCGGTGCCGGGATCGGCAAGACCCTCGTGTCGTCCAGCATGATCGACCGGGTCGCGGCGGACGGCGGCCGGGAACTGGTCGAAGTCCCCGTCGGGTTCAAGTGGTTCGTGGACGGCCTGTCCGACGGCACGCTCGGCTTCGGCGGCGAGGAGTCGGCGGGCGCGTCGTTCCTGCGCCGCGACGGATCGGTGTGGACCACCGACAAGGACGGCATCATCCTGGCGCTGCTCGCCTCGGAGATCACGGCGGTCACGGGAAGGACCCCGTCGCAGCACTACGCGGGGCTCACCGACCGGTTCGGCGCCCCCGCCTACGCGCGCGTCGACGCCCCGGCCACGCGCGAGGAGAAGGCCCTGCTCGCCAAGCTCTCCCCGCGCCAGGTCACCGCCGACACCCTCGCCGGCGAGGCGGTCACCGCGGTCCTCACCGAGGCCCCCGGCAACGGCGCCGCCCTCGGCGGCATCAAGGTCGCCACCGCCAACGCCTGGTTCGCGGCCCGCCCCTCCGGCACGGAGGACGTCTACAAGATCTACGCCGAGTCCTTCCACGGCCCCGACCATCTGACCCGCATCCAGGACGAGGCCAAGTCGGTGGTGCTGGCGGCCCTGAACGCGTAAGGGGCTTCGCCGGTCCAGGAGTGTCCTGGTCCTGCGGGACACGCGTCGGTGCGTCCGGCTCACCGCGTGCACCCGCGGGACCGCCTTTCCGGCGACCCGGCGCCCGCGCAGGGCCTCGGTGGCTTCGGCGAAGCAGTCCCAACTCCACGCCTCGCTGATCGGACTGGTGGGCTGGGCCGAGCGGCACGGGTCCTCCATCGCAGAGGCCCGCGCCGCCTATGACGCCGCGGCGGACCGGTCGCCAGAGACCGGCTGATCACGGCCGTTCGAAGAGTTGGAGGAGGCCGCCGATGAGGAAGCAGAGGGCGCCGGTGAGGGTGCCCCAGTTGGCGATGTCGGCGTTGACCAGGCCGCCGGTGGTCGGGCGGCTGTAGGTGGCGATCGCCGCGACCATGAAGAGGACGGAGCCGAGTTGGTTCACGGCGACGATCCACCAGCCGAGGTCGCGCGGCAGCAGGCGCGGCCGCCCGTGGCAGATCTCGACGAGGGCGAGATGCCCGGAGATCAGGAACAGTACACAGCCGATCACATCGGGCGCCCAGATCAGACGGTTGATCTGTTGCACGGTCAGGCCCTGCAGGAAGGAGTCGAGCAGGTTGACGGCGAACACCAGGGTGCCGGCGAACAGAACGAACGTACTCACCCAGTCGGCCCGCGCCGGCTCATAACTCCACCAGCGCCAGCGCTGGGTGACCAGAGCACCCGCGCCTCCTGGCACATGGCGGGGCGCGTTGATCACCTGAAGCAGGGACACATAGCCGCCGGTGTTGAAGCACAGGCCGCCGACGAAGTAGATCGACGCGCAGGTGGCGGCGTCGCCGGAGCCTAACTGGGCGACGGCGGCACCCGCGGCGAAGAGCGCTCCGCCGAGGACGAACGCGGTGGCGGCGATTGCGTTGAGCCTGCGCAGCCGGGCGACGGCGGTCTCGTCGGCCCTGGCCCGATGACCGGCGGTCGCTCCGGGCGGATGGACGGTGATGAGTCCGCGGCGTCGGGCGAGCCGGGATTCCCAGACTGCGGTACCGCCGCCGGGCGGCTGCCAGGTGAGCCGCGTGACGAACGGTCCGGCGCCCTCGGCGCGCCGCGGAGCGCTGAACGTGCTCACGGGGTCTGCGCCGGGCTCTGGCAGGCAGGACAGAGTTCGAATTGTCCCTGGTTGACGACGCTTCCCCAGCCGCGACAGTTGTCGCAGTCACGGGCGCGGGCGATGTTCACGTGGCGGGTTGAGACAGGAGCGTTCGGGTGGGCTCCGTGGATCATGCGGCCGTACTCCCTCGGGTAGAGGTCTCGCAGGCATAACTATTACATACTTTGCAAAGCGATCCAATCGGGTGAAAGGTATATGTCGTTATTGGGGCGGGCTGTCGGCCCGGCACCGGCCTGGCTGTTTGCCGTCGGCAGCGGCGGGGACCCGCAGGTCATGAACGCACCATCACGTCGTCGGACGGCGCAGAACCGGCTCCTGCGGCTGCTGGACCGGCTGGAGCGGGAGCCACGGGGCGATGCGGTGATCGGCGTGCTCCGTGAGCGGGTGCGGTCCCTGCCGCTCGGGCGCGGCCGGGACGTGCTGCACGGCCGCTGGCTGGGACACCCGGTCCATCCCCTGTTGGTCCAGGTGCCGATCGGCAGCTGGCTCTCCGCCGCCGTCCTGGATCTGCGGCCCGGCCGCTCCCGTGAGGCCGGCCTCCTAGTCGGCGTCGGACTCGCGACCGCCGCTCCGGCTGCTCTGGCCGGCGCCGTCGACTGGGCGGAACTCCACCGTCAGCAGCAGCGAGTCGGACTCGTGCACGCCGCGGCCAACGTGGCTGCGGTCGGCCTCTACGCCGCCTCGCTCGTCTCACGAGCCCGGGGCCGTACGCTCGCCGGCCGTGCCTACGGCTTCCCGGGGCTGACGGCGGTCGGCGCCGGCGGCATGCTCGGCGGCCACCTCGCCTACCGCCAGGCGTCCGGCGCCAACCACGCCGAAGAGGTCCCGCACGTCGTGTCGCAGGGCTGGCGCAGGATCGGCGGCGTGGACGAGTTCCCCGTCGGCCGGGCCGTACGGCGCGCCGTGGACGACGTGCCGATCCTGGTCGTACGCGAGACCGGCGGGACGCTCCACGCGCTGGCCGAGCGGTGCAGCCACCTCGCGGGACCGCTGTCCGAGGGCACCGTCGCGGACGGATGCGTCCAGTGCCCCTGGCACGGCAGCGTCTTCCGCCTCTCGGACGGCTGGAACGTACGCGGCCCCGCCACCGCGCCCCAGCCCGCCTTCGACACCCGGATCACCGACGGCCACGTCGAGATACGCCTGCGTCAGCGGGACGGCGCGGAGCCGACGGCGAACGGCCGGGCGCAGGACGGGCAGGCGGCTGGCGGACAGGCGGCGGACGGGCAGGCGGCCGACCGGCAGCGGCCCAGCGGAGCCGGGGCCACGGGGCGGAGCCACCGGCACGGACTCCGTCGGCACGGTGGCTGACGGCCACCTCCCGCACACCGCACCGCACACCTCCAGCACATGACCCGCTCGCGTTCCTGCGCCACACCCGCCGGGCACGGGCGGCGGGTGACGGGCAACGGGTGACGGGTGACGGTCCCGGATCGAGTCACTGCGGCGTGCTGCCGTGCCACTCGCAGCACAGGACCGTGGCGTCGTCGGCCAGGAAACCGTCGTGGTAGTCGAGGACCGCGTGGACCAGTCGGCGCAGCGTCTCGGGCAGCGGGACGCCGTCGGCGTGGTGGCGGACGACGAAGTCGACGAAGCGGTCGCGGCCGAACTCCTGCCCGCTGGTGTCGCGTGCCTCGGTGACGCCGTCGGTGTGGAACAGGAGCCGGTCGCCCGGTTCCAGCTGCTCCCGGCAGACCGTGGCGGACACGCCCAGGTCGGTGCCGAGGGGGTGGGTGGGCGGACAGGCCAGGGTGGTGACCCAGCGGCCGCCCCGGATGAGCACGGGCAGAGGGTGCCCGTAGTTGACCCAGCTCAGGTACCCGGTCGTGAGGTCGAGGTCGGCGAGGATGCCGGTGGCGTAGCGGCTGTGCCGGAACTGTTCGAGGAGCGCCGCCTCGATCGCGCTGCCCGCCTCGGACAGTCCGGCTCCCCGGCGGCGGTGGCTGCGGCAGGTGGCGATGGCCAGGTTCGCGGTGAGCCCCGCGGCCGTGTCGTGGCCCATGGCGTCGAAGATGGCCAGGTGGGCGACGTCCGCGGCCAGGGCGTAGTCGAAGGCGTCCCCGGCGGTCTCGTACGCCGGTTCCATCGCGGCCGCGATCGTCACCCTGCCGTCGGAGAACGTCTGCGGCGGCATCAGGGTCCACTGCATCTCGGCGGAGGGGCTCATCCGCCGGGTGCGGGTGAGGCGGGCGTAGGAGTCGCTGTAGCTGCGCTTGGACACCAGCATCAGCCCCACCAGGGACGCGAGGTCCTGCATCGCCTCCTGGTCCGGGGCGGCGGCGGTGACGTCGACGCGCAGCACCCCGAGGCGTTCGGTGCCGTCCACCACGGGGATCCAGTGCCGCCCGCGTCCGTCGCTCACCGCGCCGCCCAGGCCCTTCTGGAAGGCCCGGCCCGCCAGAGTGGCGTCGACGCGGAGTTCCTCGCCGCCGTCTCCGGCGTCGAGGCCGCGGCCGGTCACCTCCCGCAGCACGTCCTGCTGCAGATCGGCCAGAAAGATACTGGTCCGGCCGAGTCCGGCACGCTCCGCGTGCGTCGCGACGAGGGTGGACATCTCCTCGAACGTCGTCAGATGGCTGGCCCGGGTGAGTGCCACGAGCATGCGCGCCGGGTCTTCGTACACCGTCACACCAAGCCCCGTCGAAAGGGGGACTGCCCGGTTCCGCCCGTCGACCTCGTTCGTTCACGGTGGTCAGGAACGGCTGACGGCTGACGAAGACGAGAAGCCCGCACGGCTGTTACGGCCAGCCTACGGCAGCGGTCGGACGGGGGTGTCCCACCGGCGACGAGGGCCCCGGCCGACCCGTTTCACCGTTTCACGCCGAGCCGGTGACGCCGAGCGCCGATTCTCCCTGGGCCCTGCCCCGGAGCAGCCCGCGCCGTTCCTCCTCGCACGTACCGCCCCACACTCCCTGCGCGCCGGTCGCCTGGAGCGCCCACGACAGACAGGGGTGGATCACCGGGCAGCGCCGGCAGATCGCCTTCGCCCTGGCCTGCTGATCCCGCAGGGCGGCCCCGGTGACGGCCACGGGGAAGAAGAGGTCGGGGTCCTCGTGGGCACATGCCGCGTCCCGCCACCAGTCCATGGCTGCCGCCTTCCCGTCCGCGTCGGCGACCAGCGGATCGGTCCCGCCACCGGCGGCCACCGCCGCTGACGCCCCGGCGTCCGCTGGACCCCTGCCAGCGGAGTGCGCTGTCCCACCGGGGGAGCCCGACCTCGTCACGAAGCAGACACATCGCGCGGCCCCATTTTCACGCCAAACCCGGCGTTCGCAACCGTGACGACGTGACCTTTTGCCGGCCGCCCCCGGTGGCGGGGCCCCCGGTCGGCGCGGTCGCGACCGCCCCGGACGAGATCCGATCGCGGCATCGGTCGTAGGCCAGTGATCCACGGGTACCCGGTCGCCGTGCAGAGGCCCCGGCCCGGCCCCGTGACGGTTCGGTCGGGGTGAGAACCGCATCGAGGAGGTCTCAGATGAGCACGGTCAAGGAAGCGGTGGAAGTCGAGGTCCCCGTCCACACCGCTTACAACCAGTGGACCCAGTTCGAGGAGTTCCCGCAGTTCATGGAAGGGGTCGAGGAGGTCCGGCAGCTCGACGACCGCCACAACCACTGGACGACCAAGATCGGTGGGGTGAAGCGCGAGTTCGACACCGAGATCGTCGACCAGCTTCCGGACGAGCGGATCACATGGCGCACGACCACGGGTGACAGCAGGCAGAAGGGCACGGTCCACTTCGAGCGCCTGGACGACACGCACACCCGGGTGGAGCTCGTCATGGACATCGAGCCCAGCGGCATCGAGAAGGCGGGCGACATGCTGGGCATGATCGACCGGCGTGTGAAGGGCGACATGCGGCGCTTCAAGGAGTACATGGAGAAGCGCGGCGGCGAGTCCGGAGCCTGGCGTGGCCGCATCAGGCCCGGCCAGTGACTCCGCCCCACCCCTGAGACGCGTCCTCGTCGGCGCCGGCCGCCTGCCCGGTGGCCGGCGCCGACGTATGCGCGGACCCGGCCGCCCCGGCGGGACGGAACCGCCGGGCCCCGCTCCCGGCGGAACGAAGCCACCCGGCCCCGCTCCCGGCGGGACGGATCTGCTTGGCTGTGCGGTTCCCTGCGGCCCTCGGCGGGGCGATGGTGCCCGGCGCCGTTCCTGGTGGTTCGGATCTGCTTGGCTGTGCGGTTCCCTGCGGGCCCTCGGCGGGGCGATGCCGCCCGGCGCTGCTCCCGACGGAACGGAACCGCCCCGGCTACGCGGCTCCCTGTCGCCCCTCGGCGGGACACCAGGCCCCGCTCCCGGCGGAACGGAACCGCCCGGCCGTACGGCTACCTGCCGCCCCCCGGCGGGGCGAAGCGGCTCGGCGCCGTTCCCGGTGGGACGGAACCGCCCCGGCCCTACCGCCACCTGCCGCCCCTGGCGAGACGAAGCCCCCGGCTTCCTGCCGCTCCCCGCCGTTTCTCCTCGTCGCCTCCGCGCCTCCCGCTCGCTCCCCCACCTCCCCGCACGCCACGCGACCAGGGCGGAATCGCCCTGTCCGTAGGTCCGTTCGGCCCTACCCGTGAGCGATCGGCGCGGGCTTCACTGCATCCCATCGGTTGTTGAGGCGGAAGGACACGCATGTCCGGCAAGAGGACGGCTGGGGAGGGCGAGCGGTGATCGTCGCGGTGGGGCACGCGGATCTGACCGCGCCCGCGCTGGAGTTGGTGCAGACCGAACTACGGGACCACCTGGACCGGCTGAGCGACGGCGCCGCCGGGCTCGTGCGCGCCGGGGCCGGGGTGCCCCTGGCGTTCGGGCGGGCGGCGCGCGCGGCGGGCCGGAGGCTGGTGGTGCTGCTGCCGACGCAGCGCGCCGTGCCCGCCGTCCTGCCCGAGCCCGATCGGTCGGGGGCCGCGGAACTGCTGATGCTGGCCGAGGAGGTCCGGCTGCTGGGCTTCGACCCCGCCGACCGCGACGCCCGCGTGAGCGCCGACGAACGTGTCGTCGCGGCCGGCCGGAGGGTGTACGCGGTCTGGGACGGTTCGCCGTCCAACGGCACGGACGCCACCGCTCACCTGGTGGCGTTCGCCCGGTCCCGCGGCATCCCCGTCGAGGTCGTCTGGCCGGCCGGCGCCACCCGCAGGGCGACACCGGCGGACGCCCCCGACACGTCGACCGCACAGGCGGACACCCGCCCTGCGGCCATGCCCCGCGCGGCTGCCCGCGCGGTGAAGGGCGGTGCAAGGTGAGCACGACGAGTCTCACGCCCGGCCAGGACGCCCCGCTGCGGGGCGACGGCTCGCGGACGGGAGCCCGGCCCGCCTTCGCCTGGCTCCTCGTGATCACGGGGGCGCTCGGGCTCCTGGGTTCCTTCGTCATCACCGTCGACAAGTTCCGGCTGCTGGAGAACGCCTCGTACGTGCCTCCGTGCAGCCTCAGCCCCGTGGTGTCCTGCACGAGCGTGATGCGCAGCGAGCAGGCGGCCGTGTTCGGCTTCCCCAACCCGGTGATCGGCCTGATCGCCTTCGGCGTCGTCACCGGCATCGGGTTCGGGCTGCTGGCGGGGGCCCGCTACCGGCGCTGGTACTGGCTCGGTCTCAACGCCGGCACCCTCGGCGGGGTGGTCTTCAGCATGTGGCTCATGACGCAGGCGCTGTACGACATCGGCGCGCTCTGCCTGTGGTGCATGCTCGTGTGGGCCGCCACCATCGCCATGTTCTGGTACACGACCGTCCACAACCTCCGCCACGGCATCATCCGCGCACCGCGCCAACTCGTCGCCGCCGCCTGGGAATTCCACTGGGCGGTCCCCGTCACCTGGTACGCCCTGATCGGGATGCTCATCGCGACCCGGTTCTGGACCCACTGGCAGGCCCTGCTCGCCTGACCGGCCGGGCCGCCCGGCACCCCCGCGCCGTCCCGACGGACGCGAGCCCCGCTCTCTTCGGTAAGGGCGGAGTGACCGGCTGGACAGGGGAGTGCGAGGGCTACGAGGCCGCCGACGAGCGGCTGAGGGAGCCGCCGTGCACCCTCGGCTACGGCTGCTTCGCCACCCGAGGGGCCCTGCCCGAATGCGCCGCCGACGGCATGCGCTACCCGGGCACCTACGCCGCCGGCTGGGGAACCCCGCAGCCCCGCCGCGAACCGGCCGAGCGGACCGCGGCCTGGACGGCGGTGAACTCGACGCTGGGATGACGTGTCACGCACCCTGCATGTGCCCTTCCACAGCGGCGTCATCAGCCGGTTCGAGGGTGCGGGGATCTCGCCGAACCGGACCGGCTCGAGTACCGCAGACGGTACGGCGACATCCGGCGCCTCGACCGGATCCTGGAGGCCGAGGCCGAGGCCGACGCCGAGGGCGATCGCGCCCGCGCCGGACGAGGCCCAGGGTGCCGAGATGGATGCATGCATGCCCTCGCCGGTGGTGCCGCCCTGCGGATCGGCACCGGCCCGCCTGGACGGGGCCCGCGCGGCAGAGCCCGGCGTTCTCCGGCCCCGTCTCAGCCCCCGTCACCGCCCCACTCCCGGTACGCGGCCACGGCCGTCGGCAGCGTGGGGAAGATCCGGTCGGCGCCGATGGACTCCGCGAGGCCGTAGGCCCTCAGGTCGTCCATCAGGTCCTGTTTGACGCGGGCGAGCGCGAGGACGACGCCCCGCCGGGTCAGTTCACGGCGCAGCTCGTCCACGGCGTCCAGGGCGGTGATGTCGACCTCGACGTTCGCCTCGGTGTTGAGGACGAACCAGCGCACCGGGTCCTCCTGCTCGTCCACCGCGGCCAGGGCACGGCGGCGGAAATCCTCCGCGTTGGCGAAGAACAGCGGGGAGTCGTAGCGGTACACCAGCAGGCCGGGGATGGTCCGGGCGTTCGGGTAGTCGTCGATGTCGTGCATGCCGGCCACCCCGGGCACCAGCCCCAGGACGGCGTCGTGCGGACGCGCCACCCGGGTCAGCAGCTCCGCGATCGACAGGCCGACGGCGACGAGCACCCCGTACAGGATGTCGAGGGCGAGGACCCCGGCGAGGCAGCCGAGGGCCAGCAGCAGCTCCCGCCTGCGGAACGACGCGAGCCTGCGGAAACCCGCCAGGTCGATCATGCGGACGGCCGCGTACACGACGAGGACGCCCAGGACGGCCCTCGGCGTGCGGGACAGCAGCGGGCTGAGGAAGAGCAGGACCGCCAGCACCGCCACCCCGGCGACCAGCGAGTACGCCTGGCTGCGGGCACCCGCGGAGGATGCGAGCGCGGTACGGCTGGCGCTGCTGCTCACCGGGAAGCCGCTCAGCGCACCCGCCCCGAGGTTGGCGGCACCCAGAGCGAGGAACTCCTGGTCGGCGTCGAGCGCCTCCTCGCCGTCGCGGTCGGTGAAGGCCCGCGCGGTGAGGATGAAGTCGGTGTAGCCGACGAGGAGCACCCCCAGCGCGGGCAGCACCAGCCGCGGCAGCTCACTCAGGTCCGGCGAGGAGAACCCGGGCAGGCCGATCGGCACGTCACCGATCACCTCGATGCCGTACCGGTCGTCCAGCCCGAAGGCGGCGACGGCCGCCGTGCCCAGGACCAGCACCAGCAGGGGGCCGGGAACGGCCCGGACGTACCGGGCGGCGCTGAAGAGGACGGCCAGCGCGACGGCGGAGAACACGACGGTCGCCGTGTGCGCCTCCGGCAGGTTCCCGAGGAACGACCCCAGCTGCGCGAAGAACGAGGACCCCGTCGTGTCGACCCCCGTGAGCTTGGGCAACTGGTCCACCGTCATGATCAGCGCCACGCCCGCCAGATAGCCGATCAGCACCGGCCGGGACAGCAGGTCCGCCACGAAGCCGAGCCGCGCCAGACGCGCCACCACGCACAACAGGCCCACCGTGATCGCGAGCGTCGCCGCCAGGGCCGCGTACCGGTCCGGGTCCCCGGCGGCGAGAGGAGCCACCACCGTCGCCGTCATCAGCGCCGTCGTCGACTCCGGGCCCACCGACAGCAGCCGTGACGAGCCGAGCAGCGCGTACGCGGCCAGGGCCGGCAGGATCGCCCACAGCCCGACGACCGGCGGCAGCCCCGCCACCCCCGCGTACGCCATCACCTGCGGCACCAGATACGCGGCGACCGTCACCCCGGCCAGGACGTCGCCCCTCAGCCACGCCCGCCGATAGCCGAGGAGCGTGCCGAGCCCGGGAGCCAGGCGGCGCCACTCCGGAACGTGCCGTCTGCCCGAGCCCTGGACCATGGGCCTCCCTCCACCGCGTGGAGATCAGCATCCACCGCGGACAGGCCCGGACGCGAGCCCCACAGCGGAACCGGTCGCAGCAGGGACGTTCGGCCCCTGCCGGGGACTTGCGGCCCCTCCACCACCGGCCCCCGCGGCACGAGGCTGGGAGCACACCCCCCGTTCAGGAGGCAGAACCATGGTGAACACCGTTGTCGTAGGGCTCGACGGTTCGGCGGAGAGCCGGGCCGCCGCCGAGTGGGCGGCCCGCGAGGCGAAGCTGCGGGACCTGCCGCTGACCCTCGTCCACGTCTGGGAACCGGTACCCGACCCCATTGCCCAGGCACCGCTGCTCGCCGCCGAGACACTCCAGCACTGGAGCGAGCGCATCCCGCGCGAGGCGGCCGAGGGGCTGCGGCTGCGGCATCCCGGCGTGAACGTGACTGTGGAACAGATCAGCGGCCGACCCGGAGAGGTCCTGCCCCGCGTGGCGAAGGACGCCGCGCTGCTCGTCCTCGGCTCCCGGGGGCTCAGCGGCATCGGCGGCTTCCTGGTGGGCTCCGTCGGCCAGATGGTCGTCGCGCACGCCGAGCAGCCGGTCGTCCTCGTCCGCGCCGGGGAACAGGCCGCCGACGAGCACCAGGCCGACCCGGTCGGCATCCCGTCGGCCGCCACCCCCTTCCGGCCCGTCGTCCTCGGCATCGACACCGAGAACCCGCACGACACCGTGATCGAGTTCGCCTTCGACGCGGCCTCCCGCCGCGGAACCGCCCTGCGGGTCGTCAACGGCTGGAACCCGCCGCCCTACTACGCCTACGCCATCCCCGCCGACCCGGAACTCGGCCCCGAGCTGCGCACCAACCAGGTCACCGCCCTGACCGAGGTGCTCAGGCCGTGGCAGGTGAAGTTCCCCGACGTCGACGTGACCGAGGTGTGCCGCTGGGGCAGCCCCGCCCACCACATCGTCGAGGCCTCCCGCGAGGCGTCCCTCGTGGTCGTCGGCCGCCGTGTCCGCCGTAGCCCCCTCGGCACGCACATCGGTCCCGTCACCCATGCCGTCCTGCACCACTCCACCGCCCCCGTGGCCGTGATCGCCCACCCCTGACGGGGCGCCCGCGCTCCCCACCATCCGAGGAGGACCACCGATGGAACGTCCCCTGGTCGTCGGAGTCGACGGCTCCGCACCCAGCCTGCGGGCCGTCGACTGGGCGGCCGACGAGGCCGCCCTGCGCGGGGTGCCGCTGCGACTGGTGCACGCCTCGCTGTGGCAGCGCTACGAAGGCGCCGCGCTCGCCGAGGACCTCGGCAAACCGTCCGAGGAGACACTCGCCGAGGACATCGTCGACGCCGCCGCCCGGCGGGTGAGCGACCGCCGCCCGGACGTGAAGGTGACCACCCTGATCGCCCCGGAGGAGCCGGAGTACGCGCTGGTCCGGGAGGGACGGGAGGCCGCCGCACTGGTCCTCGGCGCGCGGGGGCGCGGCGGCATCGCCGAGTTCCTGCTCGGCTCCGTCAGCCTGGGCGTCGCCGCGTACGCCACCTGCCCCGTGGTCGTGCTGCGCGGCCACCCCGACGGGCAGCCGCGGCCGGTGACGCACGGCCGGATCCTGCTGGGCGTCGGTGAGGAGGCCCACGGTGCCGAGGCCGTCCGCTTCGCCTTCGAGGAGGCGGAGCGCCGGGGCGCCGTACTGGAGGCCGTACGCGCCTGGCGGTGCCCCGCGCACGAGACCACCGACCACCCCCTGCTCGCGGGCGAACCCGCCCGTCTGCACGAACAGCGCGCCGCCGAGACCCTGGAGGCCACGCTCGACGACGTGGCCGCCCAGTACCCGACCGTACGGGTGCACCGGCGCACCGCCGAGGGCCCCGCCCGCAAGGTGCTGCTGGACGCCTCTGCCGATGCCGACCTGCTGGTCGTCGGGGCCCGGCGCCGCCCGGAGCACCGCGTGGGGCTCCAACTCGGCCGCGTCGCCCACACCGCGCTCCACCACGCCGCCTGCCCGGTCGCCGTCGTCCCCCACGGGGCGCACGACGACTGACACCGCGCACCCACCACGGCTTCCGAGAGGAGGCGGACCACATGTCCACCCGCGTGCTGGTCGCCTATGGAACGACCAACGGATCCACCGCGAGGATCGCCGAGACCGTCGCGGACGCCCTCAACGAGGCGGGACTCACCGCCGAGGCACTCCCGGCCCCCTCCGTGGCGAGCCTCGCGCCGTACGACGCGGTCGTCGTCGGCGGCGCGCTCTACGCGGGACGCTGGCACAAGGACGCCCGGCGCCTCCTGCGCCGGCACCGTCACGCCCTCGCCGAACGCCCCCTGTGGCTGTTCAGCAGCGGCCCCCTCGACCCCTCCGCCTCGGAACGTGACATCCCGCCCGTCCCCGGAGTGCGCAAGGCCATGGTCCGCCTCGGCGCCAACGGCCACGTCACCTTCGGCGGCTGCCTGGAGGAAGGGGCCAAGGGGTGGGTCGCCGGCATGATCCTCCGGTCCGGGAAGGGCGGGGACTTCCGTGACTTCCCCGCGATCCGGGCATGGGCCGCCGGCCTGGCGGCGGAACTCACGGGCGTCGCGCCGGGAGGGAGCCGCGCCGCAGGGTGAGCACCACCACGGCCCTCCGCCGACCGTCCACCGGACCGGCCCTCCGCCGCCCGACGGGGCGGAGGGCCGGCACCCCAGCCACCCCTCGCGGCTGCTCGCCGGCGGGCACGCACCCGTGTGCCGCAGCGGTCGCGAGGGCGCCCAGCGAGCCCTCCTGACAGGGGAGAGCAGGAGGACTCGCGCCACGGCCGCCGCCCTCACCGGCGCACAGGGCGGCGGCCGTCCGGACGCCCGGAGCCGCCGGGCCCGTCACAGCGACCGTCTCGCCCTACGGTGGGAGGAGTGATCACTCGCCTCATGGGAGGAAAGCACGTGGAGATCGTGGCGTACGGCGTCCAGTCGGACGAGGAACCCCTGCTGCGGGCGGCCTTCGACCGGGCGTTCGCCGACCGGCACCGGCTGCGCTGCCTGTCACTGTTCCTGGACCAGGACACCGCCCCGACCGCCGACGGCCACGACGTCGTCCTCTGCGGCGTCAACGACACCCTGGACGCGGCAGTGCTGCGCACCCTGGCGGCGGGCGGCACCCGCATGATCGCCCAGCGTGCCACCGGCTACAACAACATCGACCTGACGGCGGCCGGGGAACTGGGCCTGACGGTGGCCCGCGTCTCCTCCTACTCCCCGTACGCGGTGGCCGAGTTCGCCTGGGCGCTGGCCCTGGCCGTCGACCGGCGCATCGTCCGGGCCGCCCATCGCACCCGGGAGTTCGACTTCAGGCTGGCCGGACTGATGGGCCGCGATCTGCACGGCCGGACCGCCGGTGTCGTCGGCACCGGCAAGATCGGCACCGCGTTCGCCCGGATCGCCCACGGCTTCGGCATGCGGCTGCTGGGCTGGGACGCCACCGAGAACCCCGACTGCCTGGCGCTCGGCATGCGGTACGTCTCACGGGAGGAGCTGTTCGCCGAGGCGGACCTGGTGAGCCTGCACGTGCCGCTCATGGAGAGCACTCACCATCTGGTCGACGCGGTCGCCCTCGCCCTGATGAAGGACGACGCGCTCCTGGTCAACTCCAGCCGGGGCGGTCTGATCGACACCGACGCCCTGCTGGACACCCTGCGCGCGGGACGGCTGAGGGGGGTCGGTCTGGACGTGTACGAGGAGGAGGCCGGACTCTTCTTCCTCGACAAGTCGCTGGAGGTGATGACCGACGAGCGTCTCGCCCGGTTGATGACCTTCAACAACGTGCTGGTCACTTCGCACCAGGCGTACTTCACCCGGGAAGCCGTTGAGCAGATCGCCGCCACGACGATCGCCAACGTCGAGGACTACTTCGCCGGTCGCACCGGCGCCAACACCCTGGTCGGCCCCGCGACGATATGACGACGACATGACGACGACATGACAGCGGGCACCGGCCGGAGGCGCGAAGCCCCCGGCCGGTGCCCAGCCGGCGTCAGCAGGCGGGGCCGGCTTGTTCTCTGCGCTCGTCGCCGTCGAGGGTCACGACGACGGGACGACGCTCTCCTCGTGTCCCGACGGGGTGCCGACCGAGCCGCCGGAGTGCCCCGTGAGGTCGAACTCGACGTCGACGACGCCCTCGACGGCCCGGATCAGCCGGGCGGCCACGGGCACGAGGGAGGTGTCCCGGACGTGCCCGCCGAGCCGCACGACCCCCTCCCGGACGGTGAGGCGCACGGCGGAGGCCGGCGCGGGGAAGAGGTACGACACCACCTCCCGGCGTACCTCCTCGGCGATCTCGTCGTCGCCGCGCAGGAACACCTTCAGCAGGTCGCCCCGGCTCACGACTCCCTCCAGCATGCCCAGCTCGTCGACCACGGGAAGCCGCTTGACCCGGGCGTGCGCCATGGTCCGCGCGGCCTCGGCGAGGGTCGCGTCGGCGCGGACGGTGACGGCCGGGGAGGTCATCAGCTCTCCGGCCGTCACGGCACCGGCCTTGGCGAGGTCGGCGAGGCGGGCGAGCTGGGTGTACCGGTCGGGGTCGCTGTCGCGGAACTCCTCCTTGGCCAGCAGATCGGCCTCGGACACCACACCGACGACGCGCCCCTCGCCCTCCAGGACGGGCAGGGCGCTGACCTTCCAGTCGTGCATCATCCGCACGATCTCCTTGAAGGCGGCGCCGCTGCCTATGGCGGCGACGGTGTGGGTCATCACGTCGCTCACGATGTGCGGGCTGCCGTGCATCATGTCTCCTCGGTCGTCATGTCACGGGGGCCGTCGAACGCCGGACGACCGCCGTCAGCTGTCGGTGGGCAGGTGCCGGTCGTCCGTTGCCGGTGGCCAGGCGCCGGCCGTCCGTTGCCGGTGGCCAGGCGCCGGCCGTCCGTTGCCGGTGGTCGGATGCCGTCGGTGAGGTGTCGGCTGTCGGCCGTCACAGGAGGCTGCCGCTGCCGTAGGGCGCGTACAGGTCCAGCAGTCGGGTGCGGGCCGAGTGCAGGCGGTGGGCGAGGATGCCGCCGACCCACTGGGCGACGGCGAAGCCGAGCGCGGGGTCCTCCTGGCACATCAGACGGATCGCGCCGGCGTCGAACTCGTGGGCGCGCACCGGGCTGGTGGCCTCGGCCCCCAGGTGCCAGACATGCGGGCTGAACAGCCAGGACCAGCCGATGAGTTCATGGTGTCCCAGGGTTTCGATGACGGCCGGGCGGCGGCCGGGCACCCGCATGTCGAGGGCGACCGTACCGGTCCGGATGATCCAGAACCGGTCGGCGGTGCCCCCCTCCTCGAAGATCCGGGCGCCCTGCGGGAAGGACACCTCGCGGGCGAACCGCATCAGCCGCTGCCGGTGCTCGGCGGGCAACGCCCGCAGCATGCCGGGTGTGGGGGGAGCGTTCATGACGACCTCCGGAACGGGCGTACGGACCCTGTCACCTCCAGCGTCGTCCCGCGCCCCGCTCCCGGCCATGGGTCACCCGGCCCCATGGTCGGGACCACCGGGCACCCCGGGAGAGCCCTTCGGCGCCCCTAGGGCGCCGAACGAGTGGACTCACCGGAGCGCGCCCCGGACGGTGGTCCCCGGCCTGGGCCGGGACGGTGATCTTTCGAGTACTGACCCGATGACCTTCCCGGAAGAGGCACCGCATGCGACCCACCCCCTCCCGCAGACAGTTCTCGGCGGCGCTGCTCGCGGCCTCCGTACTCGCCCCGCTGACGGCGGCCCCGGCCGCGGCCCTCCGGTCCTCCGGTCGTCCCGGCCGGCGGGCGTGCCCGCCGGACGGCCTCGGACCGGAACTGACCGCGCGGCTCGACCGGACCATCGAGGAGGCCCGCCGGGAGGCGGGCATCCCCGGGATCGTCACCGGACTGTGGATGCCGGGCAGGGGGAACTACGTCCGGGCGACCGGCGTGGCCGACACCGCCTCCGGCACGCCGATGACCACCGACGTCTTCGTACGGATCGGCAGCGAGACCAAGACGTTCACGGTCACCGCACTGCTCAAACTCGTCGACGACCGCAAGATCCGCCTGGACGACCCGATCTCGAAGTACGTCGCGGGAGTACCGAACGGCCGCCGGATCACTCTGCGCCACCTCGCCGAGATGCGCAGCGGCCTGTTCCCCTACACCGCTGACCAGGACTTCATCGAGGCGCTGTTCAGCGATCCGAGCCGCTCGTTCACCCCGGCGGAGCTCCTCCGCCACGGCTTCAGGCACCCGAACACCGCCGCGCCGGGCACGACCTTCCAGTACTGCAACACCAACCTGGTCCTGCTGGGGCTCGTGGTCGAGAGGGTCGGCGGACGCCCCTTCGCCGACTTCCTCCGCGAGCGGGTGCTCCGCCCCGCCCGGCTGCACCGCACCTTCTTCCCGGGGGGCGCCGAGTTCCCCGAGCCGCACCCGCACGGCTACACGGACGACATCCTCACCGGTGAGGTCGTGGACGCCACCGACTGGAACCCCAGTTGGGCCTGGGCCGCCGGAGCGATGATCTCGGACCTGCACGACCTGCGCCGCTGGGCGGAGATCGTCGCCACCGGGAAGCTCCTCAGCGCGGAGACCCAGCGGGAGCGGCTCAAGATGCTGCCGACCGGCTTCCCCGGCACCAGATACGGCCTCGGCATCCTGGAGACCGGCGGGTGGATCGGCCACAACGGCTCCCTGCCGGGCTATGAGAGCGTCACCGTCCATCTCCCCTCCAAGAAGGCGACGTTGGTGCTGCTGCTCAACACCGACATCACCCATGAGGGCCAGGAGCCCTCCTCCCTGGTCGCCCGCGCGATCACCGAGGTCGTCACACCTGACAACATCTACGACCGGCCGGCCCCCTGAACTGACGCCCGCCCGAGGCCGGCGACCAGAGGGTATGCGCGGAACATCCTCGTTCATCCGGCGTCATCCGGAACGCACCAGCCGTGCCGGCGCCGCCGTCGACGAAGGGTCTCAGCCGGAGCGGGGTGGTGTTCCCACGGACGGCGTCGGCACTGGTGAGCGGGATCGGGCGGGTGCACCCGTCACCGTGTTGCCCGACTTGGTGACGTGGTACGTGACCTTCGCGCCGCTCCAGAAGTGGAACGTGAGTGTCACGCGCGAGTTGTCCCTCAGCGAGGTGAAGAACTCGGCGGTCAGCTTGATGGCGTCGCCGGTGTACGCCGAGAAGGCCGTGTCCCACTGTTGGTACGACGTCCAGTCGGCCGGCCCCGCGTTGCCGCCGTCGTCGTACTTCGCCTCCATGGTCGCGAGCATGTCGCCCCGGAACTGCGTCGGAACGCTCAAGCCACCGGTGTTCCCCGAGGCGCTCGACAGCACCGGCCGCTCGTGGCTGATCACGTCGATCCGCCAGGGGACACCACGGGAGAACCTGGCCTCCAGCGTCGCGTTGACCCCGGGCGCCCGGTCGCCGACCAGCGCGGTGAGCGCGGCGGCCGTCAGGGTGAGCCGGTTGCCGGAGACGGTGTAGTCCCTGCCCTTGAGGAGAGGGTGGGAGCCGTGCCGCAGGCCCTGGAAGTCGGTGCCGTTCAGGTTGAGCGTGAGCTCCTGGCTCGTGACGGCCCCGGACTTCGGTACGAACACCATGTCGCTGGAGGCGGTGCCCGACCGCGCGGTCCAGCTCGCCCTGATCTGTCCGAACAGCTCCGCGTCGCGCCACTGCAGGGTGGTGCGGTTCAGGAACTGGCCGGCGTCCCACAGCATGGTGGTGAGGTTCCGCCGGCGGGCGTAGTCGCCGAGGTACTCGAAGTACTTGCGCTGTTCGCCCCGCTGGATGATGCCGGGCCGGTTGTGGTCGTAGGCCAGCAGCGCGTACTCGCCGATGACGACGGGGATACCGCGCGCGGTGAAGGCGTTGTGCACCCGGTCGAAGGTGCCGGTGAGGTCCTGCTCGGAGGTGGCGTCGAACCGGGTGTAGCCGGCGATGTTCACACTGAACGGCCACCAGCCGTAGAAGTGGACGGTCGTGGCCACCATGGGGTCGCGCAGGTCGGCCAGTTCGGTGGCCAGCGCGTCGAGGCGGCCCTGGTCGGCGTTGGTGTACAGCGTCGGCAGCACGAGCAGACGGTTCGCGTTCCCGCCGCCGGACCCGCGGACGATCCAGTGGAACACCCTGTTCAGTTCCGCCAGCCGCCGGTAGTTCTCATCGTCCCCGGACGTGCCGCTGAACGTGGGCTCGTTGATGCTCTCCAGCGCAAGCCTCGGCGACCTGTCTCGGAACTCGGCCGCTATCTGGGTCCAGGTCGCGGTGTAGCGGGCGAGGACGGTGTCGTGGTCCGTGGAGAGGTTGTTCACCCACATCCAGGAGTCGTGGTGCATGTTGAGCAGGACGTACAGGTCCTCGCTCAGCGCCAGATCCACGACCTGGCGCACCTTCGCCATCCAGGCCGCGTCGATCCGGTGGTCGGGCGCCGAGCCCTGGTGGATGCCCCAGGTGACGGGCAGCCGGATGCTCTTGAAGCCCTGTGACTTGACCTTCTGGAAGAGCGCCCTGGTCACCGGGGGATTGCCCCAGGACGTCTCGTCGGGGATGGCGTCGTAGGTGTTGCCCAGGTTCCAGCCGGGCTGCATCGCCGCCACCGCGCTCCGGGCGGCCGGGGAACTGGGCGGCGGCACAGGGGGATCGGCGGCCAGCGCGGTGGCGGGCAGCAGCGGAAGCAGGACGAGCGCCAGGACGAGAGCCGTCAGTCTCCGCGGGGTCCGCGACGACCGGCGCCGTCGCGGAAGAAGTCGTGCGAGTCTCCTCGTCATCACGTGCACCTTCTGTTGTGGGGGTGTGCGACACGTGGAGTCGGCCCGAGGCCGACACGGATACGGATTCGACAGAGCAACTTTCGCGATGAGCGGCGGAGAAATTAACACGAGGCTGTGGTCGGGGCCACAGCTGTGACGGAGGAGATGCCGTCGGCCGCAACTCCGCCCGAGGCGTCGAAGCGTCGAAGCGACAACGCGCGGTGACCGGGAGCGAGAGTGGCGGGCAGAGTTGGTTCTCGGCGGATGTCAACTGGCCTGATCGGCCGGGTTC
Organism: Streptomyces ossamyceticus; assembly: GCF_001418475.1. Lineage (GTDB taxonomy): Bacteria > Actinomycetota > Actinomycetes > Streptomycetales > Streptomycetaceae > Streptomyces > Streptomyces ossamyceticus. Next base: position 36,398 of record NZ_LIQX01000029.1, on the reverse strand, counting down.
TTGCGCTCCCGGCGGTACGCGAGGGCCCATTGACCCCATGGGCGACCCCTGGCTAGCCTCGTTCCGAAAGTATCCAGAGGAAGTAGCGAAAACTTTCGACGCCGCCGCCGGGTACGGCACCCCGCGCGGCACCGGCCGTCGGCGAAAGGACTCGACCAGGGTGTCCAACCTGCCCGATACCGGCAACACCTTCAGCAACCCGGTGATCCCCGGCTTCCACCCCGACCCGTCCGTCTGCCGCGTGGGCGACGACTACTATCTCGCCTGCTCCAGCTTCGAGTACTTCCCCGGCGTCCCTCTCTTCCACAGCCGGGACCTGGTCCACTGGACCCAGATCGGCAACGCCCTGGACCGGCCGAGCCAGTTGCGTCTCCCCAAGGAGACCCCCGCCTCGGGCGGGATCTACGCCCCCACCCTGCGCCACCACGACGGTCGCTTCTGGCTGATCGTCACGAACGTCAGCGGCGACGGCAATCTGCTGTTCACGGCCACCGACCCGGCCGGCCCCTGGTCCGAGCCCGTACGGCTGCCCGGCGTCCACGGCATCGACCCCGACCTCGCCTGGGACGACGACGGCACCTGCTGGTGCACCACCGCGGGCGTCGCACAGATCCCCATCGACCCCCACACCGGGGAGACCCTCGGCCCCTCCCGCCGTCTGTGGTCCGGCACACCCGGCGCCAAGGCCCCCGAAGCACCGCACCTCTACCACGTCGGCGACCACTGGTACCTGCTCATCGCCGAGGGCGGCACCGAACGCTGCCACGGTGTCTCCATCGCCCGTGGACCGTCCCCCACCGGCCCGTTCGAGCCCTGCCCGGCCAACCCGATCCTCACCCACCGCGGCACCGACCACCCCATCCAGAACACCGGCCACGCCGACCTCGTCCAAGGCCCCGACGGCACCTGGTGGATGGTCCTCCTCGGCGTACGCCCGGGCGGCGGCACCCCCGGCTGGCACGTCCTCGGCCGCGAGACCTGCCTCGCCCCCGTCGAGTGGGTGGACGGCTGGCCCGTCGTCGGCGAGGTCTCCCTCACCATGCCCGCCCCCTCCTGGCCGCTCCTGGCCCCGGCCACCGCGCCCGAGGTCCGGGACGACTTCGACACGAGCGAACTCGCCCCGCGCTGGGTCTCCCTGCGGCACCGCCCGGCGGAGGACTGCACCACGAAGGAGCGGCCAGGATGGCTGACCCTTCGTGCCCGTGGCGGATCACTCGACGAGCCCGACGTGACGTTCGTGGGACGACGGCAGCAGCACGTGGCCTGCCGGGTGCGCACCTGCATCGACGTCGCGGACGGGCACGGCGGCCTCGCCGTACGCCTCGACGAGCAGCACCACTACAGCGTCGAGGTCTCCTCCGGCCAGGTGCGGGTCCGGGCCCGCATCGGCCCGTTGAGCACCATCGTGGCCTCCCGTCCCGCACCGGCGGGGCCCGTGGTCCTCCGCGCCGAGACCAGGGAGGTGCGGACCTCGCACGATCCGCTCGCCGGCCCCGACACCGTCACCCTCGGATTCGAGGAACCCGACGGCACCTTCACCGCACTCGCCTCGCTGGACGGCCGCTACCTCTCCACCGAGGTGGCCGGCGGCTTCACCGGCCGGGTCCTCGGGATGTACGCCTCGGCGGACTCCGCGCATTTCGACTGGTTCGACTACGAGCCGCTCGACGACTGACGGCGCGCACCCCGGTGGACCGGCGCGCCCCCGGGGGAAGCGGTCAGGAGACCGCTTCCCCCGCCAACCGCTCCGGTTGCAGGTCCGGGACTCCGCCTGACCGCCACGGCGGCGAACGGACCCCTCCGGCGCACGCACCTGCGCCGTCACGTCCTCTGGCTCCGCCGCGCCGCGCGTCCGCCGCGCCGCGCGTACCGGCGCCGCGTCAGTCCCCGGCGTGCCGCCGCAGGAGCGACCGGACACTGAACGGCTGCACCTCCTGGAGCACGATCGTGGTGTTCGACCGGACCACGCCGGGTGCTTCCAGCAGCAGGTTCGTGATCCGGTGCAGGTCCGTGGTGTCCCGCGCGACGACGCGGGCGAGCAGATCGCCGTCGCCGGTGGTGACGAGCAGTTCGACCACCTCGGGGATCCGCAGGATCGCCTCCTGCGTCGGCTGCCCCACGCGCTGGCTGATCGACATCGTGATGAGGGCCGTCAGCGGATACCCGAGGGCCGCCGGCGCCACACGCCGACTGTGCTCCCTGAGAAGCCCGCTCTCCTCCAGCCGCTTCAGGCGCGCCTGCACGGTGTTGCGGGCGAGGCCCAGCCGGTCCGCGAGGGCGACCGTCGTGGCCCGGGGATCCGTGTCGAGCGCCAGAAGGATCCGGGCGTCGAGGTCGTCGACATGTCGCATGCTGCTCAGTATGACAGGGCGCGTACCGGGCCAGATTGAGCAGTCTGCTCAATCTTCGCGACGCATATTGCGCATTCCGATGGGCGTTTCTAGGTTCGCGCCATGCAAAAAGCGCAACGCGACAGCATGTCAGCGGAGAAGGGGCCCCGTGCCGACCACGGCGTGTGGGGCGACGAGGCCGAGATCGTCGACGCCGCCATCAACTACGCGTGGCGGCGCATCACGCAGGCCCCGGACCCGGTCTCGGGCGCCCGCCCCGCCGCCGACCTCGCCCTCGCGGCCGGTACGGCCGTCACCCCGTGGGGGATCGGTACCGCGGCAGCCATCAAACTGTTCGACCAGGTCCTGCTGCCCGCCACCCGCTCCCAGAACGCGCCGACGAACCTCGCCTACATCCCCGCGGCCCCCACCCGTGCCGCGCTCGCCTTCGACGCGGTCACCGGCGCGGCGAACATCTTCGCGGGCACCTGGGAGTCGGGAGCCGGCGCCATCCACGCCGAGAACGAGGCGCTGGCCTGGCTCACCGGACTGCTCGGATGGCCGAGCACCGCCGCGGGATGCTTCGTCAGCGGCGGCACCATGGGCAACCTCTCCGCGCTCATCACGGCCCGCGCCGCCGCGACCGCGTCGAGGCCGCGGCCCGCGGACGGCTGGAAGATCGTGTGCGCCGACAGCGCCCACTCCTCGATCAGGTCCGCGGCACAGGCGATGGACGTCACCGTCGTCACCGCACCCGTGGACCGGCGGGGGCACCTCACCGGAGACGCCGTGAACGCGGTGCTCACCTCCACGACCGGGGTGTTCGCCGTCGTGGCGACCGCCGGTACCACCAACGCCGGTCTGATCGACGACCTCGACGACATCGCCGACGCCTGCGAGCGCCACCAGGTCTGGCTGCACATCGACGGCGCCTATGGCGGGGCGGGCCTGGCGGCACCCAGCGTGCGGCACCGCTACGCGGGCATCGAACGTGCCGACAGCTTCATCGTCGATCCGCACAAGTGGCTGTTCGCCCCCTACGACTGCTGCGCGCTGCTGTACCGGGACCCCGCGCCGGCACGCGCCGCGCACAGCCAGACGGCGAGCTATCTCGACGCCATCGACCGCGAGGTCCACAACCCGACGGACCTGGCGCTCCACCTCAGCCGCCGGGCCCGCGGACTGCCGTTCTGGTTCAGCCTCGCCGTCCACGGGACCGAGCGGTACGTGCGCGCCGTGGAGCAGACCCTGACCGCCAGCCGCCTGGTGGCCGACGCCATCCGCGCCGACGACCGGCTCCGTCTGCTGGTCGAACCCGAGCTGTCCGTGCTCCTCTTCGACCGTCCGGGCTGGGACCCGCAGGACTACGCGACCTGGTCCGCCCGCACCGCCGAATCGGGCGCCATGCTGTGCGTGCCGACCCAGTGGAACGGCACGACCGTCCTCCGCCTGGCCTTCGTGAACCCGGACACCGACGCCGAGGAGGTCATCGAGACACTCCGCACGCTCGGCCAGGGCGAACTGAGAGGGGCGAGGGTGGAGGTGGACGGGTCCTGACGGGGCGGGGGGAGGGGCCTTTGCGCTACGCGAGGTCGACGCCCGCTGTCAGAGGGGGAAGGGATGATGCGCTGCATGACCGATCAGCAGTACTCCCGGCTGGCTGCCGAGCATCTTCCCGGCGATCTCGCCCAGCGCTGGACAGCGCTGCTGCGACCTTGCCTGCGCCTTCGTCGGGCGGTGGACGGCGAGCAGATCGTGGCTGCCCTCGGCGGGAACCCGGAGCTTCCGGCAGGGAGCGGCTGGCCGGAGTGGCCCGGACGCGGGCCACGGTCCTTCGTCGCTTCGGTGCGGTGTGTGCCGCACTCCCTCGTGAGGGGCTCGCTGAGCAGTTCCCGCAGGAGGGGACCCTGCTCTTCTTCCTTTTCGACGGTCAGGTCGACGAGGACGTCTTCGTTTCGGCTGATGACCCCGAGACCTGGGCCGGGGCGCAGGTCTTGTACGTCCCGGAGAACACCCCCGTGGTCCCGACCGAGGCGCCCCCGGAGTTGGAAGCGTTCGCGCGGGTGGAGCTGACCGCGGACACGGAGCAGAGCGCCCCCGACCTGTGGCTGCCTCAGGCACGGCAAGCCCTGCTCGGCGATACCCGGCACTGGCCCCACCCTCGCGAGACCCCGGCCGAGCTCAAGTCGTTCGTCCGCGCCTTCGGGCGGCTGCGCACCCGGATCGGTCACCAGGTCGGCGGCCACGCCGTGCCCGTCCAGGGCCCGGTGGAGTACGACATCGCGAACGCGGCGCTCGGCGGCATGCACGCGTGGGGCGAACAGCCCCTGGACCAGGAGGCTGAGCGCTGGGTGGTGCTCGCCCAGTTCGACAGTGACAGCGACGCGAGGACGGTGTGGGGCGACGGGGACACCCTCTACTGGCTCATTCGCCCCGAAGACCTCGCCGGCCGACGCTTCGGCCGCGCCCGGCTCACCGTGCAGGGGTAGCAGACTCCCACTGCCTGCCTGCCTGCCTGCCCGCCCTCCCCGCCTGGGCCGGTGTCACCGCCCGACGTCGAGGCGCGCATCGCCCGCAGACGGTGGTCGCGACGGCTGTTGGGGGAGTGACGGCAGTGGCGGCGGACGTCGACCGGAACTTCTGGCGACCGGACCATTGACACCGGTGTTCCCGAGGGCTGAGGATCGCGCCTGCACACCCTCGATTGAAACGATTCAGAATCGTATGGGTCGTTCGGTCCTGCGCACAGGAGAGGCCCGGTGCCCTGACCGGAGGCGGCCGGTTCCGCTCCTCGCTCCGCTCCGGCCACGTTCGGCCGCCTCGTCCCTCCCCGCGTCCAGCACTCCTGGAAAAGGTTCCCTCGATGCAGCACATGTCCCGCCGCTCGCTCCTCGGCTCGGCCATCGCCGTGGCCCTCGCCCCCACCCTTGCTTCGACGATCCTGCCCCGCCTCGCCTCCACGGCGTCCGCCGCTGTCTCGTGGACCGCGAAATGGATCTGGGCCCCCTCCAGCGCCGCGAACCAATGGGTGGCCTTCCGCAGAGCGTTCACCCTGGACGCGGCACCGTCGAAGGCGGTGACACGGATCGCGGCGGACTCGAAGTACTGGCTGTGGATCAACGGCACGCTGGTGGTGTTCGAAGGCGGCCTCAAGCGCGGCCCGAACCGTACGGACACCTACTACGACGAGATCGACCTCGCCCCGTACCTCAAGAGCGGCTCCAACACCGTCGCGCTGCTGGTGTGGTACTTCGGCAAGCAGGGGTTCTCGCACAACAGCAGCGGCAAGGGCGGGCTGCTCCTCCAGTCGGACATCGAGACCGGCTCGACCACGACCCGCCTGGTCAGCGACACCAGCTGGAAGCACACCGTCCACCCGGGATACTCGAACAACACCAGTGGCACACAGGTCAACTTCCGGCTCCCCGAGTCGAACGTGTACTACGACGCCCGTGCCGCCGCCGTCATGTCGGGCTGGCGCTCACCCGGCTTCGACGACAGCGCCTGGACGGCGCCGACCGACTTCGGCGCCGCGGGCTCCGCGCCCTGGAACGCCCTCGTCGAGCGGCCGATCCCGCAGTTCCGCCACTCCGATCTGAAGGCGTACGCGAACGCCGCGTCCCTCCCCGGCACCGGCCAGGGCTCCACCGCGATCTCGGCCACCCTGCCGTCCAACCTCCAGGTCACCCCGTTCCTGAAGGTGGACGCGCCCGCCGGCGCGGTGATCGGCATCCAGACCGACCACTACGACGACGGTGTGGGCCTCGTCGGCATCGAGCCGGGGACGCAGTACAACATGCGCGCCACCTACGTCTGCGCCGGCGGGGTGCAGGAGTTCGAGTCGCTGGCGTGGATGAGTGGCACGGCCGTGCGGTACACGATCCCCGCGGGTGTGACGATCCTGGAGCTGAAATACCGGGAGTCCGGCTACGACACGGACTTCGCGGGGTCGTTCAGCAGCAGCGACCCCTTCCTGGACACGCTGTGGACCAAGGCCGCCCGCACGATGTACGTCAACATGCGGGACAACTACATGGACTGCCCCACCCGTGAACGGGCCCAGTGGTGGGGTGACGTCGTCAACCAGCTCAAGGAGGGCTTCTACACCTTCGACCCCAGGTCCCACGCGCTCGGGAAGAAGGCGATCGCCCAGCTCGCCGCCTGGCAGAAGTCGAGCGGCGCACTGTACTCGCCGGTCCCCTCGGCGATCTGGACCGCCGAACTGCCCACGCAGATGCTCGCCTCGGTGTGGTCGTTCTGGACGTACTACCTCTACACCGGCGACGCCGCCGCCGTCACCGTCGCCTACCCGGCGGTCAAGAAGTACCTGGACCTGTGGAGCCTGGACAGCGACGGGCTCGTCAACCACCGGGCGGGGGACTGGGACTGGGAGGACTGGGGCTCGAACATCGACGCCCGTGTCCTGGACAACTGCTGGTACTACCTGGCCCTGGACACCGCCGCCAAGCTCGCCGACCTGAGCGGCAACTCCGGTGACGTGGTCGGCTGGAAGTCCAGGCGCGACAGCATCAAGACCAACTTCGACCGCGTCCTGTGGAACTCCTCCCGGGGCGAGTACCGCTCACCGGGCTACACCCGCGACACCGACGACCGCGCCCACGGCCTCGCCGTCGTCGCCGGACTCGCCCCCGCCTCCCGGTACCGGGCCATCACCGAGGTGCTGCGCACCCACCTCAACGCCAGCCCCTACATGGAGTTCTACGTCCTGGAGGCGCTCTACCTGATGGGCGCCGCCACGGTCGCCGAGGAGCGGATGCGCAACCGCTTCGCCGCCCAGGTCGCCGACCCGGCCTGCCACACCCTGTGGGAGGTGTGGGTGAAGTCGGAGGGCACGGACAACCACGCGTGGAACGGCGGCCCGCTGTACGCGCTGTCGGCCTACGCGGCCGGTGTCCGCCCCACCAAGCCCGGCTGGGAGACGTACGAGGTCGTCCCGCAGACCGGCAGCCTCAGCAGGATCAACACGGTGACGTCCACCGTCGAGGGCGACATCCGCTTCGGCATCACCCGCGACGGGACGAAGGCGACGCTGACCCTCACGTCCCCGGGCGGGACCACCGCGCGCGTGGGCGTCCCGACCTACGGGGGCGCGTCCCCGGTCGTCAAGGCGAACGACACCACCGTCTTCACCGGCGGCTCCTCCACCGGGAGTGTCGCCGGACTGTCCTACGACGGCAAGGACTCGGGGTATGTGTACTTCGTCGTCCAACCCGGCACATGGACGTTCACGGCGACCGGCGTGGGCCGTCTGGACAACCTCGCCCTGGGCCGGCCGGTCACCAGCAACAACAGCCTGGAGAACGGCAACTGGGGCCGTGACCGGCTCACCGACGGCACCCTCACCAGTGTGAACGGGGCCAAGGGGTACACCAGCAACGACTTCGCTTCCGCCGATGTCGGCGCAGCCCCCGTGTGGGTGGAGATCGACCTCGGGGCCGACACCGACCTCGACGCCGTACGCCTCTTCCCCCGCACGGACACCCCGGCGGCGGGCGGAGGCACGGCCGGTTTCCCGGTCGACTTCACCATCCAGACCCGGCTCGACGGGTCCAGCGTGTACACCACCGTCCGCACCGTCACCGGGCAGGCGAACCCCGGCGGCCGTGTGCAGACCTACGGTTTCCGGACCACCACCGCCCGCCACGTCCGTCTCCAGGTCACGAGGCTCGGCGCGCCCGCGTCCGACGAGACCGCCAAGTACCGTCTCCAGCTCGCCGAAGTCACCGTCCCCACCGCCGCGACCACCGTCACCGGCAACTACACCCTGGAGAACGGCGACTGGGGCAAGACCCGCGTGCTGGACGGCACCACCACCAGCGTGGCCGGCGCCAAGGGCTTCACCAGCATCGATTTCCCCTCCGCCGACGTCAGCGGCACACCGGTGTGGATCGAGGTCGACCTCGGCGCCGACCGGCCCATCGGGTCGGTCACCGTCCACCCGCGCACCGACACCGGTGGCTCGGGCGGAGGCACGGCGGGCTTCCCGGTCGACTTCACCTTCCAGACCCGCACCGACGGCGGCACCACCTACACCACCGCCCGCACCCTCACCGGAGAGCCCAATCCGAACGGCGCCGCCCAGACCTACACCCTCACCTCCGCCAACGGCCGCTATCTGCGCCTGAAGGTCACCCGGCTCGGCAGGGCCGCGTCCGACGAGACCGGCAAGTTCCGCCTCCAGCTCGCCGAGATACGCGTCAACTGACGCCGGAGACCCGGTCGATCCGAGCCGATCCCGGCCGGACCTCAGCCTGAAGCAGCCCGACCGCACCGGTAGTCGGTGTCCCGCAGGGACGCCGTGGCGCCGTGACGCCGTCGAAGATCTCCGGGAGGAACGGGTTGCGGATGTCCGGCAGCATCACGCCGATCGTGTACGTCGAACCGACCGCCGGGAAGCCCCTTCCACTCCGCCTCGGGCACCGCCGGGCGCGGACACGACCTAGGGCCAAGTGCCGAGAGGGAGCGGGACCATCGCAGGATTCCGGGCTCGGGGGCCGTCGTTAGCGTGGGCGATCGCATTCTCGACGCGTGAAGGAGTCCGATGCCCGACAGCGGCGGCCCCTCGTCCTTGTGCACGGCCGACGAAGGCGACTCGTGTGACGCGGCCGCCGAGTCGGGCGGCACGGTCACGGTCCCCGAGCGTTCCGACGCCGCTCGCAACCGTGCCCGGCTGCTGGCGGCCGCCGGTCGGCTGGTCGCCGAACACGGTGCCGAGCACGTCACCATGGAGGCGGTCGCAAGGGAGGCCGGCGTCGGAAAGGGCACGCTCTTCCGCCGGTTCGGCGACCGGGGCGGCCTCCTCCTCGCGCTCTTCGCCGAGGCCGAGGCCGACTTCGAGGAGGCCTGCACGTCGGGTCCGCCGCCCCTCGGACCCGGAGCCCCGGCGGCGGAGCGGCTCACGGCGTTCGGCTGTGCGCTCATTGAGCGCGTCGGGACCGACTCGGACCCGGGTGCCGCGCTCATACGCCAACTGCCCGGCGAACGCCGGTACGTCTCCGCGACCGTGGCCGCGTACCACCGCCATGTGTCGGCCCTCCTGCGGGAGGCGGGGGCGGGCGACGACCCCGACATGCTCGCCCACGCCCTGCTCGCCTTCCTGAACATCGACACCCTGGACCATCTGCGCCACGAGCACGCCGTCCCCGCCGCCCGCCTGCGGGTCACCTGGGCGGACCTGGTGTGCCGAGTGGTCCGCCCCCGAGCCTGAGAGCCCCTTTCGGAACGTTCCACTGCCCAGGCCTCCGCCACGGTGAGGCCACCTCCGGCTGCGACCGACCGACGCTCTACGGCCTCCCGCCCGGCTCCGTCGCCCCCGGCGCGGCATCGGGCCGGGGTGCGGTCTCGCCCGGGATCACCCGCGGAGGCGGGCCCGTGTCGTCGTCCTTCATGGCGCGGGCCTCCGCCTTGAGGATCCGCGCGGACTTGCCGGCCGAACGGGCGAGGTCGGGGAGCTTCTTGGCGGCGAGGACGGCTATGACGACGATGAGGATGACGGCGACTTCGCTCAGTCCGAACATGCTGGTCCTGTCTGCTGGGCGGCTCGGGCCGGACCGGGCCGGCGGCCTGTGGTCGGATGGGCCGGCAGCGGCCCGAAGAGAAAATCTACAGCACTGTAGAAGCGGATGGGTGGGGTTCCTGTCCAGGGCTCCTCCTGCCGTCGGTCGAACTCGCGGAGCAGGGCGTCTATACGATGGACCGCCTGTGAACGCAGAGGTGACGTACGGGAGGCCAGGAGTGACGGACCGGCGGCAGCGCGGCCCGCGGCGGGGCCAGGGGGAGCTGGAGGCGCTCGTCCTGTCGGCCCTGCGCGAGGCGGACGGCCCGGCGAGCGCCGGATGGGTGCAGGAACGCCTGGGCGGCGACCTCGCCTACACGACGGTGATCACGATCCTCACCCGGTTGCTGGCCAAGGGCGCGGTGACCCGTGAGCGTGCCGGCCGGTCCTTCGTGTGGACCCCGGCCTCGGACCAGGCGGGCCTGGCCGCGCACAAGATGCGCAAGGTGCTCGACGGGCAGAGCGACCGTGAGGCGGTCCTGGCCAGCTTCGTCACCTCCCTGGAGCCGGACGACGAGCGACTCCTGAGAGAACTGCTCGGGCAGGCGGGGGGCGAAGGGGAAGACTGAGACCTCATGGGGGTGTTCGTCTTTCTTCCGCTCGTCCTGCCGTTCACGGCATGGCCGATCGCCCGCCTCGCCGAGCAGCGGCTGCACCCGCGGACCGCCACCCGGCTGCTGACCGCCGTCGCCGCCGTGATGGCGGCGTGCAGCACGGTGTCGCTCGGGCTGCTGATGGTGGTCGGCACCGCCCAGCTGCCCGGCAATCCCCTTCCCGACGGCTGGTCGGACCCCGAGGTCCGAGAAGCGGTCCCGTACGACGAGGTCGCCGGGAAGCTCGCCATCCCGGCGCTGCTCGCGGTCGTGCTGGCCTGCGCCCGGACGGGGTGGCGACACGGCCGCACCCGCCGCGCCGCACACCGGGCCCTGGCCGGGCTGCCGGCCACGTCGGTCGCCGTCCTGGCGGACGAGACGCCGTACGCGTACGCGCTTCCCGGGCGGCGGCACGGCCGGGTGGTGGTGACCACCGGCATGCTGGCCCGCCTCGAACCTGCCGAGCGGCGGGCGCTGTTCGCGCACGAGCGCGCCCATCTCGTCGCCCGGCACCACCGGTTCCTGCTGGCCGTGCAACTGGCCGCGCGGGCCAACCCGTTCCTGCGGCCCCTGTGCACGGCCGTGTCGTACACGGTGGAGCGGTGGGCGGACGAGGAGGCCGCGCGGTCGGTCGGCAGCCGGCGGGCCGTGGCCCGCGCCATAGGCAAGGCGGCGCTCGTCTCCCGCTCCACCCCGGCCGGGACGTTCGCGGGGTTCGCCGTGCCCGGTCCGGTGCCGCGCAGGGTGGCCGCGCTGCTGGCGCCGGAGCCCGTGCCGCGGAGCTGGCCGTCGGTGTTCACGAGCGTGGGCCTCGCCGCCTGGGGCGCGGCCGCCGGCGCCGCAGTCTCCGCCCTGTCCTCCGCGAACTCCGCCGTCACCATGGCTCTCATCCTGTACGCGGCCACGCCGCTGTGAGCCCTGGCCGACCGCGGCAGGGAACCGCAAGCCTTCCGGCCGAGTGCCGTGCGAGCGCCGTGAGTCCTCGCGAGGGTGTCACGCGAGCGCCGTGAGTCCTCGCGAGGGTGTCACGCGAGCGCCGTGAGTCCTCGCGTGGCTGTCACGCGAGCGCTGTGGGTCCTCGCGTGGCGGTGGCGCGGACGCTGTGGTGAGTCCTCGCGCGGCTGTCACGCGGACGCGGTGAGTCCTGGGGCGGCCTGTCGCGCCGGCGCCGGAAGTCCTCCGGTGGTCGCTACGCAAGCCCTGCGGAGCTCCTGGGCGACGGCCGCCGGCGCGCCGGGCGGTCTCCCGGCCGGCGCCCCGAGGGGAGTCGGCCGCCGTCCGGCGCGTCAAGGCCGTCAGCCCTCGTCCTCCTCCTCGTCGCCCTCGAAGAAGTCCCCGACCTCGTCGACGACTTCGGCGGCGACCATCCCACCGACGACACCGACCGCCAGGCCTGCTGCCCCCGCGGCCACGGCGGTGCCCATACCGGGACCGGACCGGCGCCCCTCCTCGTGGTGCTCGCCGTGGCCGTAGTGGCCCTCGGCGGCGTACCCGGCGGGGGAGCCGTACGCGGGCCTGCTCTCCACCAGCCGGTGGATCCAGCCGTCGACGAGGGCGGTCCAGTCCTGGTGCTCGACGCCGTCGTGGGCGACGGTGAACCGGGTGACGGCGTCACGGCCCTCGGAGAGGAACCCGCCGCGCTTGTCGGCCTCCAGGACGACCTCCATGCCGCCCGGAGTGGCCAGGAACGTCAGTTCGATCTCGTTGACCCGTGACGCGTACGCGGGCGCCGGGGTGATCTCGATCTCCTGGTAGAAGGGCAGCTGCTGGCCCGTGCCGGAGATGCGGCCGTACTCCAGGTCGGCGGACCGGAAGCCGAAACCGAGCTGCCCCAGCGCCTCCAGGATCGCCTCCTGTACGGGCAGCGGCGTCACCGTGAGCTGGTCGAGGTCACCCTTGTCCCTCGCTCCGGCCACCCCGAGTTCCGTGCGCACCCCGAGGACGATGCCCAGCGGCTGGCCGTACAGCTCGCTGATCGGGGTCTCCCACGGCAGCGTCGCGCTGAACGGCACGGTGCGCTCCTCGCCCGCCGCGAGCCGGAACCCTCCGCCGACGACGAACCGGTCGAAGGGGACGGTCCCCTCGCTCTCGCCTCCCTCGTGCTCGGCCTCGACCCGCGCCACCAGCTCCAGGGTGATGTGCTCGATCTCGAAGTCGGCGTCGCCGCCCTTGAGGCGGACCTGCCCCGACAGGCTGCCGCCCGGCCGGGCCGGGCCCGGGTCGAGAACCGTGTCCACCGTGGGCCCGCCCAGACCGAGCGAGCCGAGCAGCCGTTTGAACACCATCGCGGCGTTCACTCCTTCTTTCGTGCGTCCAAGTCATGCGGTCATGCGTCGCGGAACAACCGGGAATCCACGGTTGTTCTACAGGCGAGTAGAAGCATAGGGTCGGGAACGCCCGTCGAGGCGCCGTCGCGGGATCCGGAACAGGAAAGTCCGAAAACCGTCGCCGATGTGACCGTGACGACATGAACAGCGGGTTTTGCCGTCCCTTTACTATGGGAACGGAGCTTGCGAAGACTTCCCGACCCACCGAGCGACGAAGGAGCCGAAGACCCCCGATGGGTGAGCCTCCCAGTACCGGCCGCAGCGTGCCCCGACCTCACGACGGAGCGGGGGTGGCGCGGTGACCGAGATCCTGCTGCTCCTGCTCGCTCTGCTCCTCACCCTGGCCTGCGCGCTGTTCGTCGCGGCCGAGTTCTCCCTGACCACCGTCGAGCGCGCCGAGCTGGAACGCGCGGTCGAGGCGGGGGAGCGCGGCGCCGAAGGTGCCCTGAAGGCCGTACGCCGACTGACGTTCCAGCTGTCCGGCGCGCAGCTCGGCATCACCGTCACCTCGCTGGTGATCGGCATGCTCGCCGAGCCGTCCCTCGCCGCCCTCCTCGAAGGCCCCTTGCGGGTGATCGGGCTGGGCGGGGCCGCCCCGTCGGCGGCGACCGTGCTGGGCGTGGCCCTCTCCACCGTCGTGCTGATGGTGGTGGGCGAGCTGGTGCCGAAGAACTGGGCGATCTCCCGGCCGCTGGCCGTGGCCAAGGTCGTCGCGGGCCCCCAGCGCGGCTTCACCGCCGCCTTCGGCCCGTTCATCCGCCATCTGAACGGCACGGCCAACGGCTTCCTGCGCCGCTTCGGCCTGGAACCGACCGAGGAACTGGCCTCCGCCCGCACCTCCGAGGAACTCGTCGCGCTCGCCCGGCACTCCGCCGCCGAGGGCGCCCTGGAGGAGGACTCCGCCGAGCTTTTCGTGCGCACCCTGCACCTGGGCGAGCTGACCGCCGAGAACGTGATGACGCCGCGCGTCGACGTCAAGGCGCTGGAGGCGCACGCGACCGCCGCCGACGCCGCCAACCTCACCCACGCCACCGGCCTGTCCCGCTTCCCCGTCTACCGCGACACCCTGGACGAGGTCATCGGCACCGTCCATATCCGCGACGTGCTCGCCCTGGAGCCTTCCCGCCGCGCCGCCACACCGGTCACCGCGCTGACCACCGAACCCCTGCTCGTGCCCGACAGCCTCACCGCCGACCGGCTGCTGGAGCGGCTGCGCGAGACACGCACCATGGCCGTCGTCGTCGACGAGTACGGCGGCACGGCCGGCGTCGCGACGGTCGAGGACATCGTCGAGGAGGTCGTCGGCGAGGTCCGCGACGAGCACGACCCCGTCGAAGTCCCCGACCTGCTGCCCGCCCGGGCGACAGGTGACGGCCGAGCGGTGTGGGAGGCCGACGGCTCGGTCCGCATCGAGCGGCTCGGCGGGATAGGGCTGGCCGCACCCGACGGCCCGTACGAGACCGTGGCCGGCCTGGTCGCCACCCGCCTCGCCCGCATCCCCGCCAAGGGTGACGCGCTGGACCTGGACGACGGCTGGACGCTGGACGTCCTCGACGTCGACCACCACCGCGCCGACCGCGTCCGTATCACCGCACCGGCCGCTCGGCCGGTGCGGGAGCGGTCGGAGGCCGCCCGATGACCGCGTTGCAGCTCACCGTCGGCGCGCTGACCCTGCTCACCAACGCCTTCTTCGTCGGCGGTGAGTTCGCCCTGATCTCCGTACGCCGCAGCCAGATCGAACCGCGTGCCGAACAGGGCGACAAGCGAGCCCGGATGACCCTGTGGGGCCTTCGCCACATCTCCGCGCTCATGGCCACGGCCCAGCTCGGCATCACCGCGTCCTCCCTGGTGCTCGGCGCCGTCGCCGAACCCGCCATCGCCCACCTCATGGAACCCGCGTTCGAGGCGGCGCATGTTCCGCACGGACTGGTGCACCCCATCGCGTTCGTCGTCGCGCTCACCCTGGCCACCTATCTGCACATGCTGATCGGCGAGATGGTCCCGAAGAACATCGCCCTGGCCGCACCGGTCCCCACCGCGCTGCTCCTCGGCCCGCCCCTGGTCGCGCTCACCCGGGCCCTGCGGCCGGTGATCTTCGGGATCAACGCCCTCGCCAACGCCCTGCTGAAGCTGCTGCGCGTCGAACCGAAGGACGAGGTCGCGTCGGCGTTCACCGACGACCAGCTCGCCCGGATGGTCCTCGACTCCAGCGAGGCCGGACTCCTCTCACCCGCCGACGGCGAGCGGCTGCGCGACGCCCTGGAACTGGGCACCCGACCGGTCGGCGAGATCCTCGTCCCCGCCCAGCGGATGCGCGCCGTCGGCCACACCGTCACCCCGGCCGAACTGGAACGCACCGCCGCCGCGGCCGGCTACTCCCGCTTCCCGGTCACCGGCCCCGGCGGCGACCTCCTGGGCTATCTGCACATCAAGGACACCCTGGGCCTCGCCGAACGGAACCAGCCGTTCCCACCCGGCACCCTCCACCCGGTCACCCGGGTCCGCATCGACACCCCGCTGGACGACACCCTCACCGCCCTGCGCGCCGACGGCAGCCACCTCGCCGCCGTCACCGGCGGGACCGGCACGGTCCTCGGCTTCGTGACCATGGAGGACGTCCTGTCCGAACTGGTCGGACCGGCACGGCCGGGCGGGACGTCCCCGGGCGCCGCGCGGTCGTCGGGCACGACACCGACGGGCGCCGCGCCGCAGCGGGGCTGAGCAGGCCCGGGAACACCGATCCGGTCAGGATCGTTCACCCAGCACATCGACACAAGGAGCAAGCCCGTGTCCGCGTCCGCCGACCTGACGGACTCCCCGGGGCACAGTCCCCGACCACCCCGCCGAGACAGACTCGTCGACCGTCTCGGCCACGGCACACGGCGGGGTGGTGTCCGATGAGTGCCGTGAACGCCGTGCTCGGCCTGCTGGCCGTCCTCGTCCTGACCGCCGGCACCGGCTACTTCGTCGCCCAGGAGTTCGCGTACGTCTCCGTCGACCGCCTCGCCCTCGCCCGTGAGGCGGAGGCGGGCGACCGGCGCGCGGCCCGGGCCCTGAAGGTGCTGGAGCGGCTGTCGTTCATGCTGTCCGGAGCGCAGCTGGGCATCACCGTCACCGGTCTGGTCGTCGGCTTCATCGCCGAGCCGTCCGTGTCGGCGTTGCTGGAGCCCGCCCTGACCGGAATCGGCATCCCCGAGGGGGCGGTCGGCGGCATCTCCGTCGTACTCGCCTTCGTCCTCGCGACCGTCGTGCAGATGGTGCTCGGCGAGCTGGCCCCGAAGAACCTCGCGATCGCCGTCCCGGAGCGCCTCGCGAAGTCGCTGGCCGCCTCCACCCTCGCCTATCTGAAGGTCGTGGGACCGGTGGTGCACGTCTTCGACAGCGCGGCGAACAAGCTGCTGCGCCGGGTCGGCATCGAACCCGTCGAGGAACTGCACCACGGCGCGACCCTGGAGGAGCTGGGCCACCTCGTCGGCGAGTCCCACGAGCGGGGCGAACTGCCCAAGGACACCGCCGAACTCCTCGACCACGCCCTGGAGTTCTCCGAGCGGACCCTGGACGAGGTGCTGGTGCCGCGGGTGGACGCGGTGTTCGTGCGCGTGGACGCCTCCGCGGCCGAGGCGGTCGAGCTGATCGCGAAGTACGGCCACTCCAACTACCCGGTGCTCGGCGATCACCCGGACGACGTCACCGGCGTGCTGGGCGTCCGGGAGCTGATGCGCACACCCGCCGCGGACCTCACCGCCACCACCGCGGGCGCCCTCGCGCGCCGCCCGCTCTTCCTGCCGGACACCCTGCCCCTGCCGGACGCGGTGACGCGGATGCGGGAGCAGGACGACGAGTTCGCCGTCGTCCTCGACGAGCACGGCGGCGTCGCGGGCATCGTGACCTACGAGGACATCGCCGAGGAACTGGTCGGGGACATCGCCGACGAGTCCGACACCGTCGTGGAACCCGCCGTCGCCGACGGGGCGGGCTGGCTGGTCGACGCCGGACGCCGGCTCGACGAGATCGCCGACGCCACCGGCGTCCGACTGCCCGAGGAGGACGACTACGACACCGTCGCCGGACTCGTCGTGGACCGACTGGGCCGCTTCCCGGCCATCGGCGATCGCCTCACCGTGGACCTGCCCGACGGCGGGCGCGCGGTGATCGATGTCCGCACGCTCGACCGGCATGTGCCGGACCGGGTCCGCGTCGAACGGCAGGCACCTGAGCCGGAGGAGCAGGTATGAGTTTCCCGATGGCGCTCTTCGTCACCGTGCTGCTGCTGATCGGCAGCGGATTCTTCGTGGCCGCCGAGTTCGCTCTGGTCGCCGCGAAACGACACCGCATGGAGAAAGCCGCGGCGGAGGGCCGCAGAGGCGCCGGGGCGGCGCTCGCCGGGATGCGCGAGCTGTCCCTGATGCTGGCCGGCGCCCAGCTCGGCATCACCGTGTGCACCCTGGGACTCGGCTCGGTCTCCAAGCCCGCCATCTCCCACGAGCTCGACCCGCTGCTGCGCGACCTGGGCCTGCCCAGTACGCTCAGCTACGGCGTGGCGTTCGTGTTCGCGATGGTCGTGGTGGTGTTCCTGCACATGGTGGTCGGCGAGATGGCGCCCAAGTCGTGGGCCATCGCCCGCCCCGAGCGCTCGGCGATGCTGCTGGCCCCGCCCTTCCGGGCCGTGGTCAAGACCGTACGTCCGCTGATCGGGCTGCTCAACCGCGTCAGCAACGCGCTGGTGCGCCTGTGCCGGGTCACCCCGCGCGACGAGCTGGCCTCGGTGCACAACCGTGAGCAGCTCACCCATCTCGTCGAGGAGTCGCAGCGGCTCGGCCTCATCACGGACACCGACTCGGAGCTGATCACCCGCTCGCTGACCGAACCCGAGACGCCGGTGGGCGATCTCGCCGTCCCGGCGGCCGAGATCACCTCGGTCGACGCGGACGCCGGCACCGAGGACATCCTGCGTACCGCCGCCGACCACGACCGCACCCGGCTCCTGGTCCGAGACCGCGGCACCGTCCTCGGCTCGGTCCACGCCCGTGACGCGCTGGTGGCCCGGGCCAGGGGACGGACCACCACGGCCCGTACGCTCGCCCGGCCCGTCCCCGAGCTGACCGAGGACACCACGGTGGCCGACGCGATCGACGTGCTCCGCAGGAACCGCGCCTCCCTCGCGGTCATCTGCGACGACACCGGCCGCCCGACCGCCCTGGTCAGCCTCGACGACCTGCTGGCCCGCTATCTGCAACCACGGGTGGTCTGACACGACCGGCGGTCCCAGCGCGGACCACCCGGCACCCGGACTCCCCGGCCCAACTGAGCGAGCGGGCCGGGGAGTTCGTCGTGTGAGAAGTATTGACGCCTCGTTCAGCTCACCCTTACCGTCTGGCCGGTCTTGCGAACGGTGTCCGAGAAGTCGAACACCTCGGGATGGCGTTCGTCGGGTCTCCACGGTGGTGCCCGCACAGAGACAGGAGACGTACATGTCCGCGGTTCTCTCCCGGCTGGCGGCGATGCTGGTCGCTGTCGCCCTCGTCCTCACCGGCCAGGTGCTGACGGCACCGGACAGGGCGGCCGCGGCCGACCCGGGCTATCTGATGACGCACTTCATCGGGGAGGGAGCGACCGGGCAGCAGATCTACTTCTCCCACAGCACCGACGGCCTGCACTGGAACGACCTCAACGGCGGCGGCATGACGCTGCGTTCGACGGTGGGCACCCGCGGCGTGCGCGACCCCGCACTGGTGCGCTCTCCCGACGGCGGCAAGTACTGGATCATCGCCACCGATCTGTGCATCGACTGCGGCCAGACCTGGAGTCAGGCCATCAACGACGGCAGCCGCAACCTCGTCGTGTGGGAGTCCAGGGACCTGGTCACCTGGTCGCAGCCGTGGCTGCTGAACGTCGCCGGCGCGATCCCCGACGGACGCAACGCCTGGGCGCCGGAGGCGATCTGGAACCCGGCCACCAACGACTACGTCCTGTACTGGGCGACGAACGTGCCGCAGAACGGTGCGACGAAGCACCGCATCTTCTACGCCCGCACCAGCGACTTCCGCTCCATCACCACCCCGCAGACCTACATCGAGCGGCCCGGCGCCCAGGAGATCATCGACACGCAGATCGTCGAGATGCCGGCGGGCGTCGGCGCCCACCGCTACGTGCGGGCCTCCGGCGACGGCCAGATCACCCTCGAAGGCAGCAACTCGATCCTCGGGACGTGGACCACCATCGGCAACCTCTCCGGGATCGGCCTGACCGGCGCCCAGGTCGAGGGCCCGATGTGGATGAAGTTCCGTGACCGCAACGAGTGGACGCTCTACCTCGACCAGTACTCCTCCGGCCGCGGCTACCTGCCCGTCTTCACGACCGACCCGAGCAGCACCTCCACCTACCGACTGCCGGCGTCGGGAAGCTACGACCTGGGCGGCACGAAGAAGCGCCACGGCTCGATCCTGACCCTGACGGCCGCCGAGCAGAGCCGGGTGCTCACCCGGTACGCGAACACCCCCGCCAACCGGCTCCAGTCGTTCAACTTCCAGGACCGCTACGTACGGCACGCCGACTTCGACGCACGGATCGACCCGAACGTCAGCCCCCTCGACGACTCCCGGTTCCGGCTCAGGCCCGGCCTCACCGGCTCCGGCACCGTCTCCTTCGAGTCGGTGAACTTCCCCGGCTACTTCCTGCGCCACTCCACCTACGACTTCCAGCTCGCGTACAACGACGGCACCGCCCAGTTCGCCGCGGACGCCACCTTCAACAAGGTCGCCGGGCTCGCAGACGCCGGCTGGTCCTCGTTCCAGTCGTACAACCACCCCGACCGCTACATCCGCCACTACGCCTACCAACTCCGCCTCGACCCCATCACCAACGCCACCGGACGCGGCGACGCCACCTTCCGGGTGACGAGCTGACCCGACCGGTCCGACCGTGACACCCCGCGCCCTCCCGACCGGTGGTCCGCCGGACGGGAGGGCGCATGCCCGCGCCGCGGGGCGTGTCCCGGTTGACCTGCGGGGCGGCACGACGAGGATGACGGGTCATGACGATCGTGTTCCGGGTGCCCGCCGACGGGGCCGAGCGGGTGGGCTTCGCCTACTCGCCGGCGATGGAAGCCGTCCTCAGTCTCCATGTGCTGGTGGAGCCGAAACACCACCCCGTCCAGCACGGCTGGGTGCGCGCGATGCGGCGACTGTCACCCGCGCTGAAGAGGGAGATCGAGGCGTTCGCGTACGCGGTGCGCTCGTACTTCCCCGAGTTCCTCTTCCCCCGTCCCACCGGCGGACTGCGGGACTTCCGGGAGGAGTTGGCGGCCCTGCGGACGGCGGACCCGGACCTGATCCGCCTGGAGTTCGCCGTCCCCCTGCTCACCCCCTGGCCGGACGACGACGGAGGGGGCAGGGACCCACGGCTGCTGCACCGCCCGGACCTCCGTGAACGGCTGCGCGCCCTGGCCCTGCGGGACAGCGACCCCGCGATGGCCGCGATGCTCCTGGACGACCCCCGCGCCCTGCTGGAGCGGTTCCTGGACATGCTGGAGCGCTACTGGCGCGAGGCGTTCGAGGACGAATGGGCCCGCATCGAGCCCGACCTGGCCGCCGGTGTCAGCGAGGCGGGACAGCAGATCGCGCACAGCGGCCTGTACGGGATGCTCCGCGGCCTGTGGCCCGAGGTACGGAGCGATCACCGGGCCGAGCGGTTCTGGCTGGAGCGCCCCCACGACCACGAGGTCGTCATCGGTACGGACGACACGCTTCTCCTCGCACCGAGCACCTACGTCTGGCCGCACGTCCGGGTGAACTGCGACGGACCGTGGCCCCTCGGCCTGGTCTTCCCCGTCTCCTCCATCGCCAGGGAGGCCCGCCCGCGCATCCCGCCGGCCCGGCTCGTCGGGATCCTGCGGGCCCTCGCCGACGACACCCGCCTGCGCGCCCTGCGGCTCATCGCCGAACGACCGCGCAGCACGCAGGAGTTGGCGCCGCTCGTGGGCGTGAGCGAGGCCGCGCTGTCGAAACATCTGCGGGTGATGGCGGACGCCGGACTGCTGGAGCGCCGACGCGAGGGCTACTACGTCCTGTACCGGATCGTGCCCGGTCAGGTGGCGGGCCTCACTCCCGGACTGGAGAGCTTCCTGCGCCACGACGACGACCCGGACGACCCGGACGGCCGACGGCACGACCGACCCGCGCGGAGTGATTAGCCATCTGCCTAATAAGTGGATCACCGCCCGGCGGCGGCCCGACAGTGGCGCCATGTCACTGCTGAGAGACCGCGACTTCCTGCTTCTCTTCGTCGGTCAGGGCGTATCGCGTTTCGGCGACGGCCTGTACACCGCCTCGACCGCCTGGTTGGCCTGGACCCTGACGAAGGACCCGGCCGCCGTGGCCCTCGTGGGCGTCTCCGCCTTCGCGCCCGCGTTCCTCGCCACCTTCGTCTTCGCCTCGTACGCCGACCGCCACGACCGCCGGAAGCTGATGATCGCCACCGATCTGGCCCGGGTCGTGGTGGTCGCGGCGGGCGCCGTCCTGCTGTACCTCGGGCTGCTGAACCTGCCCGTCCTGGTGGCGACCACGGCCCTGTTGGCGCTGCTCGGCGCCCCGTTCGCCCCCGCCCGCAACGCCATCGTCCCGCAGATCGTGCCCGCCGAGGCCCTCCAGCAGGCCAACGGTCTCCTCCAAGTGGCCTTCAGGGCGGCCTTCTTCGTCGGCCCGCTGATGCTCGCGCCGCTGCTCGCCCATGCCTCGCTCCAGTGGGCACTGGTGGTCAACGGGCTGACGTTCCTGGCGTCGGCGGCCGCCCTCGCGGGCCTCCGTGTCCGGCGCCCCGCACCGGCCCGCGAACGGACGGGCCTGTGGGCCGATCTCGCGGCCGGCCTGGGGGCCGTGCGCGCCGCCCCCGAGGTCCTGGTCGTCATCGTGACCTTCGTGCTCGCACTGGCCCTGGCCAACGGGTTCCTGACGGTGGGTCTGGTGACCGTCGTGGGACAGGGCGGCCAGTACGGGCTGCTGCTGGGCGTCGCGGGCGTGGCCGAGGTGGCCGGCGCGCTGTTGCTGGCCCGGCTGCCGATCCGCCGGCCGGCCCTGGCGGCGGTGCTGGCCTGGGCCGTGCTCGGGATCTTCCGCGCCCCGCTGGGAACCGTCACCTCCACGGCCCTGGCGGCCCTCCTCCTGGCCGCGACGGGGCTGGCCTCGGCCCTGACGGACATTCCGCTGATCGCGCTGGTGCAGCGGCGCGTCCCCGACCGTCATCTCGCGAAGGCGCTCGGCCTGTGGGAGGCCGGTATCGCCGGCGCCCTGACGGTCTCGCCCTTCGTGGCCTCCACGACCATCGGCCTCGTCGGAGCGGCCCACGCCTTCGTCCTCTCGGGCGCCGCCCTCGTCGTCCTGGCCACGACGGCCGCACTCGTCCTGAGACGGGTCGGCGCGGACCGGCCCGGCACGGCTGACACCGTTCCTGAGACGGACGAGCAGCCCGGGGTCGCCGCCGGGACGGCGCGGTGAGCCGACGCGAGCACCGGAGTGGCGCGCCCCGCGACGAAACGCGCCTTCTGCCCCTCCGGCCTCACGGCCGTGGCCGCGTCAGCGGGCGCAGCCGACGTCCAGCACCTCGATCACGTCGCCGTGGACCGTGTAGACGAGCCAGCACCAGTCGCCGAACACCGCGGCCAGTTCCCTGACCTGGATCCTCGGTTCCTCGGCCACCGCCTCGATGAGGGCGACGAGCTCCTCGTGGACGGTGTCCGGGACGCCGAACAGCGCGTCGGCGGCCTGTTGAACCAGTTCGACCTTCATGGGGTCCCCCGCGGAGGGCAGGAGCGGAACGCGGCGAAACTGTGCTTCTTACACGATAGGTCCGCCGTGCGCCTCGTGCCGAGGGCTGTACGGAAACCGGGGCCGATCGGACCGTCGGCGAAGGCGCACCGGGACACGACGGCGGACCCCACGGGGCTTTGGTCATGGCATGGCCAGATCGTGTCTGCCCGCGCGCAAGCTTCCCTCCGCACCATCTGCATGTCCCCGACAATCGGCAGGGGTGCGCGCACGCTCTGCCGACCTCCGATCGACGGTAAGGAAGCGCCTGTGAGAACGCCCCGCACCACTCGGCGAGTCGCGGCCCTGGCCACCGGTACCGCGCTGACCGCCCTGCTCACGGCGGCTCCCGCCGGTGCGGGCACGTCCGCCCTGCCCGTGGTGACCGCCACCGGTGAGACCGCCGCCCTCCACGACGACGAGGCCGGCGGCAACTCCGACGCCGACGACCCGGCGATCTGGCGGAACCCCGCCGACCCCGGCCGCAGCCTGGTCGTCGCCACCGCCAAGGAGGGCGGCCTGCGGGTCTACGACCTCGACGCCCGCCTGGTGCAGTCCCTGCCCGCCCCGAAGCCCCCGGCCGAGGACGACGCGCCGGGACGGTACAACAACGTCGACCTCGTCACCGGCCTGCGCACCACCGCCGGCCGCGCCGACGTCGCCGTCGTCAGCGACCGGGGCAACGACCGGTTGCGCGTCTACCGCGTCGACCCCGACCGGCCCGGCGGCCCCCTCACCGACATCACCGACCCGGCCGCCGCCCCCGTGTTCTCCGCCGACCAGGCCGAGATCAACGACCAGCGCACCGCGTACGGCCTCGCCACCTGGACCGACCGCACCAGCGGCCGCGCCTACGCCCTGGTCAGCCGACGCGAACGCACCCGACTCGCCCTGCTGGAACTCGTCCCCGCCGCGCACGGCAGGGTCGGCTACCGCACGGTCCGCACCCTCGACCTGCCGTCCTCCTTCCGGCTGCCCGACGGCACCACCTGGCGCCCCTGCGCCGAGCCCGGTGAACTCCCGCAGGTCGAGGGCATGGTCGTCGACCCGGCCACCGGCACGCTCTACGCCGGCCAGGAGGACATCGGCATCTGGCGGCTGCGCGCCGACCTCACCGGCAGGCCCGTCCTCGTCGACAAGGTGAAGGAGTACGGAGTCCCCGGCACCTACGACGAGGAGACCGAGGAATGCGTGCCGGGCACCGACCCCGGCTACGGCGGTAAGCGGCTGTCGTCCGACGTCGAGGGCCTGACGCTCCTTCAGGAGCGGGACGGCGACGGCCACCTGCTCGCCTCCAGCCAGGGCGACGACACCTTCGCCCTGTACGACCGTGAGGTGAGCGAGGACAACGAGTACGAGGGCGGCTTCCGGATCGGAGCCGCGACGCCGACCCTCGACGGCGTGCAGGAGTGCGACGGTGCCGCGGTCCTCAACGCCCCGTTGGGCCGCCGCTATCCGCGCGGCCTCCTCGTCGTCCAGGACGGACAGGAGACCCCGGCGGTGCCGGACGGCGACGGCGGCACCCGCACGGCCACCGGCTTCAAGTTCGTGGACCTCGGTGACGTGGTGGACGCCGCCGACCGGTGAGGTCAGTCCTCCGCCGCGCAGAGGGGATCGTCGACGAGCCCGGCGGCCAGCCACTGCTCGACCGCGGCCACGTGCACCGTGGCCGCGGACACCGCCAGCTGGGCGTCACGGGTCCGCAGCGCGCGGAGGATCTCGTCGTGCTCCCGGTGCGCGTGCTCCACGGCACGCTCGGTGCGCGTGCCCCGGACGATACGGGCCCGCTGGGTGCGGGTGGACAGCACCCGCAGCAGCATGGACAGCACCGGGTTGCCGACCGCCTCGACGATCCGCAGATGGAACAGGATGTCGTGGGCGACGAACTCCTCGACCGTCGCCGCCGCCCGGGACCGCTCCAGGACGGACCCCAGCTCCCGGAGGTCGTCGGCGGTGAGCAGCGCGGCGGCCAGCCCCGTCGCCTGCGGCTCCAGCAGCCGTCGTACCTGGAGCAGTTGCAGGGCCGTCTGCCCCTGGGAGACGTCCGAGGCGAAGGAGAGCGACTCCAGCAGCAGATGGGGCTCCAGGCTGGAGACATAGGTGCCGTCGCCCTGCCGGGTGACCAGGATCCGCATCGCGGTCAGCGCCCGCACCGCCTCCCGCAGTGAACTGCGGGACAGACCGAGCTGGCCGGCGAGGACCTCTTCCTTGGGCAGCCGGGAGCCGGGCGCGAGCTCACCGGCGACGATCATCGCCTTGATCTTGTCCATCGCCTCGTCCGTCAGTGCCACGAGGGTCCCTCCCAGTGCCGGGGCCGGGGAAGGGCGGCTCCGCCGGGGCGGGCCGCCCGCGGCCGCGTCTACTCCTGCTTCTCACCCGAGGCGAAGCGGGAGATGATCAGCGCGACGATGATGATCGCTCCGTTGAGGAACTGGTTCCACAGCGGCGGCACCCCCGCCAACGTCATCACATTGACGACGAGTTGCAGCGTCAGCACACCCGTGAGCGCGCCGAACACGGAGCCCTTGCCGCCGTTCAGGCTCACCCCGCCGATGACGGTCGCGGCGAACACCTGGAAGATCCAGCCGCTGCCCTGGGTGGCCGAGATCGACCCGTAGTGCCCGCTGTAGAGGATGCCGGCGAACGCGGCCAGCACACTGCCGAGGATCAGCACCACCCACACGATCCGGTCGACCCGGATGCCGGCGGTGCGCGCGGCCTCCGCGTTGCCGCCGATCGCGTACAGCGCCCGGCCGTGCCGCAGCCAGGCCAGCGCGCTCCCACCCGCCGCGAACAGCAGCACGCAGATCCAGATCGCGGCCGGTACGCCCAGCCACGACGCCTTGCCCAGATAGGTGAACGAGGAGGGGAGCTCGACGATGGACTGGCCCTCGGAGAGGGCGACCTGCAGGCCCCGCAGCATCGTCAGCATGCCGAGGGTGACGATGAACCCGTTGAGGCGCAGCTTGAGGATCAGGAAGCCGTTGACGGCGCCGATCACCACGCCCACCAGCAGACAGAGCGGGACGGCCGTCCACTCCGGGAGCAGGCCGAGCCCCGTGAACCGGGCGCCGCTGGTCGGCAGGACCAACCAGACGGCGATGACCGGGGCCACGCCGATGGTGGACTCCAGCGACAGGTCCATCCGTCCGGCGATCAGGATCAGCGCGGTGGCGAGGACCAGCAGGCTCAGCTCGGTGGACTGCTGGGCCACACCGATGAGGTTGTCGGCGGTCAGGAAGGCCGGGGAGACGATGAACCCGATCAGCCCCAGCACGAGGATGGCCGGGACCAGGGACAGCTCACGGAAGCGGTCGAGGTCGAGCCCGCGGCGCTTGCCGCCCGCGGTCTCCCGTGCCACGCCCGCTGCGGGGTCGGTGACATCAGTGGTGGCGGACATGGCTACCTTCCGTGCTCTTCGGTGGTGTCGGATGCTGCGGTGCGGTCGGTCCCGCCTCCGGGCGCCTCGGTGCGGTCGCCCGCGCTCTCGTCGGACGTTCCGGTCCGGCCGGCCACGCCCTCCATGGCGGCGACCACCTGTTCGTCCGTCCAGCCGCGGTCGAACTCGGCGACCGCACGGCCGTGGAACATGACGACGACCCGGTCGCACACCCGGAGGTCGTCCAGCTCGTCGGAGACGATCAGCGCGGCCTTCCCGCCGTCCGCGACCTCGCGGATCCGGCGCAGCAGGAACTCCTTGGACTTGACGTCCACGCCGTTGGTGGGGCGGATCGCCACCAGCACCCTGGGGTCGGTGGCCAGCGCGCGGGCCACGACGACCTTCTGCTGGTTGCCGCCGGAAAGGGCGGAGACCGGGGTCGCCGCACCCGGCGTCTTGATGTCGAGGGCCCGGATCATGCGCTGCGCGAAGACCCGGGTGCGGGCCGGCAGCACGGTGCCGTACGGGCCGAGCTGGTCGGTGACGGTGAGCGTCGCGTTCTCCGCCACGCTGCGGTTGTTCACCAGGCCCTGCAGATGCCGGTCCTCGGGGACCAGGCCGACGCCCACGGCGAGCGCCGACGGGACGTCTCCGGTGCGGACGCCCCGGCCGCCGACCGAGACGGTGCCCTCCTCGGCGGGGTGCAGACCGGCTATGGCCTCACCGACCCGTACATTGCCGCTGGCCGTCGCCCCGGCCAGGCCGACGACCTCACCGGCCCGCACGGTCAGCGACAGGTTCCGGCAGGCGCCGGGCAGGGTGAGGCCGCGCACGGCCAGGAGTTCGGCGGCGTCGGACGCGACCGGGCCCCGGTTCTCCACGATCTCCGCGGCGGTCGTCGTGGACTCCCCGGTCATCGCCTCCACGAGCGCCCGGTGGCCGAGCTCCGCGACGGGCGCGGTCAGGATGTGCGCCGCGTCGCGGTAGACGGTGACCGTGGCGCACAGGTCGTACACCTCCTGGAGGTGGTGGGAGATGTACAGGAAGGCCACGCCCTGCCGCTGGAGGTCGCGGAGCTTGTCGAACAGCCGGTTGATGCCGCGGGCGTCGAGCTTCGCGGTCGGCTCGTCGAGGATGATGAAGCGCGCCCCGAACGACAGGGCCCGGGCGATCTCCACGAACTGCCGCTGCTCGACCGTGAGGTCTTTCGCCCGCGCGGCGGCGTCGACGTCCACGCCGTACTCGCCGAGCAGTTCCTCCGCCCGCCGCCGCAGCTGCTTCCAGCGGATGGGCTGGAGCGGCCCGGCGCTCTGCCGGTTCAGGAAGAGGTTCTCGGCGACGGTCAGGTCCGGGATGATCGTCGACTTCTGGTAGACGCAGGCGACCCGTGAACGCCAGGCGTCGATGTCGCCGACGGCGGGCGCCGGTGCGCCGGAGAAGCGCAGCGTGCCCGTGTCGGCGTGCTGGAGGCCGGTCAGGATGGACACGAGCGTCGACTTGCCGGCGCCGTTGCGCCCGACGAGCGCGTGCGACTCGCCCGCGGCGACGGTGATACGGGCGTCGCGCAGGGCGACGGTCGCGCCGAACCTCTTGGTGATCCCGGTGGCCTCGGCCACCGGAGCGGGGTTCCGGCCGGCCGCGGGCCCGCCGCCGTCCGCCGGGGCGGTCGCGGTGTCCGCCATGGTCAGTACCGTCCTTCGTCGGGTGCGTACGAGAGGTCGCCGATCGGGCCGGTCACGAGCCGACGGTGTTGCCCCAGAGGGTCTTGTCGTCCACGTTGTCCTTGGTCACCAGCGGGGCGGGCAGCTGGTCCTCCAGCCCGCCCGGGATCTTGATGATGGTGGAGTCGTGGTCGGTCGGGCCCGGCTCGAAGGTCTTGCCCTCGGCGGCCGCCTTGGCGTAGTACAGCGCGTACTTGGCGTAGAGGTCGGCGGGCTGGGAGACGGTGGCGTCGATCTGGCCCTTGCGGATGGCGTCGAACTCCTGCGGGATGCCGTCGTTGGAGACGATCGCGATGTGCCCCTTCTGCCCGGCCGGCTTCAGCAGGCCCTTCTGCTCCAGCAGGGCCAGGGTGGGCTGGAGGAAGGCACCGCCGGCCTGCATGTAGATGCCGTTCAGGTCGGGGTGCTGGGCGAGCAGGCTCTGCAGCTTGGCGGAGGCCACGTCGCCCTTCCAGTCGGTGGGCAACTCGAAGACCTTGATCTTCGGGAACTTCTCCTTCATGCAGGCGGCGAAGGCCTCGGAGCGGTCGCGGCCGTTGATGGAGTCCAGGGAGCCCTGGAACTCGGCGACCTTGCCCTTGCCGCCGAGCCGCTCGCCGAGGAACTCGCACGCCTTGGTGCCGTACGCGCGGTTGTCGGCGCGGACCACCATGTAGACGTCGCCCTTGTCGGGGCGGGTGTCGACGCTGATCACCGGGATCTTCTTCGACGCGAGGGTGTCGAGGGTGGAGGCGATGGCGCCGGTGTCCTGGGGAGCCATGACGACGGCCTTGGCACCGGTGTTCTGGAAGACCTGCACGTTGGCGACGAGCTTGGTGACGTCGTTCTGCGAGTTGCTGAGCGGCAGGGCGTTGACGCCCTCGGTCTTGATGTCCTTCTTCATGTAGTCCGCGTAGGAGTTCCAGAAGTCCGTGTCGGACCGCGGCAGGTCGATGCCGATGGCGGGCTTGTCACCGCCCGAGCCCGCCGAGCCGGAGGAGCTGTCGCGGTTGCACGCGGTGAGCAGACCGAGGGCAGCGACGGCGCAGGCCGCTACGGCGGTGGAGCGGGTGCGAGCGAACTTCATGGCCGGGTTCTCTCCTTAGCCAGGACGGGGGAGCCGCCTGAGGGCATGCGCGGACCGATGGGAGGGGAGGGGGGAGGGTCAACCGGTGTACGAGCAGCGGAGTTCGAGCAGCCACTACGCCATGGGAATCCATGGGAATCCGCGGAACGATTCCTCCGATGTATCTCGGACGACGAGGACGTTACGACGGCGTTGCGGGCACTGACAAGAGGTTGTTCGCAGTGATTTCCGTCGGCGGTCGGACGGCCATCCTCAGTGGCCGCAGGACTATTTCGTCCATGAAGGACCTTTGACCTGCGGGGAGCGACTGCATCCGACATATACATCCGAGGAATACGTTGTCAGCCCGCCGTTCGGCCTCTACAGTCACGGTGCGCCATTCCTCCGATGACTCCTGATCTCCTGATCTCCTGATCTTCGAATCTCCTATGGCAAGGGAACTGCTCAGTGAAACTGCTACGCGTAGGCGCCCCCGGCGAGGAGCGCCCCGCGGTCCGCACGGATGACGGCCGGATCCGGGACCTGTCCGCCGTGACCGCCGACATCGACGGCGCCTTCCTCTGCTCCGGCGGCGTCGAGCGGGCCCGCGCCGCCCTCGAAGCGGGCGGGCTGCCCGAACTCGACCCCGGCGGCCTGCGGATCGGCGCCCCCGTCGCCCGCCCCGGCAAGATCGTCTGCGTGGGCCTCAACTACCGTGACCACGCCGCCGAGACCGGGGCCGCGATCCCCGAACGCCCCGTCGTCTTCATGAAGGACCCGGGCACGGTCGTTGGCCCCTACGACGAGGTGCTCGTCCCGCGCGGCTCGGTGAAGACCGACTGGGAGGTCGAGCTCGCCGTCGTGATCGGCCGCCGCGCCCGCTATCTGGAGGGCCCCGACGAGGCGGCCGGGGTGATCGCGGGCTACGCGGTCAGCCACGACGTCTCCGAACGCGAGTTCCAGCTCGACTACTCGTCCCAGTGGGACCTCGGCAAGTCCTGCGAGACCTTCAACCCGCTGGGGCCCTGGCTGGTCACCGCCGACGAGATCGACGACCCGCAGGACCTGGAGCTGCGCCTGAGCGTCAACGGCGTCAAGCGCCAGCACGGCCACACCCGCGACATGATCTTCCCGGTCCACCAGGTCGTGGCCTACCTCAGCCGGTACATGGTCCTGGAGCCGGGCGACGTGATCAACACCGGGACGCCCGCGGGCGTGGCCCTCGGCCTGCCCGGAACCCCCTATCTCCGCGCCGGCGACACCGTCGAGCTGGAGATCGACGGGCTCGGAGGCCAGCGCCAGACCTTCGGCCAAGCGTGAAAGGCACCCCCTTGACTGCAACCCCCGCCCGGATCACCGCGGTCGACACCTACGACATCCGGTTCCCCACCTCACGGGAGCTGGACGGGTCCGACGCCATGAACCCGGATCCCGACTACTCCGCCGCCTACGTCGTGCTGCGCACCGACGCCGGCGACGGGCTCGAAGGCCACGGCTTCACGTTCACCATCGGCCGCGGCAACGACGTCCAGGTCGCCGCCGTCGGCGCCCTCCGCCCCCACCTCCTGGGCCGCTCGGTGGACGCGCTGTGCGCCGACCCCGGCTCCCTCAACCGCGACCTGATCGGCGACAGCCAGCTGCGCTGGCTCGGCCCCGAGAAGGGCGTGATGCACATGGCGATCGGCGCCGTGGTCAACGCCGTGTGGGACCTGGCCGCCAAGCGGCAGGGCCAGCCGCTGTGGCGACTGCTCGCCCACGCCGACCCCGAGTGGCTGGTCTCCCAGATCGACTTCCGCTACATCGCCGACACCCTCACCCCCGAGGACGCCCTCCGTATGCTCCGCGACGGCAGGACCGGGCTCGCCGAGCGCGAGGCGGCACTGCTGGAGCGCGGCTACCCCGGCTACACCACCTCACCGGGCTGGCTCGGCTACCCCGACGACAAGCTCACCCGGCTCGCCGAACAGGCCGTCGCCGACGGCTTCACCCAGATCAAGCTCAAGGTCGGCGCCGACCTCGCCGACGACGTCCGCCGGATGCGCACCGCACGCGCCGCCGTCGGATCCCAGGTCCGCATCGCCATCGACGCCAACCAGCGCTGGAACATCGGCGAGGCCGTCGAATGGACCCGCGCCCTCGCCGAGTTCGACCCCTACTGGATCGAGGAACCCACCAGCCCCGACGACATCCTCGGCCACGCCGCCGTCCGCGAGGGCGTCGCCCCCGTGAAGGTCGCCACCGGCGAACACGTCCAGAACCGCATCGTGTTCAAGCAGCTCCTCCAAGCGGGCGCCATCGACGTCCTCCAGATCGACGCCGCACGCGTCGGCGGCGTCAACGAGAACCTCGCGATCCTGCTGCTCGCCGCGAAGTTCGGCGTACCGGTCTGCCCGCACGCCGGCGGGGTCGGCCTGTGCGAACTGGTCCAGCACCTGTCGATGTTCGACTACCTGGCCCTCTCCGGCACCACCGACGACCGGGTCATCGAGTACGTCGACCACCTCCACGAGCACTTCACCGACCCGGTCGTGCTGCGCGAGGGCCACTACCTCGCACCCCGCACCCCCGGTTTCTCCGCCACCATGCACCCCGGGTCGCTCGCCGAATACCGTTACCCCGACGGCACGTTCTGGGCCGCCGACCTCGCTGGACGGGAGGAAGTCGCATGACGGATCTGACAGGGCTGCGCGCGATCGTCACGGGTGGCGCGTCCGGGATCGGACTGGCCACGGCCCGGCTGCTGGCCGCGCGGGGCGCCGGGGTCGCCGTGTTCGACCTGAACCCCTCCGACGTCCCGCCGCCGCTGCTGGCCCTCAAGGCGGACGTCACGGACGACGCCTCCGTACGAGCCGCCGTGGGCGACGCCGTCGAACACCTCGGCGGTCTGGACATCCTCGTCAACAACGCCGGCGTCGGCGCCATCGGCACCGTCGAGGACAACCCCGACGAACAGTGGCACCAGGTCCTCGACGTCAACGTCCTCGGCATCGTGCGCACCAGCCGCGCCGCCCTGCCGCACCTGCGGAACTCGGACCACGCGGCCATCGTGAACACCTGCTCCATCGGCGCCACCGCCGGGCTGCCGCAGCGCGCCCTGTACTGCGCCAGCAAGGGCGCGGTCCTCTCCCTGACCCTCGCCATGGCCGCCGACCACGTCCGCGAGGGCATCCGCGTCAACTGCGTGAACCCCGGCACCGCCGACACCCCCTGGGTCGGCCGGCTCCTCGACGCGGCCGACGACCCGGACGCCGAGCGCGCCGCCCTCAACGCCCGCCAGCCCATGGGACGCCTCGTCACCCCCGACGAGGTCGCCGCCGCCATCGCCTATCTGGCGAGCCCCGCCGCGGCCTCCGTCACCGGCACCTCCCTCGCCGTCGACGGCGGCATGCAGGGACTCCGGCTCCGACCGGCGGCCTCATGAGGACCAGGACCCTCGGCCGCACCGACGTCGAGGTCACCGAACTGTCCTACGGCGCCGCCGGCATCGGCAACCTCTACCGCCCGGTGACCGACGAGGAGGCCGCCGCAGCGATCGACACCGCCTGGGACGCCGGGATCCGTACGTTCGACACGGCACCCCACTACGGCCTCGGCCTGTCCGAACGTCGCCTCGGCGAGGCTCTGCGCGACCGCCCCCGGGACACCTACACCGTCTCCACGAAGGTCGGCCGCCTGCTCGTGCCCGCCGACGGCGCTGGTGACGGCGCTGGTGACGGTGACGACCTGGCCAACGGCTTCGCCGTCCCCGCGACCCTGCGCCGCGTCTGGGACTTCAGCGCCGACGGCGTCCGCCGCTCCCTCGAGGCGAGCCTGGACCGTCTGGGCCTGGAGCGGGTGGACATCGTCCTCCTCCACGACCCCGACGACCACGCCGAGCAGGCCCTCGACGAGGCGTACCCCGCACTGGAACGCCTCCGCGGCGAAGGCGTCGTCGGCGCGATCGGCGTCGGCATGAACCAGTCCGCGCTCCCCGCCCGTTTCCTGCGCGAGACCGACATCGACGTCGTCCTCCTCGCCGGCCGCTACACCCTCCTCGAACAGGAGGGCCTCACCGAACTGCTCCCCGAGGCCGCAGCCCGCGGCAGAAGCGTCCTCATCGGCGGCGTCCTCAACTCGGGCCTCCTCACCGATCCCGCCCCCGGCGCCACCTACGACTACGCGCCCGCCCCGGAGCCCGTCCTCGACCGGGCCCGCCGGCTCAAGGCGGTCACCGAACGCCACGGCGTGCCCCTGCGCGCCGCCGCCCTCCACTTCCCGCTCGGCCACCCGGCGGTCGCGAGCGTCCTCACCGGAGCCCGCTCCACCGACGAGGTGCGCGACACGGTGGAGCAGCTGAGGGCCCCCGTGCCGGCCGCCCTCTGGGACGAGCTGCGCGCGGAAGGTCTGCTCGCCCCGGACGTCCCGGTGCCCACACCCCGGACGACGCCCCCGGAGACGCCGCTGGACACGCCCGTCGAGGGATCCCCGTCGCCGAAGGAGCCGTCGTGAGGGTCGCCCTGCACACCAAGGTCCGTGCCGACCGCGTCGCCGAGTACGAGGCGGCGCACCGCGAGGTGCCCGAGGAACTGACCGCCGCGATCCGCGCCGCCGGGGTCAGCGCGTGGACCATCTGGCGCAGCCGCACCGACCTCTTCCACCTCCTGGAGGTCGAGGACTACCCGGCGATGATCGCGGAGCTGGAGAAGCTGCCCGTCAACATCGCCTGGCAGGCCCGCATGGCCGACCTCCTGGACGTCGTCCACGACTACTCCGCGGACGGCTCCGACGCGTCACTGCCCGTGGTGTGGGAACTGTGAGCGGGACGGACACCGGCACGCCCTCGGGTATCGGCGCCACGGTCACAGGTGTTGACGGCGGGGGCACGGGCCGGGGCGTCGGGATCGTCGACGCCCACCACCATGTCTGGGACCTCGCCGTCCGCGACCAGGACTGGATCACCGATCCCGAACTCGCCCTGCTGCGTCGCGACTTCTCTCTCGCGGACCTGGAACCGGAAGCGCGTGCCGCCGGAGTCACCGCCACCGTGCTGGTGCAGACGGTCACCGTGGCCGAGGAGACCCCCGAGTTCCTCGCCCTGGCCGCCGGGAGCGACCTGGTCGCCGGGGTCGTCGGCTGGACCGACCTCACCTCGCCCGAGGTCGCCGACACCCTCGACGGGCTGCGCGAAGGGCCGGGCGGTGAGCACCTGGTGGGCATCCGCCACCAGGTGCAGGGCGAACCGGACCCCCGCTGGCTGACACGCCCCGACGTGCTGCGCGGCCTGGCCGCCGTCGCCGACGCGGGCCTCGTCCACGACCTGCTGGTGAAACCCCACCAGCTCCCGGCCGCGGTGGAGGCCGCCCGGCGGCTGCCCCGGCTCACCTTCGTCCTCGACCACCTGGCCAAACCGCCCGTCGCCTCCGGTGGACTGGAGCCGTGGGCAGGGGAGATACGGCGGCTGGCCGCCCTGCCTAAGGGGTCCTTTCACTATGCCCGTCCGGGGCGCGTGGTCTGGCACCGCACCTCGCCGCGTTGCCGAAACGCCCACGTGGCCCGCCACGAGGGCGCTCCGGCGCCTTGCGATGCACGGCACCAGACCACGCGCCCTGATCGGACGCTCATAGTGAAAGGACCCCTAACACCGTCTGCAAGCTCTCCGGTCTGGTCACCGAGGCCGACCGGGGCACCTGGCGGGTCGCGGATCTCCAGCCGTACGCGGCCACGGTCCTGGACGCGTTCGGCCCCCACCGGCTGATGTTCGGCTCCGACTGGC
Source organism: Streptomyces ossamyceticus (assembly GCF_001418475.1). Classification (GTDB taxonomy): domain Bacteria; phylum Actinomycetota; class Actinomycetes; order Streptomycetales; family Streptomycetaceae; genus Streptomyces; species Streptomyces ossamyceticus. Next base: position 1,875 of record NZ_LIQX01000029.1, on the reverse strand, counting down.
CCGTCTGCCGGCTCGCCTCCGACTACCGCGAAGTGCTGGCCACGGCCGAGACACTGGTCTCCGGGCTCAGCCCGGCCGAACGCCACGACGTCCTCGCGGGCTGCGCCGTCCGCACCTATGGCCTGCGGATCTGACCCGTCGGCGCCGACGCTCCCACCCCGGCTGTGCGGCCGGGGTCAGCCGTCGGCCGGCACCGGGGGAGCGGCACCGACCAGCGCGGCCAGCTCGTCGGGGGTGCGCGGACCGGGTGCCCCGTCGGTCAACAGCCCCTGCTCGCGCAGGAGCCGGGTGACCGCGATGCCCCAGGGGAGGCGCAGCCCCGCCTGTTCGAGGAGGTCCGTGCGGGCCAGCATCGCGGCCACCGGGCCCGTCCGCGCGCCGGCCGGGGTGAGCAGCGCCGCGTCGTCGGCCCACCGCAGTGCCAGATCGACGTCGTGGGTGGCCATCACCACGGTCGTGCCGGACCGGCGGAGCCCGTCCAGGGTGGCGAGCAGTCGTTCCTGCCCGTCGGGGTCGAGGCCCGCGGTCGGCTCGTCGAGGATCAGCACCCGGGGCCGCATCGCCACGGCGCCGGCGATCGCGGTCCGCTTGCGCTGGCCGTAGGAGAGCAGATGGGTGGGCCGGTCGGCGAGGGCGGAGACACCGAGCGCGGCGAGCGCCTCGTCCACCCGTACCCGCACCTGGTCGTCGGGCAGCCCGAGGTTCAGCGGCCCGAACGACACGTCCTGGGCGACCGACGCCGCGAACAGCTGGTCGTCGGGGTCCTGCACCACCAGCTGGACGGTCGTCCGCAGCCCGGTCAGGCCCTTGCGGTCGTACGACACCGTCCGACCCTCGACCGTCAACTCGCCCGAGTGGGGCCGCAGTCCGCCGCTGAGCAGCCGCATCAGCGTCGTCTTGCCGCTGCCGTTGCGGCCCAGCAGGGCCAGCGCGCGGCCCTCCCGTACCTCGAAGTCGAGATCGCTGAGCACGGCAGGGCCGTCCTCGTACGCGAAGGACACGCCCCGCAGGGCGACCAGTACGGGCTCGCTCATGTCAGCGGCCTTTCCAGGACGAAGGTGAGAGCGGCCACGGCCGCGAGGAGGACCACACTGACCGTGGTGAAGCGGACGGAGACCCGCGCCTCGGGCACCAGGACACGCAGGGTCCCGTCGTAGCCCCGCCCGGCGAGCCCCGTCTGGAGCCGCGCCGCCCGGTCGAAGGCCCGCACGAACGCGGTCGCGCCGAGCCCGGCGAGCGACCGCCAGGTGGCGGCCCGCGTGGTGTGCCCCAGCCGGGCCGCCTGCGCCTCACGGATGCGACGTACGGAGTCCAGGAGCAAAAAGCTCATGCGGTACGTCACCAGGGCGACGTCCACGACCGGCGCGGGCACCCCGGCCCGCACCAGCCGGGGCAGCAGATCCGACATGGGGGTGGTGAAGGCGAACAGCAGGACGCCCAGGGAGGCGGCGGAGGTCCGCAGCAGCAGCTCCGCCGCACGGACCGGACCACCCTCGGCGAGGGTCATGAAACCGTCGGGCCCGCCGACCTGGACGAGCAGTGGCAGCGCCCCGGTCACACAGAACCCGAGCGGCACCCGGTAGGCGCGCCACAGCCGGCGACGCGGCACGCCGGCCGGTCCCAGCAGCACGACCAGCGACGTCAGCAGGACCAGGGCCGCGCCGGGCCAGGGCGGCAGCGAGATCGCGAGCACGGTGAGGCCGAGCCCGAGCACGGCCTTGTCCACGGGATGGCGGCGGCGCCAGCGACTGCTGTGCGCCGCCTCGTCGATCGGCAGCACGGGGCGTCAGACCTCTTCGGCGCCGGGCTCGGCCGGCGTCTTCGCGGTCTCCCGCTGTGCCAGCGCCCGTGCCTCGCCCTGGCGGCGGCCCCGGT